>NZ_JAJJPG010000069.1:9655-19376 GCF_032907665.1 Intrasporangium sp.
TGACCCGTCCCGCAGGTCAGTGTCGGTTCCCGTTCACCGAGCGACACTGACCCGTCCCGCAGGTCAGTGTCGGTTCCCGTTCACCGAGCGACACTGACCCGTCCCGCAGGTCAGTGTCGGTTCCCGTTCACCGAGCGACACTGACCCGTCCCGCAGGTCAGTGTCGGTTCCCGTTCACCGAGCGACACTGACCCGTGAGAGGGGTCAGTGTGTGAGGGCGCCGCCGGAGGGGCGTTCGCGCAGGTAGGCGAGCTGTGCCTGAACCGACATCTCGGCTGCTCCCCACACGCTGCGCGGCACGTCTGCGTACACCCGCTCGACGACCTCTCGCGCTGTCGTGTCACCCGCGGCGAGCGCCGCACGCACCTGCTCGAGCCGCTCGGCCCGGTGCCTGAGATAGAAGGTCACCGTCGCTGCCGCATCCTCGACGAAGGGCCCGTGCCCCGGCAGGATGCTCGCCACCTGTCCGGTGCGGGTCATCGCCTCGATGCGCTGGAGCGACTCGAGGTAGGACTCGAGGTGCCCGTCCGGCCAGGCGACCACGGTCGTCCCGCGGCCGAGGACGGTGTCACCGGTGAGCAGGGCCGTGTCGGCGGGGACGAGGAAGGAGTAGGAGTCGCCCGTGTGGCCGGGCGTCGCCACGGCGACGAGCTCGAGCCCGCCAACGCGGATGACCTCGCCAGGCGCAACGTCGTCGTGTCCGCGCCCGAAGGCCCGCACGGGGGCCCCGGTCAGCTCGTGGAACCGGTCCGCGGACTCGGCGTGGTCGAGGTGCCCGTGCGTGAGCAGGGTCAACGCCACTCGTCGTCCGCCCTCCTCGACGCGGTCGATGACCCGGGCCAGGTGCGCCTCGTCAAGCGGTCCCGGGTCGATGACGACGGCCTCCGAGGAGCCGGGCTCCGCCAGGATCCACGTGTTCGTCCCGTCGAGTGTCATCGGTGACGGGTTCGGGCACAACACGCACGTCGCCCGATCGCTCGTCGCGCCACCGCTCCAGCCCGGGTCCGCCTCCACACCCTTCACACCATCACCTCCACGCCGACACCTCCACCGTGCTCACTCCACCGTCGTGCGCATCAGATGTCGATCCGCATGGCCGGACCGTCCGGGGTCTCGACGATCTCCGGCATGATCAGCGGCAGGTCGTCGTTGTGCGACACGAAGTCGGCAGCACGAGCCGCGGCGCCGACCTGCTCCACCCACACGAGGGTCGGCGGGAGCAGGGAAGCCTGCCCAGCGGCATACTCCTCGAGCAGGTCCTCCGGGACGACCCACTCTGCGGTCTCCGCCTCGCTCGTCTCCCCGTCGGCGACCTGGTGCTCCGGCATCACCGCGGCGAAGAACCACGTGTCGAACCGTCTCGGCTCGAAGACCGGGGTGAGCCAGTGCGCCTTGGCCACGATGAGGTCCGAGCGCAGCACGAGGCGCCGCTCGACGAGCACCTCCGCGAGGGACAGCTCCCGAGTGACCAGCCGTTCGCGGACTCCGGCCCACGTCTCGTCGTGCGGGTCGACGAGTGGGCCACTCGCGGAGGAGCCGGCCAACAGCACGCCGACCTCCTCGAAGACCTCCCGGATCGCGGCCACGACATACATCTGCGCCTCGGCCGGCGTGCACCCCATCCGCTCCGCCCACTCCTCCGGCGTCGGACCCGCCCACGGCAGCCCGGACTCCCCGTCGCGCGGGTCGACGCCGCCCCCGGGGAAGACATGCATGCTCGGCGCGAACGCCATCCCGGAGACGCGCTTGAGCATGAAGACCTCGGGGCCCCGCTCGCCGTCACGGACGAGCATCACTGTGCTCGCCTGCCGAGGCCTCGCCTCGTCCCACCGCTCGCCGCCCAGCCAGCGGAGGGCGAGGTCGCCCAGACCGCTGACCTTGGTGAGGGGGAAGTGTCGCGCCGGGCGATCCCCGGGTGTCGGGGCACGCGAACCGGGTGTCGGAGGGTCGACAGCTGAGGGCATGCCGCTGGTCAGTCGGCGACCGACACGACGATCTCGACCTCGACCGGCGCGTCGAGCGGCAGCGAGGCGACGCCGACGGCACTGCGGGCGTGGGCGCCCCGGTCCCCGAAGGCCGTGCCGAGCAGCTCGCTCGCGCCGTTGATGACCCCGGGCTGGCCGGTGAAGCCGGGGTCGCTCGCGACGAACCCGACGACCTTGACGACCTGGGTCACCCGGTCGAGGTCGCCGACGACGGACTTCACCGCGGCGATCGCGTTGAGGGCGCACAGAGCGGCCAGCTCCTTCGCGGCGTCGGGGTCGACTCCACCGTCGGCCCCGACCTTCCCGGTGGCCTGCAGCGCGCCGTCCTTCATCGGCAGCTGGCCGGAGGTGTAGACGAGGTCGCCGTTGCGCAACGCCGGCACGTAGGCCGCGACGGGTGGCACGACGTCGGGGACGGTGAGCCCGAGCTCGGCGAGGCGGTCCTCGACGGCAGACCTACCAGCAGACATCGGTCATCAGCCCTTCGGACGCTTGAAGTAGGCGACAAGGCTCGTCCCGTCGGGTCCGGGCACGACCTGGACGAGCTCCCAGCCGTCCGCGCCGAAGTTGTCGAGGATCTGCTTCGTGTTGTGGATGAGCAGAGGTGCGGTGAGGTACTCCCACGTGGTCATGGGCCTCACCCTACTCAGGCTCGCACTGGCACCATGACCGCATGACCAGGGAGCGGGACCCGCACGCCGACGACGTCCTGAGCCGTCCCGCGCCGCCGCCGCACGACACGAGGCCGTATGCCGCTGGGCCGGCCCAGGTCTATGACGTGCGGTTCCCCTCCTCCCGCCCTCCGTCCCCCCACTCGAGCGGCCCGGGAATCCGCCGAGCGACGGTTCTCGTGGTGCACGGCGGCTTCTGGCGCGCGGAGTACGACCGGTCCCACACCGCGGCGCAGGCAGCGGGACTGGCGGAGGCCGGCTGGCACGTCGCGGTCGGGGAGTACCGCCGCGCCGAGATGCCGGGCGGCGGCTGGCCGGGCACCTTCGAGGACCTGGCCGCGCTGGTGGCCGCCGTCGCCGCCGACCGCGACCTGCCGGGGCCGCTCCTGCTCATGGGGCACTCCGCAGGCGGTCACCTCGTGGCCTGGGCCGCGAACCAGCCATGGGCCGATCTCCTCACCGGCGTCGTCGTGCTGGCCGGCTGCGTCGACCTCTCGGCGACCGACCGGCTCCACCTCGGGGCAGATGCCGCGCGCGCCTTCCTGGGCAGTCCCGAGGTCGAGTCGGAGGCGTGGCGGGCCGCAGACCCGATGAGCGGCCTGCCGCCGCGCGTTCCGGTGCGCCTCGTCCACGGCGTCCTCGACCGCGAGGTGCCGGTCGCCGTCACCGACGCCTATCTCCGTGAGGCCCAGCGGCTCGGCGCCGACGTCAGACTCGACGTCGTGCCGGAAGCCGGCCACTACTCCGTCATCGACCCGCAGTCCCCGGCCTGGCCGCACGTCCTCAAGGCTCTCGACGACATCGGCACCCCGAGCTGAGGCCACGGCGGCAACCGGGTTGCCGACGGTGGCTGTCCTCCGCGTGCATGCGACACCGGGACCCCGGTGCACCGCTTGTGACATCCACCCCGAGTGGGCGTGCCGACGGTGACGCCGCAATAGAGTGCGGGTGTGACGACGATGAGCGCGCGCTCTCGGGCGATCGGCGCCCTGGAGTGGGAACGTGCCCGCCTGCACGTCGTCACGGGCAAGGGCGGCACGGGCAAGACGACGGTCGCGGCAGCCCTCGCGATCGCGCTCGCCTGCCGTCCGGCGACTCCACCGAAGAGGATCCTGCTCGCCGAGGTCGAGGGCCGGCAGGGCATCAGCCAGACGTTCGACGTGCCGCCCCTCGGCACCGAGGAGACCCGGATCGCCCGCATGAAGTCCGGCGGCGAGATCGTCGGACTGTCCGTCGACGCCAAGGCCGCACTCCTCGAGTACCTGCAGCTGTTCTACAAGCTCGGGCGGGCGGGCAAGCTCCTCGAGAAGTTCGGGGCCATCGACTTCGCGACGACGATCGCGCCCGGCGTCCGGGACGTCCTGCTCATCGGCAAGCTCTACGAGGCCAACCGACGCCGCAAGGACGGCCGGCACCGGGGAGCCGGCCCAGCGGCATACGACGCCATCGTCATGGACGCACCGCCCACAGGCCGCATCGGCCGCTTCCTCAGCGTCAACTCGGAGGTCGCCGACCTCGCGCGCGTCGGCCCGATCCACAGCCAGGCCGGTTCCATCACGCAGCTGCTCGAGAGCGACCAGACGCTCGTCCACGTCGTCACGCTCCTCGAGGAGATGCCGGTGCAGGAAACCCTCGAGGCCGTCCGCGAGCTGGAGTCGAAGAACCTGCGCGTCGGCACCATCGTCGTCAACATGGTGCGGGAGCCGCTCCTCGACGACCTGGCCCTCGGCCAGGCCCGCAATGGTCGCCTGCACAAGCCGTCGATCACCGCACAGCTCGCCGATGCGGGCGTCACGGTGTCGCCGGAGCTCGTCGACGGCCTGCTCGAGGAGGCCTACGACCACGCACACCGGGTCGACCTCGAGCGTGAGCAGCTCGCGCTCCTCCAGGAGTCCGGCCTGCCGCTGCTGCTCCTGCCCGCCCTGCCCGGAGGCGTCGACCCCGGGTCGGTGCGTGAGCTCGCCGACATCCTGTGGGACGAGCTCGAGGGATTGGGCCTCGTCCGATGAGCCGGCCCAGCCAGACGACCGACGAGACGCCGGTCCACACGACCGCGCACGTCAGGGCCACCCAGGCTGCGCCCCGGCTCGACGTCGACGCGATGATCGCCGACCCCGGTGTGGAGATCGTCGTGTGCACCGGCGCGGGCGGGGTGGGCAAGACGACGGTGGCTGCTGCGCTCGGCCTGCGCGCCGCCGAGGCCGGACGCAGGGTCGTCGTCCTGACGATCGACCCCGCGCGGCGCCTCGCCCAGGCCCTCGGCCTCACCGAGCTCGACAACACCCCGCGGCCGGTGGCCGGCCTCGACCTGTCGAAGGGCGGTTCCCTCGACGCGATGATGCTCGACATGAAGCGGACCTTCGACGAGGTCGTCGTCGCCCACGCCGACCCCGGCAAGGCGGAGCAGATCCTCGCCAACCCGTTCTACCAGGCGGTCAGCTCGTCCTTCGCGGGCACGCAGGAGTACATGGCGATGGAGAAGCTGGGCCAGCTGAAGGCCCAGGCCGACGCCTCCCCGGACGGCTGGGACCTCATCATCGTCGACACCCCGCCGTCCCGGTCCGCGCTCGACTTCCTCGACGCACCGAACCGGCTCGGCAGCTTCCTCGACGGCCGTTTCATCCGGCTGCTCACGGCGCCGGCGAAGGCGAGCGGGCGCGCCGGCCTCAAGGTGTTCGGCTTGGGTGTCCAGCTCGTCAGCAGCACGATGACCAAGATCCTCGGTGGGCAGTTCCTCAGCGACGTGCAGACGTTCGTCGCGGCGCTCGACACGATGTTCGGCGGGTTCCGCGAGCGCGCCGACCAGACCTACCAGCTCCTGTCGCGCACGGGGACCTCGTTCCTCGTCGTCGCTGCGCCGGAGCGCGACGCCCTGCGCGAGGCGTCCTACTTCGTGGAACGCCTCCAAGCAGACGGTATGCCGCTGAGCGGGCTCGTCGTCAACCGCATGGGTCGCGTCTCGGCGGGGGCCCTGACGCCTTCGCGTGCCCTGGCGGTCGCCGAGTCGCTCGAGGACAGCGGAGGGCCGAAGTCCGCGGCCAACGCCGCCGGACTGCTCCGGCTGCACGCTGCGGTCGTGACGACGGCGCAACGGCAGCGCGAGCTCGCCCAGCGGTTCTCGAGGGCGCACCCGGACGTGCCGGTCGTGCAGGTGCCTGCCCTGGGCAGGGACGTCCACGACCTGGAGAGTCTCCGCGAAGTCGGGAACGCGCTTGCTGGGTCGTGACCCCCGTTGTCACGACCCAGCAAGTGGTTCTGTGCTCGTGTTGCCTTGTGCCCGGCAGCCCGCGACCCTCCTCAGGCGGGCCTGGCCTGGGCCTCCATGCCGGCTCGCAGCGCGGCCTTCCACGACGAGATGTCCGGCCGCTTGCGAAGCAGCGCGCGACGCTCCCGCTCGGTCATCCCACCCCAGACCCCGAACTCCGTCCGGTTGTCGAGCGCCTCGGCGAGGCACTGCGCCAGCACGGGGCAGGTCTTGCAGACCGCCTTCGCCTCGTGCTGGGCCTTGCCGCGGACGAAGAGCGCGTCCGGGTCCTTGCCGGTGCACGCGGCCTGACTGGCCCACTCGTCGACCCACGTTGTCGAATTGGTGGCGACACTCATTCTGTTCTACCCCTCCCCGCTCGGCGCCTCCCATGACACCGAGTCAGATCCCGACCGTCCCACCGGTCCAGATCGGGCCCCCCTTCGGCCCAAACGAGACATTACGAGCGTTGAGTCCGGGCCGGACATAGGCCGAATGCATCATTTGCGCCGACCAGTGACTAGTCACCCCCTGACCAGCACGAATCGGGCCAATTGCCTCTCAGAGGCCCACGCGGCCGGCTCTGATACCACAGGCACAGCGGTTACCCTTGGCCGCATGTCGTCTTCGCGCACCACGTCCATCGGCGGTGTCATCAGCCTGCTCGGGGCCTTCCTCGCGGGGGCCATGGTCCTCGGGCTGCTCGCCGCAGGCCTGTTCATGCCCGCGGTGGGGGCGACCGGAGCCCTGGCCCGCAGTGGCGTCGACATCTTCAACGAGCTCCCCGGTGAGTTCAAGACGGACCCGCTGAGCCAGCAGTCACGCATCCTCACCGCTGACGGCAAGGTCATCGCGACGCCTGCGGAGCAGAACCGCATCATCGTCCCGCTCAAGAAGATCGCGCCGATCATGCGCGAGGCGCAGGTGGCCATCGAGGACCACCGCTTCTACGACCACGGCGGTTTCGACCTGCAGGGCGTCGTGCGTGCCGCGATCGCCAACATCCGCACCGGCCAGACGACATCCGGTGCGTCATCGTTGACACAGCAGTACGTCAAGATCTCGCTCCAGTACACCGCTCTCAACCAGGGGGACAAGCAGGCGGCCCAGGACGCGGTCCGCAAGGACTACATGCGCAAGCTCAAGGAGCTCAAGTACGCCGTCACCCTCGAGAAGCAGATGACCAAGGACGAGATCCTCCAGGGCTACCTCAACCTCGTCTACTACGGCGACCAGGCCTATGGCGTCGAGGCCGCCGCCCGCCACTACTTCTCCGTCCCGGCGAGCAAGCTCAGCCTGTCACAGGCCGCGCTCCTCGCGGGACTGACCCAGAACCCGGGCACCACCGACCCGGTCAACTTCCCGGAGCGGGCGCTCGCCCGGCGCAACGTCGTCCTCGACCGGATGCACGAGCTCGGCAAGATCTCCGACAAGGACTGGGCCGCCGCCAAGAAGCGCACGATCAAGCAGGACCTCAAGGTCTCACAGCCGAAGAGCACGTGTCTCGCGTCGCCGTACCCGTACTGGTGCGAGTTCGTCATCAACTACGTCGAGACGATGCCCGAGCTGGGCAAGACCGTGGAGCAGCGCCGGCGCCTCCTGCGCACGGGCGGCATCACCGTGCACACCACACTCGACCCGACGATCCAGAAGATCGCCCAGGAAGAGGTCACCCGCAAGGTCCCGATCGGTGACAAGTCGAACGTCGGCGCCGCCGCCTACATCACTGAGCCCGGGACGGGCAAGGTCCTCGGCTTCGCTCAGAACACGAAGTACACGGTCGAGAAGCAGAGCCGCGGCAAGACCGGCGTCTCCTGGGCCCTCGACAAGCAGTGGGGCGGCTCCAGTGGCTTCCAGTTCGGTTCGACGGCGAAGGCGTTCTCGCTGCTGACCGCGATGGAGTCGGGTATGCCGACAACCGCAAAGGTCAAGGCAAAGGCCGCGAGCAACACCCGTCCTGCGACCTACCAGCCGAAGGACTTCGCCAAGGGCTGCGGCCCCGGCAGCGAGTGGAAGGTGCTCAACGACACTGCGTTCGGTGGCGGCTCGATCGACCTGATGAAGGCGACCGCGTTGTCGACCAACACGGCCTTCGTCGCCCTGGCGCAGCAGGTCGGCGGCTGCAAGGTGTGGGACACGATGGCGCGTCTCGGTCTCAAGACCGCGAGCGGCAAGCCGGTGCCGAAGTACGCGCCGTCCTACATCCTCGGCGCTGCGGAGGTCTCGCCGCAGGGTGTGGCGCACTCCTACGCGACCCTCGCCGCGGACGGCAAGCGGTGCTCGATGGTCGTCGTCACCAAGGTGACCCAGGGCTCGAAGACGCTCGCCGCGCCGAAGACGAAGTGCGAGCAGGTCGCCAAGGCCGACCACGTCCGTGGGACGCACAAGTTCCTCGAGTACAACATGACCAACGGTTCGGGCGTGCGGAACCAGCTCGACGGGCGCCAGTCCGCCGGCAAGACCGGCACCGCCGACAAGAACAACGAGTCCTGGTTCGTCGGCTACACGCCCAACCTCGTCACCGCGGTCTGGGTCGGCACACCTGACGACGGGAACAAGCGCAGGATGTTCAACGTGCGCGTCGGCGGCGAGACCTACCCGGTGATGCACGGTGCTTCGATTGCCGCGCCGATCTGGAAGGGCATCATGAACCGGGCCCACGACGGCCTGCCGGTGAAGAAGTTCAAGGAGCCGTCGGACAAGGTGCTCAAGGGGGACCTCGTCGACATCCCGGGCGTCACCGGCCGCACCGTCAGCGACGCGACGAAGATCCTCGAGGGTGCCGGGTTCAGCGTCGACGTCGGTGGGACGATGGCCTCGAACATCCAGCAGGGCCTCGTCGCCGGCACCTCGCCCTTCGGTCGGGCCCCCAAGGGCAGCGTCGTGACCATCTACACGTCGAGCGGCCCGGACCAATCCGATCGCGACAAGGACAGGCCGGACCCGAAGCCGACCTTCACCATCGGGCCCCCACCGGGTGACTGGAAGCCACCGAAGCCGCCGAAGCCGAACGACGACGACTGACCTGCCGCCTGGAGTCCGTGTCGCCTGCCGCAGGTGCGGGAGGACGCTGAGCCGGCCCAGCGGCATACGGATCATGACGAAGGCCCCGGCGCGAGCGCGTCGGAGCCTTCGTCGTGGACTGGGGCGGCGTCAGCCGGCGAGGACCTTCCGGACGATCGCGGCGACCCGACCACCCTCGGCGCGTCCCGCGACGGCGGCGTTCGCTGCCTTCATGGCGAGCCCCATCTGCGGCATCCCGGTCGCCCCGGACGCGGTCACGGCCTCACGGACGATCGTCTCGAGCTCCGCGTCGTCGAGCTGTTTCGGCAGGTAGGTCTCGAGGACGGCGAGCTCGGCCTGCTCGACCTCGGCAAGCTCGATGCGGCCTGCGGACTGGTAGGCGTCGGCGGACTCGCGGCGCTTCTTGGCCTCCTTGGCGAGCACCTTGAGGACGTCGTCGTCGGTGAGCTCGCGCTGCTCCTTGCCGGCGACCTCCTCGTTCGTCACGGCGGTCAGGGCCATGCGGATCGTGCCGGCGCGCACCTGGTCGCGCTCGCGCATGGCCGCGGTGAGGTCGGCCTTCAGCTGCTCCTTGAGAGTGCTCATGCGCCCCAGTCTCTCAGGTGGCGACGTGCGCACCGGAGCTGCCCGAGTTGCTTCGGGCGGCCCACCGGATGCGAGGATGACGCCATGCGCGCCCTCACCAAGACCGTCCTCGGCCTCGGCGTCGCCGGCGCCGGCGTGCTCGGGTGGGCGTCGCTCATCGAGCGCAACGCCTTCGTGCTCAGGCGGTTCGAGGTGCCGGTGCTTCCTGCGGG
>NZ_JAJJPG010000070.1:0-19309 GCF_032907665.1 Intrasporangium sp.
CACACCCAACAACGACGCCAACACCCCGACTGGAACGACCCCCCACCCTTCTGAGGGCGGCGGGCTCACGTGGTCACGGACAACCCGAGGAGCCGGGCCACGGCAGCGACGGCAGGAGCCGCTCGATCGAGGTCGATGGTCGCGCCCTGGTGGGAGGTGGCCGAGCGGTTTCCCCGGCCGAGGTTCCTCAGGTGGTTGCCGATCTGCTGGCGCTCCGCCGGCTGGTACTGCGAGAAGGTCCGTCGGATCAGCGGAAGCAGGTCCTCGAACGTCTCCTCCGGGACCGACGAGAGCCATTCGTCGACGATGGCGAGCAGCTCCTCGGTGTGGAGCAGGAGCAGTGCCTCCCCGGCGAGGAAGCCGTCCAGCCACGCTGCGGCTGCCGGTCCCGCCACGGCCTGCGAGAGGTGCCGCGACAGCCGTGCGGCCGCGGTCGAAGCATCGATCTCACCCGCATCGAGCAGCAGCCGGGTGGCCCGTCCTGACACGGCGCCGTGGATCCGGTCGTCCGAGGCGACTGCGGCGAGAGCCCCATGCCACGGGGTCCGCAGCTCCGGGAGGTCCATCAAGGCCACGCCGCGGTGCGCCGCCTCCATGGCAGCTCGCATCGCTGCGGCCCCGTCGTCGTCGAGGCTCGCACACGCAGCGCGAAGGCCGATCGACGATCGGGTGACGACGGCGGCGAGGAGGTGCGCGACCTCGCCGACGTCGACACCGCGAACGTCGCCGTAGCGGCAGGTGCGGGCCAGCGGCTCGACCGTGCCGAGCAGCGAGAGAGTGTCGTGCTGTCGCGCAGTGCGGTCGGAGAGCGTCGCGACGACGGACCGGAGCGCGGTGGGCAGGTCAGCGAGGAGGCACTGCTCGATGAGCCCGCTCAGGGTGGAGAGGTCGGGCGCCTGCTCGCCCTGCTCGGCCACCCGCGCCTCGGCAGCGGAGAGGACGGTGTTGCCGTAGAGGCTCGCCTCGATGACGGCGACGGCGAGCTCGGGGTGCCACTCGAGCTGCCAGGCCTCCTTGAAGGTGCCGGTGGTGCGCCCGGTGTCGACGCGCTCCCCCCAGTCGATCCCGAGCAGGGCGAGGCGGTGCAGCAGCACGGACCTGGCGAGCTGGGCTTGCCGCCGGAGGTCGAGCTCGACGATCGTCGCCGTGGTGCTGGGCTTGAGCCGGAGGGACCGCTGCAGCGTGGCGAGGTCGGCGGCGAGCGGCACCATCGGGGTGGAGTCGGGGACGCGTCCGAGCTCCTCGCCGACGACCAGCTTGCGGTCGATGAGCCGCAGCGGCAGGTCCGAGCCCTCGGTGAGGGTCGCCCGGGCGGCGTCGGTCAGCTCACTCAGCCCCACCGAGGGCCGGCCCCGGACCGCGGCGAGGGCTTCGGCAAGGCGGGTCGCCTCGACAGCCGAGGCGGGCGAGACGTCGAGCTGCTCGTCGCGCAGCGACCTGGCCACGCGGACGAACCAGGACGGGACGACGGACTCCTCGGGCGTCACGAAGAGGTGCTGGTACCAGCCGGGGGACCGCACGCCGGCACCGTAGCCCGACGCGTAGGCGAGCTTGGCCGCGGACCAGGGAACCCAGGTCGCGGCGACCTTGGTCCTGGGCAGCTTGGCGAGCATGGCGTTGTCGCTGGCCACCGTCGGGAAGGTGGCGGGGTCGAGCGCGGGGGCGTGGTAGGCGCCGCAGACGACCGCGATGCGCTGCGCGCCTGCTCGCTGAGCCTTGCGGATGGCCCTGCGCATCGCGGCCTCTCGCTGCCGGTTCTCCACGTCGTCGTCGTGGTCCCCGGCCGCCCGAACCTCGGCCATCGCGTTGCTCAGGTGGCGAAACTGCTCGAGGCTGGAGCTGCGTCGGTGCTCGACGACGTCCTCCCACCACCGTTCGGGGTCGTCATAGCCGGCGGCACGGGACAGCATGGTGAGCGGGTCCACGCGAGTGCCACGGTCTCGGGGGCGCTCCGACGACAGGGCGAGCGCATGCGTGGCCGGGAGGTCCGCGAATCCCACGGTGACCCCGTGCGCGACGGCCCAGCGCAGTGCGACCCACTCCGGTGAGAACGTCGCGAAGGGGTAGAAGGCCGACAGCCGTGGTGTGTCCACGGCATAGACGAGGCCCGCGACGGGAGGCACGAGGTCGGGGTCGCCGGCGAGGGTGATGAGCGAGTCGAGCTCGGGCGGTCCCTCGATGAGGATCCGGTCGGGATCGAGCTCGTCGAGCGCTGCGAGCACGGAGCGGGCCGACCCGGGCCCATGGTGGCGGATCCCGAGGATCGCGACCCGCGGGGCCGACTCGGCTGTCACTGGGCCATCACCGCACCGTCACGTCAGCTCGCGGCAGGCCCGGTAGAGGTCGGCCCAGTCGCGCCGGTCCTTGACCACCGTCTCGAGGTACTCCTGCCAGACGATGCGGTCCTGGACCGGGTCCTTGACGATGGCCCCGACGAGCCCCGCGGCGACGTCGTCCGCGCGCACGACGCCGTCCCCGAAGTGCGCCGCGAGGGCCACGCCGTTGGTCATGACCGAGATCGCCTCGGCCGTCGACAGGGTGGCCGAGGGTGACTTGATCGTCGTGCGCTGGTCGGCCGTGACGCCGGACCGCAGCTCGCGGAAGACCGTGACGATGCGCTGGATCTCGGCGAGCGACTCGAGGCCGTCGGGCAATTCGAGGCTCCGACCGAGCGCAGCGACGCGGGTGCGGACGATCTCGACCTCCTCGTCGAGGGTGTCGGGCAGGGGCAGCACGACCGTGTTGAACCGGCGCTTCAGAGCTGAGGAGAGGTCGTTGACCCCCTTGTCACGGTTGTTCGCCGTGGCGATGACGTTGAAGCCCTTCTGCGCCATGACTTCCTCGTCGAGCTCGGGGATGGGCAGGTGCTTCTCCGAGAGGATCGTGATGAGCGCGTCCTGGACGTCGGCCGGGATCCGGGTCAGCTCCTCGATCCGCACGAGCGAACCCTTCTCCATCGCCCGCATCACGGGGCTGGGCACGAGGGCCGCTCGCGTGGGGCCCTCGGCGAGCAGGCGGGCGTAGTTCCAGCCGTAGCGCAGCGCCTCCTCGGGCGTTCCGGCCGTGCCCTGGACGACGAGGGTCGAGTCCCCGCTGATGGCCGCGGCGAGGTGCTCACTGACCCAGGTCTTGGCGGTGCCGGGGATGCCGAGGAGCAGGAGTGCTCGGTCGGTCGCCAGCGAGGCGACGGCCACCTCCATGAGGCGTCGCGAGCCGAGGTACTTCGGCGTGATCTCGGTGCCGTCGTCGAGGGTTCCGCCGAGCAGGTAGGTCGTCACGGCCCACGGCGACAGGCGCCATCGCGGTGGGCGGGGCCGGTCGTCGGCGGCTGCGAGGGCAGCGAGCTCGGCAGCGTTGGCGTCCTCCGCATGAGCGCGCAGGATCGCTGTGGTGACGGGGGACTCGGTCATCGGAAGGCCTCGCTGATCGATCGCTTGACGGAGTGGAACTGGAGCAGGGTGCGCAGCTGGGTGGCCACCGCTGTGTCGTCGCGGTCGCGGGCGAGCCACGCCTCGAGCGCGGGCAGAGCCTCGTGGTGCAGGCCGGCGAGCAGCTGGGGCATGGCCTGGGCGAGAAGGAGTCCGGGGGCCTTCGCGCTGTCGAGACGGGTGAGCACCCCGAGGCTGAACTCCGCCGACCAGGGCGGCGGGACCGCCGCGAGCAGGCTCGCGGGTGAAGCCTTGCGGTCGGCGGACAGGCGCGCGAGGACCACCGCCTCCCGGTCTGCGCGCGCGAGGGCCGGAACGAGCGTGGGGTCCCACATGTGGGCGAGCACCGCTGCCGCCCAGACCGGGTCGTTTCGGAGACGTGCAGCCTGCCGTATGCCGCTGAGTGCGTCGGTGTCGGAGAGCCGGCTCACCGTCGTGGCCGGGTCCCACCCCGTCACCTCTTCCCACACGTCGAGGGGCGCGCCGGCGACGATGCGCTCGAGCCACCAGCCGTGGGCGGAGCGCCGTGGGGGCGGCTTGCCGAGGCCGTCGCGCACGCCCGCGGCGTCGGGTGGGTGGGGGAGCGTCACCTCGAGGGCACGCCCGCGACGACCCTTGGTGTGGATGAGCGGCCGTAGGCGCGCGGCCATCCGCTCGGCTCGGCCCGACGTGGGCAAGGCGTCGAGCAGGCCCGCGGCAACGCCGCGCACGCTGGCTGCCCGGTCGTCGAGCGCGCGTTCGAGGAGGTTCTCGTCGTCCGGTCCCAGACCGACGCGGAGTGCCTCGAGGTGGGCGGCCCGGTCTCTGGCGCTGTCGGACCTCCACGTGGACTCGACGAGCGCGCGGGCAGCGGCTGGGTCGTCTGCGCGGACGAGTGCCAGGACGGGGAGCCGCTCCGACGACGGAACCTGCGCCCAGTCGACCTCGACATGCTCGGCGGCAGCACTGCGGGCGGTGGCGCCGGCAAGAGCATCGGGCACCCAGGACCAGTCGGGGCGCTGGCTCGCGAGCCACTCGCCGCGGTGGTCGAGCACCGCGGCTGCCGGTACTCGCAGCTCGCGGGACGCGGTGGCGAGCTCGAGGACGGTCGGGAGCAGCGCATGCGGCACCCGTCGGCGCGCGGCCGCGGCGCTCCGGAGCCAGTGCACGAGCAGGCCGTTGCGCTGCTGGACCCCGGCCGGCGGGTGAGTGAGCACGAGCTCCAGCAGCTGCACGGCGAGCCGACCGGCGGGTTCTCGCGCATCGGGTGGGGCGGGTGGTGACGGGGTGAGGCGCTCGGCGCGCCGACCGGCCCGCAGGGCGGCAGCTCCGAGCGCGGCCGACGTGAGCAGTGCCTCCTCCGCCCTCGTGTCCGGATCGAGGGCGATCGGGGTTGCCCCGAAGACGGGCAGCGGCGGCACTGGACGTCGGGCCGTCCCGACGAGCGCCGCGGAGCCGAGGTCGTGCCACCACGAGTCAACGGCCGTCACAGCGACACCAGCTCCCCGTCGACGACTGCCGACAGGGGCCGCACCCGCCGCCCTTCGAGCTCGGCGAAGACGTCCGTCGGGTGCCCGCCGGTGAGGGCCAACAGCGGCCAGACCGGGCTGTCCCCGGCGACGCGCAGCGCCTCCCCGGCTTCGTCGACAAGGGCGGCGCCCGCGCGGCCGCTGTCGTCGAGCACCGTCGCGCGGACCCCGCCCAGGGCGACGGGCACGCGCCAGGCCCACGGGTTGACGGCCCAGGTGGCGGCGGCCGTGGCGAGGGCGGCGTCGATCGAGTCCGGGCGCGGCAGCTCGCCCCTGAGGTCTGTCATGCCGGGATCGTCGACGAAGAGCGCCCGACGCACCCCCGTGCCGGGGTATCGGGCCAGCGTCGCGTCCAGCACGGACCCGACGACCCGGGCCATCGGCAGCACCTGTCCGCCGGCCGCGAAGTCCAGCACCTGCACGGTCTCGTCGCACGCCGCTCCGTGCAGCCAGGTGCGCTGCTGCTGCAGCCGGCCGTCGTCGGTGCGATGCGCCCCGAGGACCGTCCACCGGTCGGTCACCGAGTCGCGATCCCTCACCGACTGCGTCGGGACCGACCACCCGATGACCGCGCGGAGGTCGCCCATCGCATCCTCGTCTGCGGAGTCTCGCAGCGACCAGGCTCGCGTCACGGTCCACCACCGGCCCATCGCGGAGAGGAGATGCTCCGCCCAGTCCGACCGGCTGCTCACGTCCGAGGCCATCGACCTGACCTGGTCGGCGAGACCGGGCAGCTGGGCGTCGACGAGCCGCGCGCCGGCCGTGTCCCACCAGGCGTAGGGCTGGGACCGCACGCTCGCCGTGCCGCTCCGGGCGAGGTCACCGAGCCAGCGGGCGAAGTCGTCCATACCGCCGGTCATCAGACCGAGGCGCTCCTCCAGACGCTTCGCCTGCCCCGCGGGGTCGGGGGAGCGCTCCGCGCGTGCTCCCCCCGCGGCAGGGTCAGCGGCGCGGCCCGCTCCCCTCGCCGCCCGTTCGGCCGCCCACTCCGCCGCGAAGCCTGCGGGTTCGGCCGCGTCCCGGACCGAGCCGGACGCCTCGACCCAGAGCATGAGCAGCGCCAGACCGTGCTTGCACGGCAGCTTCCGGCTCGGGCACGTGCACTGGAACGCCGGCCCCGTGAGGTCCACGCTGACCTGGTAAGGGGTCTTGCCCGAGCCCTGGCACTTGCCCCACACGAGGGTGTCGGTCGACCCGGTGTCGGACCACGGGCCGGGGCGCGCGAGCCTGCGCGCGGCCGCGAGCGACGAGGCGTCGGGGGCCAGCGCGGACACCTGCTGCACGGTCCATCGAGTCATGACCCCGACATCATGACCCACGGATCCCACAGAGCCGAGCCCACCGGATCAGCCGGGACCGCACGAGCCGGCCGAGCCGACCTGGATCGGCGTGAGTCAGCGGTCGATGAGAGCCGCGAGCCCGTCGAGGGTCCGCGCGAGGCCGAAGCGCCACGCATGCTCCGCACTCCAGGACGCCCCGTGGGCTTCGCCGGCTGCGGCCCCCACCCTGACCGCCCTGGGGTAGGCGGCCGGGTCGAGGACCCGCTCGAGGAGGGGCTGGTTCGCGGCCCACCAGGCGGCGTCCGACATCGCTGTGTCGGTCGTGGCGCGGGCTGCGTCGTGAGCAGCCCTCGCGTGGCCCTGGACGAAGCCGAGGAGGTGGGCGAGCGCGGCGTCGGTCGTGACCTCGTCGAGCCCGGTGCCGTCGAAGGCGGCGAGCTCGTGCTCGTACTTGGCCATCAGCCCCGGGCCCAGCGGGGGGCGGCTGAGGACGGCGACCTCCGTGAGCCACGGATGCTCGGCGAGGAGTGCACGGTTGTCCTCGGCGACGCGCTCGAGGCGGCGCCGCCAGGTGCGGTGTCGCCACGGCGGGCGCGGCATGCGGAGGTAGAGCAGGTCGACCATGAGATCGAGCAGCTCGGCCTTGCCGGGCACGTAGGTGTAGACCGCCATCGTCGACAGGCCGACGCGACGGGCCACGGCCCGCATCGTCACGGCCGGGAGGCCCTCGCCGTCCGCGAGGCCGACCGCGGCCTCGACGACGGCGTCCACGCTGACGCTCCGACCCGGTCCGCGCCGACCCACACCGGCCGTCAGCCCGGGGTCGCGCCACAGCAGGGCAAGGGTACGGCTCGGCTCACCAGCGCCGGTCGAGATGTCGGCCATGGGAACCATGCTGTCATCAAATAAGTTGTACGCTGTACACCGTACGGTGTACAGTGTTGATCTCCACTCGAAAGGAACTGCATGAACATCACCGCTTCAGCAATCTCCCTCAACGTCAAGGACGTCGACGCGTCCGCGGCCTGGGCCAAGGCACACCTCGGGTTCACCGAGGACATGGCGGCCGAGGGCTTCTGCTCCCTCAGCCACCCGAAGGCCGGCTTCAACCTCATCTACCTCGCGACGGGTCTGTCGACCTTCAAGCCGTCGTCCGCCGCCGGGCCCGCGGACGGACTGCTCGTCGTCTTCACCGTCGACGACATCGATGGCGAGTACGCCCGCCTCCAGTCCGAAGACGTCACGATCGTCACGCCGATCGAGACCGAGCCGTGGGGTGAGCGGTACTTCCAGATGACGGATCCGAACGGCGTCGTCTACCAGCTCGTCCAGTGGGTCGAGCCGACCGACCCGCAGTACGCGACCCAGCAGTAGCAGGAGTGAGCGGTATGCCGCTGAGCCGGCTCAGCGGCATACCCTCACCTGGGGTGTGGTGCCCTGGACCCCGGGAGCCGGTCAGCCGAGGTTCGCGTCGAGGAAGGACTCGGTCCGGCGGATCGACAACGGCCACTGCGACGTGAAGGTGTGCCGCTGCCCTTCGTAGACGTGGTAGGTCACCTTCTTGCCGGCCCGCTTCAGAGCCGCAACGGTCTCCTCCGACCACGCGATGGGACAGCTCTCGTCCGCCGTTCCGTGGTGGATCATGATCGGGTCGGTGACCCTGTCGAAGTACGTGCGGGGGCTCATCAGGGCCCAGGTGTCGGGCTGGCGCTCAGGTGCGCCAAGGCGCCTCAGCACGGCCCGCGCATCGCTCTCGCGGTCGTTGTCGCGGCGCACCCACTTGTTGAAGTTGTCGACCGTGTCCGAGCTGACCGGGGCGTAGGCGACGGCCGCCGTGAAGAGACCGGGCCTCGCGACCACGGCGGAGTAGACGACGCCGCCACCCATCGACCGGCCGATGATGCCGATGCGGTCCGGGTCGACGGACTCGAACTGCTGCAACGCGAGTCCGGCGTTGACCGCATCGACGGCGTAGCCGATGCGCAGGTTGGTGCCGTTGTCCGGGTCGTCGCCTGACTGGGCGTGGTTGCGGTAGTCGATGTGCAGCGTGACGTAGCCCTGCCTCGCCAGGTAGTCGCGCTCGCGAAGCATCGTCGCGCCGTTGGTGTACTCGTCGATCGGCACGTAGCCGTGGGCGAGGACGACCGCAGGGAACGGGCCCCGGCCACGGGGGATGTTGATCCGGCCCGAGATGGTCAGCCCGTCGCCCTGGTAGGTCGCGTAGTACTGGCGGTAGTCGCTGGTGCTGCCGCCCTCGCGTCCGAGCCGCAGGTTGCGCCCGTCGAAGTCCGTGTCGATGAGGGCCTGGATGGATGCCGGGTCCGGCGGCTCCGTCGTCGTGGGCGTCGAGGCGGGGGTGTTCTGGGTGGTCGGCGTGGTCGGTGCTGCCTCCGTCGTCGGGGTCGCAGCGGTGGGTGTCCCCGCGGCCGTGGGCGAGGCAGTCGCCCGACTCGTGGTCGTCGTCGAGCCGTCCCCGGTCGCGCCGGTGCACGCGCCGAAAGCCAGCACGGCCGTCAGCGAGATGGCGAGCGTGGCGCCCCTTCCCATCCATCGAGTGTCACTCCCCTGACCGCCAGAGCCAAGCGGGGGCACCGTCCGAGTCCAAGCCGTGACCTGCCCATGACCGGCAAACCCGACGCGCTCAGGCCAGTCGCCGCCACGGGTCCTCCGGGACCCAGATGCGCGGCAGCAGCAGCTCGACACCGTCGCGCTCCGCCAGCTGACGGAGCAGCCCGAGCGTGACGTCGAGGTCGTCCCCCGCGTAGGGCAGGGCGACCAGGGGCTCGTCGAGCGGACGGAAGAAGTCGTCCCAGTGGATGAGGACCACACGACGGGCCCCCACCGTGCGCACCGTCTGCTGCCAGTAGTCGCGGATGTAGGAGGCCGTCTGCAGGCCGAGCTGCCCGACTCCGAGGTAGGCGACCTCGGCCTTGTGGCCGGCGAGGGCACCGTGGACGAAGCCCGCACTGCCCTGGATGAGGACGGAGCGAGATGGGCGGGGGCCAGCTCCGTTGTGGCGCAGGATGATCGACCAGGTCTCTCCGCATCGGTAGGCGGACGCGCGGACCGGTGGCTGCACCGGGTCGTCGATGCCGCCCGGGTAACGGTCCGGCGGGCAGTGCGCAGAATGGACGTGCGTGATGCTGAAGGACCCGAAGCGGGTCGGCTCACCGGGAGTGACGAGCCGGATCCGCTCCCTCGCCAGCCCGGCTCCGCGCCCGACGTAACCGGCCGATCGGCCACCGACGAGGACGGCCCCGGTCCGCTCGGCGACGACCCCCGAGTCGAGGGCGTGGTCGTAGTGGGTGTGGACGGGAAGGACCGCATCGAGGTGGTCGATCCGCGCGCGGCGGAGCGCGGTGTCGATGCGACGTCGGTGCGGGGCCACGCGCCACGCGCCGACGCGAACCAGGCCCGGCCGCGAGAAGAAGCCGTCGGTGAGCAGCCCCGTCACGCCATCCGTGACGTGAAGCGTCGAGACGCCGAGGAAGGTGATCCGAAGCGCTGAGTCCGGCTTGGCGGTGGGAACGGAGAAGAGCTCGTCGTAGGGCGCGAGGTCGGGACGGCCACGTCGCAAGCGCATGCGGGAAGGCTAGTGCGCTGGTGGCGGTCAGTCGCAGCGGGGCTCGTAGCTCACGTTGGGTGATGGGGGGTGAGACGTGCGGACCGTTCCTGTCCTGTTTCCCCCCTACGTTGACGACATGAGTTCACAGAGCACTCCCACGCCCCAAGCCCAGCGCAGCGACTCGATCCAGCTCCTGTCGCCGGCAGGTCTCGTCGCGAGCCCCGCCTTCAGTCACGTCGCCGTCATCCCGCCCGACGCGACGACCATCCTCGTCGGCGGCCAGAACGGCGTCGACGCGACCGGTGCCGTCGTCGGTCCCGACACGGCCGGCCAGACCGGTCAGGCCATGACCAACCTCGAGACAGCGCTCGCGGCCGCTGGGGCGACGATGGCCGACGTCGTCAGCATGACCCTGCTCCTGGCGGAGGAGGCCGACCTCGGTGCGGGCTACGCCGCAGCGAGGCCGTTCCTCGACCAGTGCCCCACGCCGCCGCTCATCACCGCGGCGCGAGTGCGGTCCCTGACGGTGCCCGGCGCCCTCGTCGAGCTGTCGGCCGTCGCGGCCGTCGTCCGCTGACCTGAGCCGGCATTCGGGGCCACTCGACCCATCCCTCCCGTCGAGTGGCCCCAAACGTCCACTCGAGTGGCCCCAAACGCCCACTCGAGTGGCCCCAAACGCCCACTCGAGTGGCCACGAATTCGGGGCCACTCGACGAGGCCCTTCCGTCGAGTGGCCCCGGAATCCACAATTTCGGGACACGACGTGTCGTGCACGACGACCCGGTGACGACCACCAGTCACCGGCTCCACCCCGGAGCCCCGAGCCACCGAAGGTGAGGAAGCACAAGATGAAGTACCTGATCCTGATGCAGGTCGACCCGTCCGTCCTCGAGTCCCTGACCGAGGAGCAGGGCCAGCAGATCCAGCAGGGGCACGGCGCGTTCATGGCTGCGACGAAGCAGTCCGGCGAGTTCATCGGCACGCAGGCCCTGGCCGACCCGAGCCAGTCCAAGGTGATCCGGTCCCGTGAAGGGCGTCCCGAGGTCACCGACGGCCCGTTCGTCGAGGCCAAGGAGTTCATGGGCGGGTTCTACCTCATCGACGTCGAGAACGAGGAGCGCGCGCTCGAGCTGGCCAGGATGATCCCCGATGCGAGCATCGACGGCCTGGCCCTGGAGGTGCGACCGGTCATGTTCTCCGACGGCTTCGAGGGGTGACCGATCCCGTGCCTGTGAGCGAGGACGTGTGGCGCGAGCTCGCGCCGCGCGTCCTCGCGCGGCTCCTGCGAACGTATGGGACCGCCCAGTTCGAGCGGTGCGAGGACGCAGTCCAGGACGCCCTGCTCGAAGCGCATCGGGTGTGGGCGACCGCCCCTCCCGACGACCCGTTCGCCTGGAGCGTCACGGTGGCGCGCCGCCGATACGTCGACCGGGTCCGAGCCGACGCGCGGCGGCGGCAACGCGAGGCGCGCGAGGCACTGCTCAGCGAGCCGCTGGCCGATGCCGAGGGTGGAGGCGTGGACGACAGCCTGCTCCTGTTGCAGCTGTGCTGCCATCCCGATCTGCCCCGGTCGGGTCAGGTCGCCCTGACGCTGCGGGCGGTGAGCGGCCTCAGCACCGCGCAGATCGCCAATGCCTACCTCGTTCCGGAGGCGACGATGGCGCAACGGATCACCCGAGCCAAGCGCCGTCTCGCGCAGCTCGACCTCACGCAGCCGCCCGGGTCGGACGAGGCCGAGCGGATGGATGGCGTGCTCGCCGTGCTCTACGTCATGCTCACCGAGGCGCACCACACGACCGACGGATCGCCCGCGAGCAACCCGCCCCTGGCAACCGAGGCCATCCGCCTCACGCGAATGCTGCATCAGGCCATCCCCGACGACACCGAGGTCGCCGGGCTTCTCGCGCTCATGCTGCTGACCGAGTCGCGACGGCCCGCCCGGATCGGGGACGACGGCGCGCTCGTGCCGCTCGACGAGCAGGACCGCACTCGGTGGGATCGCGAACTCATCGACGAGGCGCTCGGGTTGCTCGACCGCGTCGTCCCCGGCGCCCAGCCGGGCCATTACCTCCTCCAGGCCTGTATCGCCGCGATCCACGCCGCCGCGGCGACGTCCGCCGACACCGACTGGCACGAGATCCTCGCGATCTACCGGCTGCTCGAGCTGCACACCGGAGGTCTCAACCCCACCATCCGACTCAATCGCGCCGTCGCCGAAGCCATGGTGGGCGGACCGGATGCCGGCCTGGCACTGCTCGACCGCCTTGCGTCCGAGCACCCCGGGCTCGCCCGACTGCCTGCCGTGCGCGCACACGTCCTCGAGCGCGCCGGCCGTCACGCCGAGGCGGCGAACGACTACCGGGCCGCCATCGCGGCGACGCGCAGTCTCGCCGAACGCGCCTACCTGCGACGCGCGCTCCGGCGTGCGACGGCCCCTCCCGAGGCGCCCCCTCCCAGCTGAGGACCGTCACGCGAGCTCCAGCCGGGGACCCCGGTGGATGGCCCGATAGACGTCGTTGCGCAGGGCGTTGGCCTCGCGGTCCGTGAGGGTGTGCTCAAGCGGGCGAAGCACGAGGCAAACCACCGCGTTCGACTGCCCCGGCGCGGTCCCGAGTCTCTCCCGGACGTGCACCGGCAGTGCGTCGTGCGGCGTCCGGGCCAGGACGTGGACGGACTCGATGTCGTCGGCCCGGTGGGCCAGGGCCCGCCTGACGAGGTCGCCCAGCTCCTCGTCGTCGGTGGGGTCGTCGATGACCACGGACAGGTCGCGGCGGATCGACGGGAGTCGTGAGACGGGGTGCCACGGCAGGAGATCGACGAGCTGGGCGCGGGCGCGGGGATCGTTGCTGCGTAGGTATCGGATGTCAGGAATCCCTTTGCGCAGCATGAGCGCCCGGTCCAGGCCCATGCCGAGAGCAAGTCCGGACCAGCGGGTCGGGTCCAGGCCGGCACCACCGAGGACGTGGTCGGCGATGAGCCCGAACTCCGCCAGCTCGAGCCACTCCTGCCCGTGGTGGACATCGAGCTGGCGTCCGAGCTCGGTGTAGGGGTGTGGCGAGGGGGTCGCCCGCCACGGCGCGCCCGGGAGCACGGCATCGACGACGGCCTGCGCCAGCTCGTCCAGGTCGGTGGAGCAGACGCGGTGGTCGACGCGGAGCCGCCACAGGTCCACCTGGTGCGGCTCGCCCACATGGGTGCGGTCGATGACGTCCCTGCGATAGACGAGCCCTGGCACCACGATGAGCTCGTCGCGAACGGCGGGAGGGTCCTCGCACGCCCGGGCGCGCAGTGCCGCGGGGATGTCGGCGGACGTGTGGCTGCGAAGCATCGTCGTGGGGCTGAGGTATCGGCTGTAGCGCACGTCCCTCGTGACGTCCTGGGGGGTGAACCCGAGCAGGTCGTAGTTGTCGGCGACGGACACGATCGGCGGGGTGCGAACGGTGCGGACCCGCACGCTCCACGAGCGGGCGAGCGCCTGGACGACGTCGTCGAGCACGAGCTGGAGTGCGTGGTGCCCCTGTGCGGGGTCGGTGAGGTCGCGCAGGCGCAGCGCGCGGTCGAGGTCGTCGGCTGTGAGATGGGTGGGCATGGGTCCTCCGGTGTCGTCAGGGTCGGTTGGAGCGGGATCCCCCCGACCTGACGACGACCGCAGGTCCTACCTGCGTATGAGCACGCGGACGAGCCCGCGGCCGTGGTCCGGCCGGGGGCTCAGAAATCGCGTGGACGTGCTCATGAACTCAGGGTGCGTCGAAACCCGAGACCGGGTCAACGCACTTTCGCGCGGCGTCAGGTGAGGCGCAGGGTCATGAACGTGCTCTCCGGATCGGGCCGGTAGGAGCCGAAGGGCTCGCACTCGGTGAAGCCGTGTCGCGCATACAGCCGCCGGGCCGGTGCGAAGAACTCGGCCGAACCGGTCTCGAGGCTCACCCGGGTCAGCCCGAGGGTCCGGGCCTCGTCGAGGATGGTCCGCAGGATGGCGGAGGCGACGCCCCGGCGGGTCGCGTGCGGGGCGGTCCGCATCGACTTCACCTCGCCGGACCTGCGCCCCAGCCGTTTCAGGGCGCCGACGCCGAGCACACCGTCGTCGTCACGAGCCACCCAGATGGTGACGTCCGGGTGGCGAAGGGCCTCGACGTCGAGGACGTGGGCGCTCTCCGGCGGCGAGACGGCGCGCAGCTGGGCAGCGTGACTGCTCAGCAGGTCGACGACTGCGGGGTCGGAGAGGTCGTCCCGCACGACGCGGAGCGCGCCGCCGACCTCACCCAGGGGTCCGGATGTGGGCATGGCCTCATCGTGCCGAGCGACCGTTTCACCGCTGTTTCCGGCCGGGATCGCACGCGTTGCGGGGAGCACGGTCGCCGCCAGCCGCTCGACGGCGACGCCCAGCACGAGGGCGAAGGCGATGCCGCACAGCGCGCCGAGGGCGGGGTTGTCCTCGACCCAGGTGCCGGCGACGTGTCCCACCCCCACGGAGTAGGTCGCCCAGGTGGCGCCGGCGACGACGGTCAGTCCCGCGAACCGGGCTCGCGGGTACCGGGCTGCGCCCGCGGTGAGGTTCACTGCGATGCGGCCAATGGGGACGTACCGCCCGACGACGATGATGACGGTGCCGCGTCGGTCGAGCTGGCGTCCCGCCCAGGCCAGGGCCGAGGCAAGCCGTCGCGACCTGCCGGCGAGACGATCGAGGCGCCCACGCCGGCCCAGCTCGTAGGCGACGTTGTCCCCGGCGACGGCCCCGACGGCGGCGGCGAACCCGAGCGGCAGCCACGCCGGTTGTCCGGTCGTCGCAGAGGCGGCGGCAAGCGAGATGAGGACGGCTTCGCTCGGGAGCGGGGGGAAGAAGCCGTCGAGGGCGGCGAGCGCGAAGACGAGGGGGATGACCCAGACAGCGCCGGCATGGAGCTCGACGAGGTGGTTGATGCTGTCGAAGAGATCGCCCGGCATGCCACGAGGCTAGGAACGGCCGCACGTGCTC
Organism: Intrasporangium sp.; assembly: GCF_032907665.1. Classification (GTDB taxonomy): domain Bacteria; phylum Actinomycetota; class Actinomycetes; order Actinomycetales; family Dermatophilaceae; genus Intrasporangium. Next base: position 14,757 of record NZ_JAJJPG010000070.1, read on the forward strand.
GGCGTCCGTCAGGGGGACCATTCCCCAGCCCGTGCCTACGACTGTGGTCGTACGCCGTTCCGGGCCTCTCGCTCCCGCCTGCACTCCCCGCCACCGCCACACAGGTGCCGTATGCCGCTGGGCTCACTCAGCGGCATACGGCACCTGTGTGGCGGCCTGGGTCGGAGGGTGCGCGGGACGGCGCTGACCCGGGACGCCAGCAATGGGAGCGGGACCCGCCCTCTCAGAGTCTCGTCGGCGACGGCGCCACGTGGGTGAAGGTCGACAGCAGCAGGTCGGCGAAGCCCTCGGCGTAGCGTCGTCTGCTCCACCGGCGAGACACGACAAGTCGCTCCGTGACGTCCCAGGACATCAGCGTCCACAGCAGGTCCGCAGCGCTCTGGACGGTCCATGGCTCTGCGAGCTGTCCCTCGTCATGCAGCCAGGTGGCCAGCCGTGTGCAGCTCGCGAGCCAGTTCCTCATCGTGAGGTTCCAGAGGGCCTCGGCATCGGGGTCGGTGAACCGGGCCCGCTCGATGGCTCGGCTGATGGCGAGGATGCGGGGGTGTGAGCGGGCGATGTGGGCCGCCCACTCCACGAGGGCGCTCCGGGAGTCCGGGGACGCCCACACCCGGGACAGGGAGACCGCCAGGTCCTCGGACTCGCCGAGGTGCCGGTACACGGTCGTGAGCAGGTCGGAGCGCGAGCGGAAGTGCAGGTAGAGGGCGCGAGGGGAGACGCCTGCTGCCTCCGCGACCGAGGCCAGGGTGAGCGACTCGAAGCCCTGCTCCTCGATGAGGCGCCGCGTCGTGCGCAGCAGGGCCTCGCGGGTGCGCCGGCCGCGCGCGTTCTGCGGCTCGTCAATGGGCATGGACCACCTCTCAACTACAGCATCGATGAAGTTTTCCCTTGAGTGTAGGGCGGTGGTGTGCCTACCGTAGAAACTACAGACGAAGTGAAGTTCAGTGAGGCGACCACCGTGACAGTGCAGTCCCCGGGCCACCGTGGCCCACTCACCCACACCACCCGGTCCGGGTGGTGGCTCGTCGTGGCGATGGCCGCGACGACCTACATGGCGATGCTCGACATGACGGTCGTCACCGTGGCCCTGCCGGTCATGACCGACGACTTCGGGGTGACCCCGGCCGTGAGCGAGTGGCTCGTGCTCGCCTACCTCCTCCCCCTCGTCGGGCTCTCGCTCCCCGCCGGGCGCTGGGTGGACCGGGCTCCATGGCGGACCTGCCTGCTGGTCTCAATCCTCGGCTTCGCCGGCTCCAGCGTCCTTGTGGCCACCAGTCAGAGTGCTGCCGCCGCCATCATCAGTAGAGGGATCCAGGGGGCCTTCGCTGCTCTCCTCTTCGCCCTTGCTCCCGCTGTGGCGAGCCGGGCCGTCGCGCCGACGGCTCGCGGGCGGGCGATGAGTGTCATCGCGACAATTGGTCCGCTGGGAGCGATCAGCGGGTACGGTGCCGGAGCGTTGATCGTCGACAGCCTCGGTTGGAGCTGGGCGTTCTACCTCAACGTCCCGATCGCGGCCGCGAGCACTGCAGTCGTGCTCGCGGTGATGCCGGCAGGTCGAGCGCGCCTGAGGCCACCGTCCCGGGACATGGGTGCGGAGGCGGCGCTCCTGCTCCTCGCGGCGGGCGCGCTCCTGCTCGGGCTCTCGTTGGCAGCGGCGGGCGATCTCGCCTGGCTCGCCCTGTCGCTCGCGGCCATCCTGCCCCTAGCGATCTGGACCCGCGGCGGGCCCGGGCGCCAAGCGACGCAGCGCCTCGGCGTGCCGGCGCTCCGGCGGCCGCACCTCAGTCTGCTTCTCGAGAGTGCTGCCTTCGGAGGGGCGACCTTCGCTCTCCCGTTCCTGCTCACCATCGGCAGTCGCGAGTCCGCCCGTGCAGCGGGGCTCACGCTCCTGGCCCTCCCGCTCGCCTCCATCGCGGGAAGCCTGGTCGGGGGAGTGCTCGCGGACCGGTTGACCGCACGGTTCCCGGCAGTGCTCGGCGCTGTGGTCCTCGCGGCCGGACTGGCCGTTCTCGTCCTGGCGAACCCCTCATGGGCACCGGCCGACTTCCTGTGGGGCATCACGGTCGCCGGGGCCGGCGCCGGCTGCTTCGCCGGCGCCAACCAGGCGATCGCCATGACGGCGGCAGCGCCGGGGCAGGCAGCGAGCACCGGCGCGTCGACCAACGTCGCGAGGCAGCTCGGCTTCGCGGTCGGACCGGCCGCGACCACCGGCATCTGGGCCCTGCGTGACTACGCAATGGAGGGGCTGTCCGCTGCGCTCGCGCTCGCGGTCCTCGCCAGCCTGGGGGCGGCCGTCGTCATCGCCCGAGCGGGCACGCCCGACGGGGACGGAGCGCACCCTGCAGGACGCCTACCAGCAGGACTCCCTCCAGCAGAACCTCCCCAACAGCATCGCCACCACCAGACCCCCTGACACCACAACGACAACCTGACAGGAGACACCCATGAGCATCACCCCAGACGTCAACGTCGCCATCGTCTACTACAGCCAGACAGGCATCGTCCATGCCCTTGCCGAGGCCGCCGGCGAAGGAGCGATGAAGGCCGGCGCCGAGGTCCGTCTGCGCCGCGTGCGGGAGCTGGCTCCTGAGGCCGCCATCGACAGCAAGCCCGAATGGCGCCAGCACCTCGATGCCGTCGCCGACATCCCCCTCGCCACACTGGACGACCTCGTCTGGGCCGACGCCGTGCTGCTCGGGACGCCGACCCGCTACGGCAACATCGCCAGCCAGCTCCAGCAGTTCATCGACACGACCGGGCCGGTCTGGCAGCAAGGTCAGCTCTCCGGCAAGGTCTACGGCGCCTTCACGGCGAGCCTGACCGTGCACGGGGGCCAGGAGAGCACGCTCCTCGTGCTCAATCACATCTTCACCCACTGGGGCGGCGTCATCGTCCCGCCGGGATACACCGACCCCATCCAGTTCCAGGTCGGCAACCCCTACGGCGCGTCGGCTGCCTCCGGGGAGGGCGCGCCGGACGGCCTGCACCTCGAGGCGGCCCGCTACCAGGCCCAGCGGATCACGGAGGTCGCCCGGCACCTCAAGCTCGGCCGCGCAGCCGCCTAGCCGAGCACGCGCTCTGGCGCGCCAGGTCCGCGCACCTGGCCCGCCATGCGACGATCCCGCCATGCCCTACCTCGTCACACACCGCGACCTCGCCCCTGCGGTCACCGCGCCGATCCCTCCCGACCCGAGCCTGCCCCAGGCATGCATCATCGGGGCGGGCTCGTCCGGGATCGCCGCGGCGAAGGCCCTCGCCGCGGCGGGGGTGCCGTTCGACTGGTTCGAGCAGGGCCCTGTGGTCGGCGGCAACTGGGTCTACGACAACCCGAACGGCCAGTCGGCGTGCTACGAGACGCTGGAGATCAACACGTCCGGGCCCCGCATGGCCTTCTCCGACTTCCCCATGCCGGCCGACTATCCCCCGTATGCCCGACATGACCAGGTGGCCGCCTACTTCGAGGCCTACATCGACCACTTCGCCCTGCGTGACCGGATCACCTTCAACACCAAGGTGACTCGGGTCGAGCGCACGCCCGTCGGCGTCGAGGGCCCCCGCTGGCGGGTCACCATCGAAGGCTCCGGTCGAAGCGAGACCCGTGGCTATGACGCCGTCCTCGTCGCCAACGGGCACCACTGGGATGCCCGCTGGCCCGAGCCGCCGTATCCCGGCACCTTCGACGGCGAGCAGCTCCACGCCCATGACTTCCGGTCCGCCGAGCAGCTCCGGGATCGCGACGTCGTGGTCGTCGGGTCGGGCAACTCCGCTCTCGACATCTCTGTCGCGGCGGCCGGAGCAGCCCGCACGACCACCCTGTCGCAGCGCCGGGGACAGTGGGTCCTGCGGAAGTTCCTCCTCGGGCGCCCCTCCGACCAGGTCGTCCTGCCCGGCTGGATGCCCTGGTGGGCGACGGGACTCAGGCTGCGTCTCGGGGCCCTGCTCTCCGGCGACGTGTCGCGACTCGGCCTGCCGAAGCCGGCCCACCAGCCGGGCCAGTCCCATCCGGTGCAGTCCGAGCAGATCCGGGCCGTCCTCCGATCCGGTGCGGTGACCCCGAAACCCGGCATCGATCGCCTCGCCGGGGACCGGGTGTACTTCGTCGACGGGACGAGCGTGCCCGCGGACCTCATCGTCTGGGCAACCGGATATCGCGTCAGCTTCCCGTTCCTCGACGCCTCCCTCGTCTCCGCACGGGACAACGAGCTGCCGCTGTGGAAGCGGACCATCCACCCGGACCTCCCCGGGCTCTTCTTCATCGGGCTGCTCCAGCCCGTCGGGGCCGTCATGCCGCTGGCCGAGGCGCAGGGACAGTGGCTCGCCGAGCTTCTCGCGGGCCGCTACGTGCTGCCGCCCGATGAGGAGATCCGTCGACAGCTCACAGCGGAACATGAGCGCAACCGACGACAGTTCTACGACTCGCCGCGCCACACCATGGAGGTGGACTTCGACCACTACCTCTGGGACCTGAGGCGCGAGCGCCGGCGCGGTGCCGCTCGAGCGAGACAGACAGCCAGCCGTATGCCGCTGGGCTCGCTCCGCGGGTCGGCCACCTC
>NZ_JAJJPG010000071.1:0-1214 GCF_032907665.1 Intrasporangium sp.
CTCCCGGCAGTCGAGTGGCCCCGAACGGCTGTCAGGCGGACCGATAGCGACGGGCGACATCCCGCTGCTCCGCAAGCTCGAGGGCATGCCGGGAGAAGAACCTCGGCTCGGCGCCCGTCAAGGACAGCTCCTCGATGGGGAAGGCGAGGGCCTCGGCAAAGCGCAGCACGGTCGCGCGCCGGGCCTCGGTGCTTGCCATGTCCCGTTTCCAGATCTCGATGACGAGCCAGCCATCGTCCTCCAGCCCCCTCCGCCTCCAGCCGTCCCGCCGCTGCTGCGCGCGACCGGCGTGGAAGGCCTCGCCCTGGTACTCCCCAACGACCCTCACGAGCCTGCCATCGACCTCGAACTCCCACACGAGATCACCAACGCCGAGAAGGACGGACGGGTCCCATGATGCGTAGATGGGGTGATTCAGCTTTGGCTCGGGAAGGCCGCTTCGGACAAGCATGAGCCGCGCCAGCGTCTCGCGGGGAGAAGCGGACCCCACACGAATTGACTCATAGGCCTCGAGAAGGGCTACCTTGCCGCGCGGCCTGACGCGGATCGACAGCCGCCGCAGCAGCCCCGCCCGGTTGCCTTGGACCGAGGCGACGGCGTCGCCCGCGACGACCAGATCGTCGACTCCCATGGGCTTTCCGCGTCCGACGAGCTCGCCCAGATCCACCCACGTGTCCGCGAGCCCGACAACCTGGAGTCCTTCGACGTCGACGACCTCGCGTGGGTGCAGTGCGCGGTGGCCTGCTACTCCTGGACGCCGAATGCGCTGGCAGTCGATCGGTCGCACGACGTGGAGTCGGTTGTCGTCCTCAACCGCATAGGAGAGCGGTATGCCGTGCAGCTGCGCAGCCGTGACATGGGAGAACGCCGCCGTGTCCGGCAGCGCCGCTGCCAGCGCCCGCGCACGCTCGATCAGGGTCTCCGGTCGGTGTAGCGCTCTGACCCCGTGAGTGGGATGACAGAGCACGTGCGCGTTGAGCTGTTGGCGGGTGAGGCCGAGCTGGCGACCAGCCCTCAGGCTGAATGGCTGGGATGGATAGTCAGTCGATAGTTCAGTCATCCCAGAGACGCTCGCGCGTGCTGGTGCCCTGCGCACGCGCCGACGAGGAGACTGTGGATAGCTGCCCTTCTCCAGGAGGGATGTGGACACTGCGGCGTTCGGGGCCACTCGACGAAGGCGGGGCCGGCGTTCGGGGCCACTCGACGAAGGCGGG
>NZ_JAJJPG010000071.1:1314-19300 GCF_032907665.1 Intrasporangium sp.
CCGGCGTTCGGGGCCACTCGACGAAGGCGGGGCCGGCGTTCGGGGCCACTCGACGGGTGGCCGTGGAGGCGATTCGGGGGACGGGACCGGTGGGGCCGAGTACATTGCGGAGCGGGGTGAGGCCATGAGGGTGCTGTTTCTCGGGGTGCGCGGCTCGACGCCGGCCCCGGGCTCCGAGTTCGTCCACTACGGAGGCCACACGTCGTGTGTCGCCGTGGCGCACGACGACGCCGTGGCCCCCACTCTCGTGCTCGACGCGGGAACCGGTATCCGCCTGCTCAGCGATCGGCTGCCCGGCCGGGACTTCAGCGGCGTGATCCTGCTGACCCATCTGCACTGGGACCACGTGCAGGGCTTGCCCTTCTTCGGCAAGGGCGATCAGCCGACGAGCGACATCGACGTCTATCTCCCTGCCCAGGACGGCCTCGGGGGGCGCGACCAGCTCGCGCGCTTCCTCGCGCCACCGGCCTTCCCGATCCTCCCCGAGGGACTGCAGGGCCACTGGCGCTTCCACGCGATCAACCCGGGACTGCTCGAGCTCGACGGCTTCCACGTCAGCGCCTTCGAGGTCGAGCACAAGGGCGGGCGCACCTTCGGCTATCGCGTCACCGACGTGTCGGGCTCGATCGCCTACGTCCCTGATCACGCGGCCGTGTCCCGCCCAGCGAGCCTGGCGGGGTTCCTGCGCGACGTCGACCTGCTCATCCACGACGCCCAGTTCCTCGATGTCGAGCGCGAGGTCGCGGCCCGCTTCGGACACTCGACCGTGACGGACAGCATCGAGCTCGGGGTCGACGTAGGCGCGCGCCACGTGGTTCTCTTCCACCACGCGCCTGCTCGCACCGATGCGGAGATGGAGTCGATGGAGCGTGGCATCGAGGGGCCGATGCCCGTGACGGTGGCGCGGGAGGGCATGACGCTGACCGTGGGGACACGGGACTGAGCCATGCCCGAGCGTTCGCTTCACCCGTTCATCGACGCTACCTCCGAGGGCGACGTCGACGCGGCTCTCGTCCCCTATGTCCCTGCGCTGGCGGCCGACTGGCTCGCGGAGGACCCGGCCGCCCGTCACCGCCGGGTCGCCGGGAGCATGGCCTTCGTCGACATCTCGGGGTTCACCTCCCTCACCGAGCGCCTCACCCGGTTGGGCAAGGTGGGCTCGGAGGAGCTGAGCGACATCCTCAACTCGACGTTCACGGCCCTGCTCGAGCAGACCCGCCGTGAGGACGCCGACCTCGTCAAGTGGGGCGGAGACGCCGTGCTGCTCCTGTTCCGCGGCGAGGATCACGCTGCCCGGTCGGTCCGGGCGACTGCCGCGATGCGTCGGACGCTCTACTCCGTCGGGCGGACCCGCTCATCGGCCGGCAAGGTGACGCTCCGGGTGTCCACCGGCATCCACAGCGGCGAGTTCGACTTCTTCCTCGTCGGCGACCCCGCGGTGCATCGTGAGCTCATCGTCAGCGGGCCCGCTGCGAGCCGGACTGCCGAGCTCGAGGGGGCGGCGACCGCGGGCCAGATCGCGGTCAGCGCGGAGACGGCGGCAGGTCTGCCCGGTTCGGCGGTCGCACCGAACGACGACGGCCTGCTTCTCGTCCGACGCCTCCCGCGCCGCAGGACTCGCGCACCCGCCCAGGACGCCGTGGCCCGATCCCGTCCGACCGCGTCGACCATCGCCGGCCTCATCCCCCCACCCGTCCGCACGCACCTCCTGGCGGCGGCGGGCGAGTCGGAGCACCGCACGATAGCCGTGGCGTTCATCCAGTTCTCTGGCACGGACGACCTCCTGGCGCGTGATGGTCCCGCCGGCCTCGCCGACGCGCTTGACGACGTCGTGCGCAACGTCCAGTCGGCCTGCGAGACGCAGGGCGTCACCTTCCTCGAGAGTGACATCAACCGGGACGGCGGCAAGATCATGCTCGTCGCGGGGGCGCCAGGCGGTGGCGAGGACGTCGAGCGGCGCATGCTGACGGCGACGCGCACCATCATCGACCGGGCCGGACGGCTGCCGCTGCGCGTGGGGGTCAACCGGGGACGCGTCTTCGCCTCGGACTTCGGCCCCGCCTTCCGCCGGACCTACTCGGTCAAGGGCGATGCCATCAATGTTGCCGCCCGGGTCATGGGCAAGTCGTCGCCGGGACAGGTCCTCGCGGTGCGTGACGTCGTGATCCGGGCCGGGCCGGGCATCGTCTCCGCCGAGGTGCCACCCCTCATCGTCAAGGGGAAGTCGCGTCCGATCCACGCAGCGCTCGTGACCAAGACGGAGGAGGACGTTCCCTCCCTGCCCTCGGCACAGTCCGGGCTGCAGGGCCGGGACCGCGAGCTCGGCATCCTCGCTGCAGCGCTGGGGAACGCCCGGCACGGCGACGGCGAGTGGGTTGAGCTGGTGGCCGACGCCGGGCTGGGCAAGTCGTCCCTCATCAGCTGGCTGCGCGAGTCCGCGCCCGACTTCACCGTGCTGCGAGGGACCAGCGGGCGCTTCGGCGGCGAGACCGCCCACCAGGCGATCCGACGCCTGCTGCGTGACCTCATCCAGGCCAGTCCGACGGCCGGACCGTCTGAACTCGAGGCCGCGCTGCTCGGGACGATCCGCACGCACACCCCCGACCTCGAACCGTGGGCACCCCTGCTCGCGACGGTTCTCGGCTTCACCATGCCCGAGACCCCGGAGCTGCATGACCTCGACGAGCGATTCCGCCCCGCTCGCCTGTCGCAGGTGGTCGTCTCACTGCTCACGGGCACCCAGACCGGGCCCACCCTCTTCCTCTTCGAGGGCTCGGACCGGATGGACGAGTCGAGTGCGGACACCGTGCGCGCTCTCCTGCGGGAGGTCCCGAACCGTCCGTGGCTCGTCGTGACAGCCCGCAGACCGGAGCCGGGTGGCCTCGAGTCCACCGAGGACGACACGGTGACTCGCCTCGAGATCGCCCCCCTCGACGAGGCGGCCTCCCTGGCGTTCCTCGAGTCCATCACCGCGGACCGACCCGTGAGCGCCCACCTGCTCCGGCGCGTCGCCGCCAAGGCGGGTGGGAACCCGTTGTTCCTGCGAGCACTCATCGACGCGGTGCGAACCACATCCGGCGAGGACCTCCCGGACAGCATCGACTCGCTCATCGGCGGGCAGATCGATCGACTCGCTCCGCGACCGCGAACCCTGCTCCGGTTCGCGGCCGTGCTCGGCGAGCGGTTCGCCATCGGGGACCTCCAGGAGATGGTCGCGTCACAGGGATGGTCCCTCGACGAGTCGGACGTCCGCGACCTCCGGGGCTTCATCGAGCCGGAAGGTCCTGTCGCGGGGTGGTTCCGGTTCCGCAACGCACTGATCCGGGACGTGGCGTATGCCGGGCTTCCCTACCGCCTGCGTCGCAGCATGCACCTTCGGGTCGGCGAGGTCCTCGAGCGCGCCCCTGACCGTGAGGCAGTGAGCGAGCGTCTCTCGACCCACTTCTTCGAGGCCGGCGATCACGCGAGGGCCTGGGTCTACTCCCGCATCGCAGGCGACCGGGCCCGACACTCGTTCAGCTACCCGGAGGCCCTGTCCCTCTACGAACGGGCCCTCCTGGCCGCTCGCGGGGCCCGCGAGGTGCGGCCGGACGAGGTCGCCCTGGTGCTCGAGGCCAAGGGTGACGTCGCCGAGCTCGCCGGCCTCTCCCGTGAGGCGGTCGATGCCTACCAGCGCGCCAAGAAACTCGTTCGCGCCGATCCGCTGAGACTCGCGGCGATCACCGTGAAGGAGACGAGGATCCACCAGCGACTCGGCGCCTTCACCACGGCTGTGAGGATCACCGCGCACGTGCGGTCTCGCCTGCAGAGCGTCGGGGGGCCGGGAGCGGCAGCGGAGCGCTCGCGGCTCGCCAGCCGCATCGCTGTCGTCAACCACCTCCGCTCCCGCCACGCCGACGCGCTGCGCTGGAGCCAGGTCGCCGTCGACGAAGGCCGCCGGTCGGGCAACCCGGAGGCGCTGGCGCTGGCCTACAACTACCGAGAGCTCATCGTCACCGCCGCCGGCGAGCAGCCCGACGAGCCCTACGGCGAGCTTGCCCTGGCGAGCTACACGGCCGCGGGCGACCTGCTCGGACAGGGGCACACCCTCACGAACCTGGCCATCCGGTCCGTTGCCGACGGGCAGTGGGACACGGCCGAGACCCGCTTCGACGAGGCGACCGAGCTGTTCCGCCGCGTGGGTGACACGGCCAACGAGGCCAACGCGTTGTACAACCGCTCGGACGTGCTCCAGCGGCAGGCCCGGTTCGACGAGGCGGAGCCTCTCCTCGCGATCGCCCGGCGAGGGGGCCTGGTCACCGACGACCCCGAGCTCGTCGCCCTCGTCGACCGCGAGCTCGGCAAGGTCCGTCTGGGCCGTGGCCGACTCCCTGAGGCCCAGCGGCTGCTCCAGCAGGCCCGGGCGGCGCTCGCCGACCTCGGCCTCCAGAACGAGGCCGTCGACGCCGCGGCCTCCCTCGCGCAGTGCGTGCTGCTCGAGGGCGATGTCAAGACGGCTGGCGTGACCGCGGACTCGCTGCTCGCCGACGCCGCTGCCGTGGGTGCCGACGAGCTCGTGGGCCGCATCCAGTGGCTGCGTGGCACGGCCCTGCTCCTCCTCGACAGCTACCCGGCCGCCCGGGCTGCCTTCGAGGCGGGCCGTGACCTCGGCGGTCGGTGGGACGGCGGCCACGTCCGCTCGCTCAACCTCGTCGGGCTGGCGGTCACCGCGCAGCGCGCCGGCAGCGACGGCTCGACTGACCTCGCCGAGGCTCGCGCCTGCCTCAACCGCCTCGGCGTTCTCCACCTGCCGGCGCCCTTCGACGGGATCCCCGTCGATCCCGCCGCCCCCTGACGCGCCGCCCCCGCTCCGAGTCACCGACAGTCAGTAGCCGGTACCTCGCAGGTCATGCGTGAAGTGGAAGTAGAGCAGCAGGTCGCCGGCGTTGTCCCGCTGGCTGTTGACGTAGTCGACGCAGGCCTCGCCACCCGGGTTTGCCTGGTTCTTGACGAGACACGCCGGTGCCTCGCTGAGCGGACCGGACGACGCGTACGAGTAGTACACCTTGAACTTGTTCACACCGCCGTTGCCGCACTGCGACTTGTCACACCGGTAGATCATCGTGGCGGGCGCCTCAGCCGTGTACCCCTCGAGGGCCGCGATGAACTGGACGACCGTGGAGCCTGCCTTGCAGGGCCGTCCAGCGCACTCGTCGGCCGTCGCACCGGTCGACAGGGCCGCCCGCGCCGACGCGAAGCTCAGCGGCAGCAGGGCCACGCCGCAGTTCGTCTCATCTGTGGTCGTGGTGCAGGTGTCGGTACCGACGGTGGTCGCCCCCTGCTGGGCGAACTGGAGGGTTCGCAGGCTGTCGAAGGCCATCGATGGGATGGCCGTGAAGGCGATCGGTTTGCCCTTGCCGCCGACGGACGGGGTGATGACGACGCCGTTCTCCACGGCCGAGTACGCCACTGAGGCGGCCACCGAGGTCGCCTTCGCCGGCAGCGTGACCTGGTTCGGGCTGAGGATGCCGTCAGGCGATCCGTCGGCGACGCTGACGTCCAGGGTGAAGGTCACGTCCTGGTAGAACGGCACGGTGGTCGTCAGGAGCAGCTCGATCGGGTCTCCCGCCCTGGCGAGCACCGCGGGGACCGCACCATCGAGTCCACTGTTGTCGGTCGAGACCGACACGGTGACCTCCGGGAGTGGCGTGGGCGGCGGCTTCGCGGCGACGGCCGGCGAGGTCGTCAGTCCGATGACCGCGACGAGTCCGATCACCCCGGCGAGCGCTCTGGGTATGCCTGGCGTTCTCGCGGATCTGCGTGCGCCTGCTGCGACGGATGGCGTTCTCATGGTGGGCCCCGATCTGCTCGGTTCGATGGCAAGGGGGCAACAGAGATGCGGTCCCCCCATGCATGCCATTGAAGGACAGGGCCGTTCGGACATCCGGGGAATGGCGGATTTGCCTGCGCTTTCGTCCGTTATCCCCCGAACAATCCCCTAGGAACGATCGCGAGAATCCTTCGAAACCTCCCCGTGAGGTCCCGAGACGGGCCGTTCGGGATGGTTCGGCTGGCGGGAGAGTCAGGCGAGCAGCCCGGTGACGAGCAGCGCGAGTGCCGCGTGGTGCGCGACGAGGGTCTGCACGGGAGCCCAGCGCCGCTCGAGGACGAAGCGGTCGTGCCCGAGCAGGAGGTGGGAGACCAGGAGCAGGGCGCAGCCACCGAGGACGGTCCTGTCGCCCTGCCACGCGGCGACGAGGACCAGGCCTGCGAGAGACAGGAGGGTGAGGAAGACGGCGCCCCGTTGCCGCCCGGAGTGGCGGACCACGTCACGGCCCCAGAGCCCGTGCAGCAGGGTGAGCGCGGGCACGGCGGCAAGCACCCACCACGGGATCCCCTCGTGACCCGGCACCTCGAGGACGGCCCATCCCCACGCGACATGGGCGACCACGCCGGCCCCGAGGGCGAGGAGGTATCGCACCTCGGTCGCGGTGAGCAGGAGGAGGTCCACGAGCAGGTGCAGGCCGAGGGCACCGAGCGCGGGCACAACCCCCGGCACGTCCGCCACGACCTCAGTGGCACCGTCCGAGCTGCGCTGGGCCGCGAGCGACCAGGCGAGGCCCGCGAGCAGGACGGTGAACGTGGGCCGCGTGATGAGCTCGACGACGTGGTCGAAACGGGCGACCGCGATCCAGGTGAGCACTGCCGTGAAGGCGAGCGCCACCGCGAGGACCATGACGTGGGTCTCCACAGGGCTAGGTTGGCAGGCGGGGGCAGCGGGGCCGCGGGGACACGCTGGCGTCGATCGGGTCACCTTTTGCGGACCCGGGCTGGAGTCTTGGGTGATCCATGCCAGACTCGAGCAATGCCCATGCGCCAGTTTCAGCACACCGTGACGCCGGATGACACGGCGGCGAAGCTCGGGACCGGTGACCTCGACGTTCTCGCGACACCTCGGCTCATCACGTGGTGCGAGATCGCCTCCTTCCAGGTCTGCCAGAAGTCGGTCGCCGAGGACCACACGACGGTCGGCACGATGGTGAAGTTCGAGCACCTCAAGGGAAGCCCGGTCGGGAGCGAGATCACGATCCAGTGCGCCGAGCCGATCAACGACGGGCGGCGGCTGGTCTGCTTCGTCAGCGCCAGGGATGCCGACGGCGACGAGGTCGGCAGCGGTGAGGTCCACCGTGCCGTCGTCGACCCGGACCGCTTCATGGCCCGGTGCCGCAAGCTCGTCTGAGCCCGCCGCAGCATGTGGTCACCTCGCCTGCGGGAGCGAGCTGAGCGGCATACGGACAAAGCCCATGTCGTATGCCGCTGTGCCGGCTCCCGCGGTCACAGCACGTAGGCGTCCCCGTCCTTGGTGAAGCCGAGCCGCTCGTAGTAGGGGTCCACCATCCCGGGGGGCATGAGGACCCGGCGGAAGCCGCGGGACCGGAAGGGGCCGTCGGGCCCGAAGACGAACTCACCCGGCGACAGGTCGCGGTAGGGCGGCGTCACGTAGTCCAGGAGGAGCTGAGCCCGCCCGTCACCGAGGTCCCGCATGAGCACGACCCCCACCATCGCGTCACCCTTGAGCACGAGGTAGGACGGGTCACCCGAGAAGGGGTCGTGGACGAAGTCGGGGTTGAAGCGACGGATGTCGGCCTCGTGCACTCTCAGGACGTGCCGGAGGTACTCGTCGTCGCCGCCGACCTCGAGCACCTCGTAGACGGCCGCGTCGTGCCGCTCCCGCGACATCCGGACGAGGTGTCCGACGTTGATCGCGGCGAGCACGACGTTGAGGCCCACCATCGGCCACACGCCGATGGCGAAGTTGTAGCCGGCGAGGACGACGCTCCCGATGAGGTTGATGACCCTGAGGCGGCGCAGCTGGCTCTGCAGCAGCGACCAGACGAGCACGGCCGAGCCGATCCAGCCGACTGCCTCGAGCCACCAACCATCCATCCACCGGAGCCTAGTGGCCGCCGACCCCAGCCGGGCGCCGGTCGGGACGCGGCCGGCGCCCGGGGGTTCGTTCAGCGGCTACGGCGCCTCAGCGGTGGCGCAGCCGGTCCATCTCCGAAGAGATCTCTGTCTCGGTCGGCTCGTGCTTCCAGTAGACGTCCATCGCGTGCGCGGCGAGGCCGATGCCCCAGCCGGCGATCGGGAAGACCGGCCAGAAGAAGTTGGCGCCGGTCATCGCCCAGATGATCACGAGCATGCCGTTGACGAGCGCGTAGATCACGAGGTGGATCCGGAACTCCGCCTTCTCCTTGAGGCGGCGGACCGCTTCGTCGTGCAGCGCAGTCTCGGGCTGCGTTCTGTCGGGCTTGGTGCTGTCGGCACTGCGGTCGACCATGGGGTCGACGACTGGGTCGACGGGTGCAGCGGTGGACAGGTGGACGGAACTGGTGACCGGGGTCTGGTGCACGGTCATGGGTCGTCACTGCTCCTTCTCGGGCCGCCGCGCGCGAAGCGCTCGGCTCCCACTTCTCAGCGTAGGCCGCGGACGGCCCACCGACAGGTGGGGGTGGGGCGCGTCACGCCCCCTCCGCCGCCTCTTCGCCGTGTCCCACCCGTTTGAGGCCGATGACGGCCCCGATGATCCCCGCGACGAGCAGGATCTTTGCTGTGGAGGCGGATTCCGCGCCCGACCCGACCGCCCAGGCAACGGTCAGCGCAGCCCCGATTCCCGTCCACACGGCGTACGCGGTGCCGATGGGGATCGTGCGCGAGGCCACGGCGAGGCCGAGCATGCTGAGTACCAGTGCGACGGTGAAGACGGCCGTAGGCCCGGAGCGGGAGAGCCCGTCGGAGAGCCCCAGCGCCGTGGCCCAGACGGCCTCGAGGACGGCGCTGGCGAGCAGGACGAGCCAGGGCATCAAGCCACCACCTTGAGGCCGGCGACACAGCTGACGAGCAGGAGTAGGAGGGCCGCGCGCGTGGGGTCGAGACGCTCCTGGCCTCGCGCCACGGCGAGCAGGACGGTGCCCACCGCCCCGATGCCGACCCACACGGCATACGACGTCCCCGTGGGCAGTCCGGTCATCGCGTAGGCGAGCCCCGCCATGCTGGCGACCAGTCCGACGGCGAAGACCACCGTCGGCCCCGGCCTGCGGAAGCGGTCCGACGCCGCGAGGGCCGTCGCCCAGACCGCCTCCAGCATCCCCGACGCGATGAGGACGAACCAGTGCATGGTGACTCCAGAGCGGCCGTCTTGTCGCTGGGCGGGTACGGCTCCCTCGTCCGCGAGCGCTGGGGGTGCCCTGGCTCCGATGCTACGGCTGACTGAGCAGATCGGGCGATTCCGTGAGGTATCTCCCGTGCGGGCACTAGCCTCTGATGAGGGTCAGGGTGCAGCGGCCGATCCCACGGGATCACACGGTGAGGGGGTCGCGTGGGACGCGACTATCTCGACTTCGAGGTCTCGATCGTCACAACGGCGACGGGGCAGGTCGCCCGTGTGACCGACTCCCCGGCAGGCCAGGGCGAGGCGCCGTTCTCGCTGCCCTTCAACCCAGTTGAGCTCGCCCAGTTCATGACCGCAGTCGGGCCGCCGCGGGTCGCCTCTCGGCGCCTCG
Source organism: Intrasporangium sp. (assembly GCF_032907665.1). Taxonomy (GTDB): domain Bacteria; phylum Actinomycetota; class Actinomycetes; order Actinomycetales; family Dermatophilaceae; genus Intrasporangium. The sequence goes on from NZ_JAJJPG010000071.1 coordinate 10,857, forward strand.
TGCCCGCCGAGACCAGGGTCATGGACGTCAAGGACTACGGCAAGCGTCTCGGAGACGCGCTGCTCGCCGGCGAGGTGGGTCGACTGTTCCGCTCGAGCCTGTCGACCGCGAAGCAGCAGGGGGTCGGACTGCGGGTGCGTCTCGGCCTCGAGGACGCGCCAGATCTCGATCCCATCCCGTGGGAGTACCTCTTCGACAGCGAGCTCGGTCGGTTCCTCACCCTGTCGTCGCAGACCCCACTGGTGCGGTCCCTCGAAGCGCTCGATGTCCCGGCTCCCGTCCGCGTGTCCGCACCTCTGCGCGTCCTCGTCATGGTGTCCAGCCCGTCGGACGTCCCCGAGCTCGCGGTCGCCCACGAGGAGGAGCTGCTGCGGGCCACGACCGCCGACCTCGTCTCGAGCGGTCGGCTCGAGCTGGTCGTCCTGACCCAGGCCACACTGGGGAGCCTCCAGCGGGCGCTGCTCGACACCTTCCACGTCTTCCACTTCATCGGACACGGCGGGTTCGACCAGGCCCTCGGCGAGGGCGTCCTCGTGCTCGAGCGCGAGGACGGCACCGCACACCGGGTCAGCGCGTCGCGGCTCGGCACCTTGCTCCACGACGCCAACGGCATGCAGCTCGCCCTGCTCAACGCGTGCGAGGGGGCGCGCACGAGTGGGCGGGACGCCTTCTCCGGCGTGGCACAGTCGCTCGTGCGCCAAGGCCTGCCAGCAGTGGTCGCCATGCAGACGGAGATCTCGGATCGGGCGGCGCTCGTCTTCAGCCACGAGTTCTACTCCTTCCTCACCCGGGGCCTGCCCATCGACGCGGCGATCTGCGAGGTGCGCAAGGCCATGGCCACCTCCGACGAGGCGTCCGAGTGGGGCACCGCCGTGCTCGTGCGGTCCGGATCGGACCAGCCGTTCGACGTGTCGGCCCTCGGGAGCATGGCCGAGCCCGCGCCCGAGGGCAGGTGGGAGTCCCTCTATGCCGCCGCCCAGGCGTCGCTTGCCTCGGCGACTCCGCAGGCCGCGGTGCCGCTGCTCGAGCAGATCGCGTCCGAGCGACCGGACTACGCCGACGTCACTCTCCTGCTCGAGGCCGTCAAGGCGCCCGACGCTCGCCCGCAGCTGCCGCCGCCATCCGGTCCTCCGCAGCCACCGCCGGAGCCCAGCCGTCCTCACCGGCCCCCCGGGGTGACGCAGCCGCTGCCCAGGGTGACGCAGCCGCTCCCCACCGGATCTGCAGCACAGCCGCCACCCGGGCCACCGGTCGGGACCCGGCCACTGCCGGCCGAGCCGCGCCGGCCCGCCCCATCCGGCCGTCGGCGCTCCGGGACGGGGTGGCGTTGGGCGGTCGGCGTCCTGGCCCTCCTGCTCGTGGCGACGGTCGGTTTCATGGTCTGGGCGGTGAGTATCGCCGACGACGTCGTTCCCGATGATCGCCCCTCGACCAGCTCGGGTCCCCAGGTGAGTCCGAGCGCACCGCTCGACCTCGTCGTCACCGCCTGCGGACCCTCCGCGGCGATCCCGAACGCCGATGCGCAGCTGATGGTCGGATGCACGACGGCAGCCCCCGTCATCGACGGCAGCTTCGACGAGTGGGACGGCGTCGAGCCGGTCCCGATCGACGCCGTGATCTACCCGAAGAGTGGCGCCAACCCCAACGGGGTGCACGGGCAGGCCAGGCTGCTCTGGGATCGCAGTGCGCTCTACGTCGAGGTGGACGTCGTGGACCCGGTCGTGGACACGGTCGACGAGGGCCAGCCCGACCAGTACTGGCGGGGGGACTCGATCTCCTTCGAGATCGGCCCGGACGCCAGGAACCTCGGACCACGCGCAGGGGTGCGCAACGGGCGCGACCGCCACGTGATCATCGGGATCGTCCCAGGTGATGCCGCACGTGGAGCCATCAACACCGCCGCCGGCGGCGACTTCCCGGCCGGAGGCGGCGCGCCAGAGATCGACGCTGCGCTCTCCCGCACCAGCGACGGTTATCGCATCGAGGCGCGAGTCCCGTGGACGATCCTCGGCATGGCGAGCCCCACCCGGGGTGACGTCCTCGCGGGGCAGGTCAACATCAGCGACGCCCGGCTCGGCCCGTGGGAACAGCAGGCGATGATCAGCAGCAACGCGGAGCGGGTGCTCCAGCGTCGGCCGGGCATCTGGCAGCCGATCATCCTCGGTGACCCGGACTGATGGGAGGCGTCGTGACGAGCCTGCGCGCCCTCCTCGTGGGCATCGACGACTACCCTGCTCCCGTTCCCCCGCTCGTCGGCTGCGCCAACGACGTCCGAGCGATGGCGGAGACACTGGATGCACGTGTGCCCGCGGACGCGCTCGGCCTGCTCACGCTGATCGACGGTGAGGCAACGCGCGATGCCGTGACCACAGCGATCCGCTCTCATCTCACCGGAGGGGGCCCGGAGTCGACGGCGCTCTTCTACTTCAGCGGACATGGCTCGCAGCAGCACGCGCCGCCGGAGCTGTGGGCCCGCGAACCGGACCGCCGCAACGAGACCCTCGTGCTCGTCGACAGCCGCTCCCCCGGAGGATGGGACCTCGCGGACAAGGAGCTGAGCGGCCTGCTCGCAACCGTCGCGGGCTCGGTGGACCACCTGCTCGTCATCCTCGACTGCTGCCACTCCGGCGACGGGACACGGGACGCCAACGGATCCGTCCGGTTGCGGCTCGCGCCCGAGGACCCACGACCACGCCCCTGGAGCACCTTCGTCCCCGAGGCCACGATGGCGCCCGAGATCCCCCTGCCCGGGTCGGCGAACCGGACCCGGTCCGTCTGGTCGTCCTCCGCGGCGGGCCACGTCCTCCTGGCTGCGTGCCGATCGGCCGAGACCGCCAAGGAGCTGACCATCGGTGGGCGAGGTCGGGGCGCGTTCTCGGCCGCGCTCGAGCGAGCCCTGCGCGACCACGGCGGCCAGCCCACCTACCGCGACATCCACCGCTTCGTCACCGCGGGCGTGCTCGCCCGGGTCGAGGACCAGCACCCCCAGCTCGAGACCGGGGAGGCCACGGACCTCGACCGAGCCTTCCTCGGCGGAGTCCTCCCCGCCCGCCCGGAGCAGCTGACCCTGAGCCGCCTGCCCGACGGGTGGAGCGTCGACGCCGGCGCAGTGCACGGCGTCCCCGAACCGATCGGCGAGGACACGACCGAGCTCGCGGTCTATGCCCTTGCCGGCGAGACCGACGGGGCGCCCCTGGCCGAGGCCCGCGTCGTCCAGGTCCTGCCCAGCCGGTCGATCGTGGCGGTCACCCCGGACCTCGATCCGGGCTTCGTCTACCGCGCGGTCGTCAAGACGATCCCGCTCACGCCGCTCGGCGTCGCGATCGTCGGGGAGCACGACGGAACGAGGGCGCTGAACGAGGCCGCCGCCGCTGCCGACTCGACCCTCATCCGCGTGACCGACGACCGGGCTACCGCGGACCTGCTGGTGCGTGCCCGGGCGGACGGCTTCGAGATCACCCGCCCGGGCGTCACGCGACCCCTCGTCCCGGTCGTTGCCGGCTCACACCGGGAGGATCGGACGATCGCCGCGCTCGAACGGGTGGCCCGATGGCTCCGGCTGTCGTCGCTGAGCAACCCCGCCACCGCGCTGCCTCCCGGCACGATGCAGGTCCAGATCAGCTCCCCGTCCGGGGCCGTCGAGGCGGACGGCCGTCTCGAGATCAGCTACGACGGCGACCAGGCACCGACCTTCACCGTGACGCTCACCAACACGACGTCGCGTCCCCTGTGGTGCGCGCTCCTCGACCTCACCGAGGCCTACGGCATCTTCACGGACGCGTTGGCGTCGGGGTCGGTCTCCCTCGACGGTGGCGCTGCCGTCCAGGTCGCCCTCACCGCCCAGCTCTCCGACGCGCTGTGGCACGCGGGCACCGTCATGGTCACCGACCACCTGAAGATCATCACGAGCACCCTCGAGTTCGATCCGCGCTCGCTCGAGCAGCCCGAGCTCGACGTCGACGTCGCCGAGCCCGCGACCATCGTGCGCGGCGGGGGCGAACCCCGATCGACTCTCGACCGTCTGCTCGTCAGCGTCGCGTCCCCGGGCAACCGTTCGGCCGGACCCGCGAGCGCGGTGGCCGACTGGCGCACCGACGACCTCTATGTCGTGACGAGGCGACCCGCCCTCGGTTGAGCCCCCTTACCCCGGGTCGCCCACGCAGCGGTCCTCCTCGCCGCCAGGCACGACGACGTCGTACGGTGACTCCGCAGTGCCCGGATCACTCGTGCCCAGACCTCCAGCCCGTCCCTCCAGGAGCACCTGATGAGCACCTCCCACGGTCGCACCCGCGACCTCGCCCTCACCGCGACCTTCGCCGGCTTCATCGCCGTCCTCGGCCTCGTGCCGGCGTTCTCGCCCTTCGGGTTCCCGGTGCCGATCACGGTCCAGTCCCTCGGCATCATGCTCGCCGGAGCAGTCCTCGGGGCACGGCGGGGGGCGAGTTCGGTGGTCCTGTTCCTCATCCTCGTCGCCCTCGGCCTGCCGCTCCTGTCCGGCGGACGCGGCGGTCTGGGCGTTTTCGCCGGGCCAAGCGTCGGCTACCTCCTCGGCTTCCCTGTGGCTGCCTTCGTCATCGGGGCCCTCGTCTTCCGGCGTGGCGCGCCCTACCAGACGGGCTACGGGCTCGTCGCGATCGTCCTCGGCGGGATCGTCGTCCTCTACGCCATCGGGGTTCCCGCCACGGCGTGGCGCGCGGACATCAGCCTCCCGGCAGCCATGGCGGGCAGCTCCCTCTTCCTCGTCGGGGACCTCGCCAAGGCCGTCATCGCCACCCTGGTCGCGGGCGCGGTGCATCGCGGTTACCCCGACCTGCTGCCGCCCCGTCATGCGGCGGCGCGGCGCGAGCGCGAGTCCGCCGCGGCCTGACGTCGAGGCTCGGGACGCGGGTGCCTCAGTCGTCGACGCCACGTGCGACGAGTGCGTCCGACAGACGATCTGCGTGGCGCAGCGTGCGGACGACGAGCGGCGCGACGAAGGCGAGCGGGCTCGAGGACGCGCCGCGGGCGAGCTGGGCCTGACGGACCTCACCCGCGAGCTCGACGATGACCGCCACCGACCGGATGCCGAGAGCGACGAGCAGACCGACACGCTCGGGATCGATCCCCACCCGCCGCAACGGCTGGAGCGCCCTGACCATGACGTCGACGATGGCCGTCGTGCGCGTCGTGAGACTGACGAGGGCCGCGAGCAGGATCAGGCCGAGCATCCCCCCGACGACGACCACTGCCCGCTCCCAGCCGGCCACGGCGACCTGGAAGGCGCCGAGAGCCACGACGAACCACGCGAGGGGCCGCACCTGCCCCACCGCGGTGCGCCACGGGATGCGGGCGGCGGCGTAGAGGACCGCGATGACGAGGAGAGCAACAGCTACGTGCCAGGCTCGCCGCAGCGTCAGCGTGCCCACCGCGGCGAGGACGAGCAGGGCGAGCTTGGCGCCCGCCGGGAGCCGGTGCACGACGGAGTCGCGGGCGACGTAGACGGCCAGCGTGCTCACGACACGAGCCGCCGATACGCAGCGACCGCCTCGCCGGGCGCGCCATCGAAGCAGAGCCGCGCCTCGTGGAAGACGAGCACGCGATCGAAGTCCCCGAGCAGGTCGAGGTCGTGGGTGACGAGGACCACCTGCTGGTCGAGCCCGCGGATCACCTCCCGGACCCGACGGGTGTTGACGAGGTCGAGCAGGGTCGTCGGCTCGTCCATCACGACCAGGTCCGGTTCCGTCACGAGCACGGAGGCCAGAGCGAGGAGCTGCTTCTGACCTCCGGAGAGCAGGTGGGCGGGATGGTCTCGGTGCCCGGCCAGGCCGTAGCCCGCGAGGACGCGGTCCACGCGGGCCGAGACCTCGCGCTTGTCCAGGCCGCGCCGACGCAGACTGAAGGCGACGTCCTCCGCGACCGTGGGCATGACGATCTGGGCGTCTGGGTCGGTGAAGCAGAATCCGACTCGGCGACGGACCGCGCGGGCCTCTCGCGAGGTGTCCCGGCCGTCGATGCGCACGGCACCCTCAGTCGGGACGACGAGAGCATTGAGCATCCGTGCGAAGGTGGACTTTCCGGACCCGTTCGCCCCGATGACCCCGACGCGCTGCTCGGTCAGGCGCAGCGTGACGTCCCGCAGGACGACTCGCTCCACCCCGGAGACCGTGTAGGTGTGCCCCACCCCGTCGAACTCGATCAGCGGCACGCTTCCACCACCAGCGCGGTCCCCTGGCCACCCCCGGCAGCGATGGCTGCGAGTCCGTAGCGGCCCCGGCCCTGGCGCACGAGCTGGGTGAAGAGCCGAACGACGAGCACGGCCCCGCTGGCGCCCCACGGGTGCCCGAGGGCCAGCGCACCGCCGCCTGCGCACGCCCTGCCCGGGTCGATCCCCAAGGCGTCGTAGCAGGCGAGGACCTGGCCCGCGAAGGCCTCGTTGAACTCGATGACATCGAGGTCACCGACCGCGAGTCCTGCCTCGGCGAGGGCGAGCTTCACCGCAGGTACGAGCCCGATACCGGGACGCCCAGGGGCGACGCCGGCCGAGGCGGCACCGAGCACCCGGAGACCCGGCCGCCCGGCAGCACCCTCCCGGGATCCGGCAGGCACGATGCCCACGGCTGCAGCCCCGTCGTTGACGCCGCACGAGTTGCCGATGGTCACCGTGCCACCCTCCCGGAAGGCAGCCCGGAACCGCGCCAAGCGCTCCGCGGTCAGTCCCGCCCGCGGCCGTTCGTCCGCTGCGACACCTCCGACAGCCACGATCTCGGCGTCGAACTCGCCGCGTGCGGCAGCGAGCACGGCTCGCGCGTGGGACTCAGCGGCATACGCATCCTGTCGTTCCCGCGTCACGCCACGTTCCTGCGCAAGGAGGTCGGCCGCGACACCCATGTCCACGTCGTCGCTCGCGGGAGCGAACGGAGCCCGTTCGTAGCGCACGGGTGGCCCGCCCGCCTCGGGTGGCCAGAAGCGCCACGGCGCCGTCGAGGCGCTCTCGACACCGCCGGCGACCACCGGGCCCGACCCCCCGCTCACCAGACGTGCGCCGAGCTCGATCGCCGCGAGACCGCTCGCGCACTGCCGGTCCACGGTGAGGGCCGGCACCTCGACAGGCAGGCCGGCCGTCAGCGAGGCAACCCGGGCGACGTTGCCGCCGGGACCCATGCAGTTGCCGAGCACGACCTCGGCCGGCACCTCCCCCAGGTCGTCAGCCACCGCCCGAACGACCGCTCCTCCGAGCTCCGCCGCCGTGACCCCGGCCAGACTGCGTCCCGCCGTCCCGATCGGGGTCCGGCGGGCAGCGACGATGAGGGCTCCAGTCATCCCCTCACCGGGCCAGCGCGGCACGGTCGAGCTTCCCGACCGCAGTCAGCGGCAGCTCCGGCACGACCCGCCACACGCGGGGCCGATGGCTCGCGGGCAGTCGCTCGCGGGAGACCAGCTCGAGGCGGCCACGGTCGGCCCCGTCGGTGAGGGTGGCGACGACGATCTGGCCCAGGGTCGGGTGCGGCACCGCGTGCACCGCCACCTCGCCCCGCGCCGCCGGTGTGAGCACGGACTCGACGTCGGCCACGAGCACGGTCGCGCCAGCCGTGATGATGGCGTCCGGCCGGCCGCGAACCTCGAGCACGCCGTCCTCCACCCGACCGACGTCACCGACCGTGGCCCACCCAGCCGCGTCACGACGGAGTGACCCGGCGGGGCCGTCGTACCCGTCGCACACCCAGGGCGACCGGACCCAGATCGTGCCGCTGACCGGAGCGTCCCTGATCTCGATCTCGACGCCGGGAAATGCCCTCAGCGCACCCCCATCCGACGCGGCCGCGACGAAGCTGAGCTCCGCGGCGCCGTAGTACCGGTCGATCCCCAGCCCGACCGCGCGTGCCTCGGCGGCGACCTGCCACGGCAGGTGGTCGCCGGCCACGACGACGCGCGCACCACGAGGGAGCTCGGGCCCGCGACGCACCAGCTGGGCCGGGGTGAGGCACGCGTGGGTGGCGTCCGCGGCATCCCGCACGAGATCGGCCCCGACCCAGGCTGCGTGGACGGCAGCGAAGAGGTTCATGGTCGACCGGAGCGGACCGGGCACCCACACCCGCGCCCCCGCTGCGACCCCGGTGAGATCGGAATAGGCCGGAAAGGTGGCCCACCAGGACTGCGTCGTGCGCAGGACGCGGCGGAGAGGTGAGGTCACGGCGCTTGTGGTCCCCGAGGTCGCAGTGGTCCCCGAGGTCGCCAGGGCGAGCCGGGCACCGACGCGGTGTGCCCTGAGCACCGCTGCGACCGGGTCGCCGTGCTCGTCCGGCCGGACCTGACCCCTCATGACACCTCCTCCGGCAGCACCCGGGTCGGGCTCCGGGCGCCACCCATTGAACCACCGAGGGGCGGTGCCGCCGGCGGTTCAATGGGCCGCGTCCGGGAACGACGAAGGGCCGGACAGCACGTCCGGCCCTTCGTCCTCGGGTGGA
>NZ_JAJJPG010000072.1:0-7583 GCF_032907665.1 Intrasporangium sp.
GAAGGACTCGTCGAGCTCGTAGACGAGGGGCATGCCCGTCGGGATGTTGAGCCCCGCGATGTCCTCGTCACTGATCCCGTCGAGCGTCTTGACGAGCGCGCGCAGGGAGTTGCCGTGTGCCGCGATCATCACGGTGAGGCCGTCGGCGAGGTCCTGCTTGATCTCTGTCTCCCAGTACGGGAGCATCCGCGCGACGACGTCCTTGAGGCACTCCGTGCGCGGCATCGCGGCGCCGAGCCCGGCATAGCGCGGGTCGTCCGTCTGGGCGTACTCGTCCTCCGGGTCGATCGGCGGCGGCGGCACGTCGTAGGAGCGGCGCCACTGCATGAACTGCTCCTCGCCGAACTGCTCGAGGATCTCCTTCTTGTTCTTGCCCTGGAGGGCGCCGTAGTGGCGCTCGTTGAGGCGCCAGCTGCGCTTGACCGGGATCCAGTGACGGTCGGCCGCGTCGAGACCGAGATTCGCGGTCGTGATGGCGCGGCGCTGCACGGACGTGTGGACGATGTCCGGCAGGATGCCCGCCTCCACGAGCTGCTGGCCCGAGCTCACGGCCTCGGCCCGGCCCAGCTCCGTCAGGTCGACGTCGACCCAGCCGGTGAAGAGGTTCTTGGCGTTCCATTCGCTCTGGCCGTGCCGGACGAGGACAAGCGTGTAGGTCATGCCGCCAGCCTAGCGACGCTCTCAGTCGTCGGACCCGTCGTCCAGCAGGTGACGGAAGGCATCGAGGTTGCGGGTGGACTCGCCGCGGGAGATGCGCCAGGCCCACTCCTTCTTCATCGAGCCGAGGAAGCCGAGGGCGAGCAGCTCGTTGAACGCCTCGTCGCTCGCAGCCAGCACGACCCCGAAGAGCTGGTCGAGGTGATCGCCGTCGAGCGCCTCGGTCGGCACCTCACCGCGGACGTACACGTCCCCGTCCGCGTCGATCGCATAGGCGATCCCGGTGAGCCGGAGGTTCTTGCGCAGGAGGGTGCGGTAGAACTCCTCGTGGTTCTCGTCGGGGTTGCGGATGACGAACGCGGACACGCTCGTCGTCCGCGGTCGGATGAGCAGCGACACGACGGTCTTGAGCTTCTTCTCCCCGGGGAGGGTCACGACGTACTCGCCCTCGCGGGACCCGAGCTCCCACTCGAGGTCGACGGATTGCAGGTACTCCTCGAGTCGGCTCCCTGCGGCGGCCGGGCCGGTGCTCTGTGGTTCGCTCACGGAGACCAGCATGTCAGTTGGCGCGGGCGCGGCGGCTCACGGGATGACCGCCCGGGGAACGCCGACGATGCCCTTGCCGTTGGCGATCGGCGAGTGCGTGCGCTCGTGGATGGCCTGCCGGTAGACGGCGAGCAGTCGGTCGGTCGTCGCCTCCCAGCCGAAGCCGGCGGCATGCTCGATCGCCCGTCGTCCGAGGTCGGCGCGGAGCCCGTCATCGTCGAGCAGCCCTTGGACGGCGTCGGTCCAGGTCGGGCTGTCGTGCCCGTCGACGAGGACCCCGGCGTCGCCCACTGCCGTGGGAAGCCCGCCCACGTCTGCGGCGACGACCGGGGTGCCGCAGGCCTGGGCCTCGATGGCGACGAGGCCGAAGGACTCGCTGTAGCTCGGGACGAGGACGACGTCCGCGGCGCGGTACCACTGTGCGAGGACCGGTCGCGGCACGGGCTTGACGAAACGCACGACGTCGGTGATGCCGAGCTGCTCGGCGAGCTCCTCGAGTCCGTGCGGCCGAGCCAGGCCGGAACCACTCGGTCCACCGAGAACGGCGACGGTGAGCCGCTCCCGGCGCCCGGGGTCACGGCGCAGCAGCTCTGCCGCAACGCGCAGCAGCAGGTCGGGTGCCTTGAGGGGCTGGATCCGGCCGACGAAGAGGAGCAGCTCACCGTCGACCGGCAGGCCGAGCTCGGCCCGAGCAGTCCTCGTGTCGCCCGGTGTGAAGGTCGCGAGGTCCACCCCGGGTGGGACCACGGACACCCTGGCAGGCGGTGCGTCGTAGAGGTCGATGAGGTCCTGGGCCTCGCCGTCGGTGTTGGCGATGAGGCGGTCGGCGGCCTCGACGACCTGGGCCTCGCCGATCTCCCGCCCCCGGGGCTCGGGGGTGTCGCCCTCCGCGAGGTGGAGGTTCTTGACCCGGGCCATGGTGTGCATCGTGTGGACGAGGGCGACGCCCCACCGGTCGGCAGCGAGCCACCCCACCTGACCGGAGAGCCAGTAGTGCGTGTGGACGAGGTCGTAGTGGTCCTCGGGCAGTGACAGGCCGGCCTGCATGGTCCCGGCCGAGAACGCGCACAGCTGACCCGGCAGCTCCTCCTTCGGCAGCCCCTCGTAGGGCCCTGCCGTGACGTTGATCACGCGCACGCCGGGCGCGAGCTCGCCGATGATCGGCGTCTCGGCCGTCGTGCGACGGGTGAAGATGTCGACCTCGATCCCGCGGCGGGCGAGCTCCTTGGCCGTCTCGGCGACGTAGACGTTGAGGCCGCCCGCGTCGCCGGTGCCCGGCTGCTCGAGCGGGGACGTGTGGACGCTGATCATCGCCACGCGCCTGGGGTCTGCCGACATCTGCGCCCTTCTTGTTCACCGTGTCTACCGACTCAACCACTGTGCCGATTCGATGTATTCCGCACCCCGGGTCGACGCCGGACCCTGGGGGTTGGTTCATGGTCCGCGGGCCCACCCGGCCTCGATTCATGGACGGAGCGGCGGCCGGGTTAGGCTGCGGGCCCGTGGCCGACCGAGATCGCCCCGTCGGGACCATTACCCGGGGCACGACGAACCCGAACCGGCTCCGTCGGTGTGACCGTTGGCTCACCGGGCCGCAGGCCTGGCGGTTGCGCCGGAGCCCGAAGCCTCCCGTCGTCGTCGACCTCGGCTACGGCGCCTCGCCAGTGACCGCGGTGGAGCTGCACCACCGGCTGCGCCGCGTGCGCCGCGACGTCGAGGTCGTCGGCATCGAGATCGACCCCGAACGCGTCGCCGCGGCCGCACCGCTCCGACGCGACGGCCTCACCTTCGTCCGAGGCGGCTTCGAGGTCCCGCTCGACGAGGGCGCGCGCCCCACCGTCGTCCGGGCCTTCAACGTCCTGCGGCAGTACGACGAGTCGGCGGTTCCGGCCGCGTGGGACCGGCTCCGCAACCGGCTGGCTCCTGACGGCGTGCTCGTCGACGGCACCTGCGACGAGGTCGGACGACGGGCCACCTGGGTGGCGGTCGACGAGGGCGGCCCGGTATCGCTGACGATCTCGCTGCGGCTGGGGGGTCTCGTCCGACCCTCGGACGTCGCCGAGCGCCTGCCGAAGGCGCTCATCCACCGCAACGTTCCCGGTGAGCCGATCCACGCCTTCCTCGCCGACCTCGACCGCGCCTGGGCCAGGAGCGCGCCCCAGGCCGCGTGGGGTGCCCGCCAGCGCTTCCTCGCCGCCGCCGCAGACGTCCGGGAGCGATGGCCGCTCCTCGACGGCCCCGCCCGCTGGCGTCTGGGAGAAGCCACCGTCTCGTGGGACGCGGTCGCGCCACGGCGGCCCTGAGGCGCTGGCGCCACGGAGGACCAACTCAGCGGTATGCCGCTGAGCTCGCCCAGCGGCATACGGCTGGATGGGTGCCCGGTGGGCGCTACTGCCCGTCGTCGGAGCGGGCGTAGTCGTCCTGGAGCCGCTCGATGTCGGCCTCGTCGAAGTGCCCGAACGCGACCTCGAGGAGCCGCCCGGGTTGCGTCCCGGAGTTGCCCATGCGGTGCGTCGAGCCCCGCGGCACCCAGATCGTCTCGCCGGGAGATGCCCTCCACGTGCGGTCGTCGACGGTGATGTCGATGGGCACGTCGAGGACCTGCCACATCTCGCCCCGCTGGTCGTGGCGCTGGAGCGAGAGCCGGTGACCTGGCTGGACGGTGATGATCTTGACCGTCACCTGCTCGTTGGACACGAACTGCTGGAAGGTCCCCCACGGCCGTTCTGACACGAAGATGTCCTCGGTCGGGTCACGATGGCCGCGCGCGTAGTCGTCCGGTGTGTGCTCCGGCCGTGCCTCGTCGTCCGTCATGTCGCTCAGTTCCGTCGCGACTGCGCCCGCGCCCTCATGGTTGTTCATGCCCTCCCCTTCTGGTGGTGAGTGCCCAGTGTGCCGTATCAGGCGAGGGCGAACGGCCCGTCCCGGGCAGGCTCACCAGCGGTCGGACGAGCCGCCGATCCCGCGCACCTGGCGCAGGGCGGGGCGCACGTCGGCGAGGTAGACGGCGGCGCCCACGATCGCGAGCAGGCCGAAGAGGCTGAGCGGGTTGAACATCGTCACGAAGCCGATGGCGACCGCCACGCCGAGCAGGACGAGCCAGAAGGTCCGGGTGCGCTTGCCGGCCGCGAGATAGGCGCGCTCAGGGTGACGAAGGGCGTCCACGAACGAATAGAGCTCCGCCCCGAAGGCGACGACCCCGATGATGAGTTGGACGGCGCTCTGGAAGCCGTAGAACAGCTGCATGCTGGAAGCCTAACCGGCGTCGTCGGTGGTTGATCCACGCTGCGGTCACGATCCGGCGGAGTTCAGGGTGTGGTCGGGGTGATCCCTGAGCCGCCGCCTCTGCGTTGCGGCGGCTCAGGGATCACACGTCGATGACGAGGGTCACCGGGCCGTCGTTCGTCAGTGACACGGACATCATCGCCCCGAAACGTCCCGTGGCGACCTCGATGTCCCGGGCCCGGAGGGCTGCAGCGACGGCCTCGACGAGGGGCTCCGCCACCGGCGCCGGCGCCGCGGCCGACCACGACGGGCGCCTTCCCTTGCGGGTGTCGGCATGGAGGGTGAACTGGCTCACGACGAGGACCGGCGCACCGGCGTCCGCGACGCTCTGCTCGTCGCGGAGGATGCGCAGCTCGGCGATCTTGCGGGCCATCCGCTCGACCTGCTGCGGTCCGTCGTCGTGGGTGACCCCGATGAGCGCGACCAGGCCGGGTCGGGTGATCTCCCCCACGACCTCCCCGTCGACCTCGACTCTCGCCCTGGTCACTCGCTGGAGCACCGCCCGCATGGCCCGGCGCCTCAGATGCCGACGGCGACGACGGAGCCGACGGGTTCCCCGTGGCCGAGCACGGGCTCGTGCTCGAGCGGGGCGAGCGCCTCCCCATCGGTGATCCCGATCCTGCGCAGCACCGCGGCGACGACGACGCCCCTGGCCCGCGAGGCGCCGTCCGCGATCTTCACGGCGACGCCGCGGCCGTCGGGCAGACCCACGGCGAACACCGCTTCGGCCCCGTCCTTGGCGATGAGTCCCGGGACGCTGCGGATCAGGCTGGTCACGTCCCGGCGCGTGCCTCCGAGATACTCGGGAAAGTCGCGCATCGCGGCGGCGATGCGTGCCTCGGGGCCCTCGCCGGCCGCGGCCAGCCGACCGAAGGAGCGCGCGAGCCCGGCAAGCGGGATCGCGTGGATCGGGGCGCCACAGCCGTCGACAGCGACTGCCGATGGCTGCTCGCCGGCGAGCTCGGTCACCGTCTCGGTGATGGCCACCTGGAGCGGGTGGTCCCGCTCGCGGTAGGTCGCGGTGTCCCACCCGTTGAGAACGCACGTGGCCAGCATCGAGGCGTGCTTCCCGGAGCAGTTCTGCACAATCGACTGCTTGGGCAGGCCGGCGGTGATCCACGCGATCCTGGCCACCTCGTCGAACGGGTGGTCCGGCGTGTTCTGCAGATCCGACTCCGAGAGCCCCGCCCGGGCGAGGATCGCCCTGGCCGCCTCGACGTGGAAGTCCTCGCCCGAGTGGCTCGAGCAGGCGAGGGAGAGCAGCGCTCCATCGGTGTCCAGGCCGTGGCGCACCATGGCCAAGGCCTGGATCGGCTTGCTCGACGAGCGCGGGAAGATGGGTCCGGAGGAGTCGCCCACCTCGAATTCGACGCTCCCGTCGGGCGCCGTGACGACGGCGAGGCCGTGGTGCACCGACTCGACGAAGCCGCCCCGGACGACGTGTGCGACGACCGGAGCGCCGGTCAGGGACGGAGCGACCCCGGCGGGGTCCACGGGCAGGCACTGCGGAGCGACGTCAGGCACGCCCCGCAGTATGCCGTGTCTGTCGCAGGAAAGCGGCAGGGCCGCCACCCGAAGGTGGCGGCCCAGCCGAGGAACCGGTCGTCAGTTCGCGGACTTCTTGGCCGCGGTCTTGCGGGCCGGAGCCTTCTTGGCCGTGGTCGTGCGGACCGGGGCCTTCTTCGCGGTCGTCTTCTTCGCGGTCGACTTCCTCGCGGTCGTCTTCTTCGCAGGCGTGGAACGCTTCGCGGCGGCCGTGCGTGCGGCCACCTTGCGCGTCGTCGTCTCCTCGACCCGCTCGGCCTTGCGCGTCGCCGCGCCCTGTCGAGCGGCGGCCTTGCGGACTGCCGTGCGGCGTGCGGGGGTGCGCTTGACCTTGACCGGCTCAGCAGCCTCCTCGACGGCGTGGACGGAGGACTCGACCTGGGCGGCCACCTTATCGGCGTCGTCGGAGACCGTGTCGACGAGGGTCTTGGCGACCTTCTCGCTCTCGGTCCTCGCGGTCTTGGCGACCTTGCGACCACGCTCCACGGCCGCTTCGGAAGCCTCGGCAAGACCGACAGCGGCCTTGGTCCCCTCGGTCCGCATGTCAGCGACGATCTGCTCACCACGCGCCGCGGCGGCGTCGTACTGGTCCTTGGCGTTGCTCGCGAGGACGAGGCCCTGGTTGAGCACCTGGGCGGGAATCTCCTGCGCCTCCTTGACGAAGCGGTCGGCGAACTTCGTCGCCACCTTCTGGAGCTCCGCCGTGCGGGCCTGGAGGTCGGCCAGCCGCTTCTGGAGATCCTTCTGCAGCTGCTTCGCCTCCTTCTTGGCGCCCTTGCGCAGGTCGACGGTCCGGGCCTGCCGGGCCGCCACCTCGAGCTGGTCACCCGCGTGCATGACCGTGTCGACCGCGATGTTCGCGGCACCGACGACCGCGTAGAACGGAGTCGGGTCGACGGTCACCTCGGGAAGCCGGTTGTCGAGCTGGTTGCGGACATCCGCGACGGCTGCCTCGGCCTGCTTCTGGGCGTCCTTGACGGCCTTGCTGATCTTCTTCTGGTTGAGAGCCATCTCAGTTCTCCTTCTGGGTTGCCTTGCGCTTCCCATGGGCCTGGGGAGCCGTTGTGGCTCGGCGCTTCTTCGGGCCGACGAACGACTCATAGATCTCGACGAGCACCGCCCGCTGACGGTCGGTGAGAACCGGGTCGGCGGCGATGGCTGAGAGGACGTCCGGTGCGGCGGCAGGGTCGTGGGAGAGGACCCGCTCGTCGAGGATTCCCGCACGGACGTAGAGCGACTCCGCCGAGACCTCGAGCCCCTTCGCGATCTGCTGCAGGATCTCCGCGCTCGGCTTCTTGAGGCCACGCTCGATCTGCGACAGATAGGGATTCGAGATTCCGGCGATCTCGGCAAGCTGTCGCAGGGACAGCTGGGCACTCTCGCGCTGCTCACGCAAGTAGGCGCCGAGATCGGGGAGTTTGCTCACACCTTCATTATGCTAACTAGAGCAAGCAAAATGCAAACTCTAGACAGCGTGATGCCGCACACAGTCCGGGCGGCGCCGCCGGCCACACACGATTCCGACCCTGCGCTGGATGCTCGACGCCGCG
>NZ_JAJJPG010000072.1:7683-19176 GCF_032907665.1 Intrasporangium sp.
ATCCCGCGCTCCATCACCTACCCCGCGCACGTTGGGACAACACGCGCGGGGCCGCGACGATGGGGTCAGAGCGCGGCGGGGCGGCGGTCCTTGACCGCGAGCAGCTCCCGCGCCTCCGTCGTCGACATCGGAGGCCGCTGCAGGATCGTCGCGAGCTCCGCTGCGCGGGCCACGAGCTCCCTGTTGTGGGACACCGGCCGGCCCTTCGCATAGACGAGGTTGTCCTCCATGCCGACGCGCAGATGACCACCCGCTGACAGGGCGGCTGCGGCGATCGGCAGGTGCGTGCGACCGATGCCGGTCGCCGACCACGAGGTCACCTCCGGCGGCAACAGGGCCAGCGCCGCCATGAGGGTCTGCGGGGTGCCCGGCATCGACCCCGGCACCCCCATGACGAAGTCGACGTGGACCCGACCGCCGTAGGGCAGCCCGCACTCGTCGATGAGCCGGCGCAGCGCGTGGACGTGGCCGAGCTCGAACAGCTCGAACTCCGGCACGACCTCCCGCTCCTGGGCGAGCCGGTAGAGATCGACCATGAAGCCCCACGGGTTGAGGAAGACACCGTCACCGAAGTTCGTCGTGCCGCACGTGAGCGAGCACGAGTCCGGGTCGGCATCGAGGACGGTGAGGCGCCGGTCGAGAGGGTCGGTGACCGCGCCACCGGTCGAGAGCTGCACGACGAGATCCGTGGCCTCGCGCACAGCGGCGACGGCTTCTCGCAGGAGCACCGGGTCGAGGGTCGGCTCGTGGTCGGCGTCGCGCACGTGGATGTGGATCAGCGCGGCCCCGGCAGCCTCACAGGAAACGGCCGTCTCGACGAGCTCCTCCGGCGTGGTCGGCAGGGCGGGGACGTCGGCCTTGGCGGTCTCGGCCCCGGTGGGGGCGACGGTGATGAGGGTGCGCGCGGCGCTACGGGCAGGGACGGTCGTCATGGCGCCATCCTGCCAGCGGCCACTGGCCGGTGAGACTCCGGTCAGGGTGCGACGACGACCGTCTGCGCAGCACTCAGGTCGTCGACGAGGAGCACGGCCTCAGGGTCGGTGTTGCGCTTGATGACGGCGAGGGCGATCGGCCCGTCGGTGTGGTGGCGGCCGATCGAGGTGACCCGGCCGACGACGCGGTCGCCGGAGCGCACCTCGGCGCCCGGCGAAGGCAGCACGTGCCCCGAGCCGTCGACGTGGAGGAAGACGAGGCGCCGCGGGGGGCGACCGAGGTTGTGGACCCGGGCGACGGTCTCCTGCCCGCGGTAGCAGCCCTTGTGCAGGTGGACGGCAGTGCGCAGCCAGTCGACCTCGTGCACGATCGTGCGGTGGTCGGTCTCGGCGCCGAGCTGTGGTCGCCAAGCGGCGATCCGCAGCGCGTCCGCGGCCCAGAGCCCGGCGAGGGGACGATCACCGACCGCGTCGGAGAGCGACGCGCGCGGCACGATGACCTCGCGCCAGGACCAACGCGTGCCGGGGTGGTCGTCGACCGGCCCGTAGGCGACCGTGTCACCGACGAGGTCCGGCCATGGGTCCCGCCACGCGAGCGGCTCGCCCGGCGCGGACTCCGAGTGGTGGGGCTCGCCGAGCACCGCCCAGTCGGCGGTCACGTCGGCCACCTCGACGCGGAGCATGAAGCGCATCCGGTCGAGCCACTCGCGCAGCGGCTCGCCGGCGCCGGGCTCCGTGGTGATCCACGTGGTCTCGCCGTCGTCGACGAGGTGGAGCGAGTGCTCGACGTGGCCCTTGGGGGTGAGGATGAGCGCCTCGCGCGACTCGCGCGGTCCGAGGTCGGTGAGGTGCTGCGTCGTGAGCGAGTGCAGCCAGGACAGTCGGTCGGGACCGGTCACGGTGACCACGGAGCGGTGTGAGAGGTCGACGACGGCCAGACCCTCCTCGAGCAGTCGCTGCTCGCGCATGGGGTCGCCGTAGTGGACGGCGACGCTCGCGGCCAAGCCCTCGCCGGCCACGGCACGGGGACGGTCGAGCAGGGGGCTGCGGCGCAGGACGGGGAGCTCGGTCATGTCGGTCACCTTCGTGCAACGTCCGGGGCTGCCGTGGTCATCCCTCAGCCCACCCGCTTGAGCGTGGCCGACAGGTGGGACTGGAGCTTCTGACCGACGGCGGCCATGTCCATGGCCCACATGAGCTGTGACTCGACGAGGCCGTAGAGGCGCGTGGCGGCGTTGTACTCCTTGGCGCCCGGCGAGCGGAGGACGCCGTCGGTCTTCAGCTGGATGCGAGCCGGCTCGACGGTGCCGTAGTAGAGCTCGAGGATCCCGGTCGGGTGCGCAAGGAGCAGCTCGACCTCGCCGTCGGGCATCGGGCGCCAGAAGCCGGACTCGACGGCTGCGGGCCGGACCTTCTCGCCCGTGGCCGAGTCGAGGATCCAGGCCCGGCTCTCCCACTTGAGGAAGGGCCGCCCGTCGTGCGTCACCTCGATCTCCTGCCCGAAGTGCGCCGACTCGATGGTCGGGTAGCCGAGCACGCCGGCGCCCTCCCAGCGGCCGATGAGCCACGCGAGGGGACGCAGCGGCTCGGGAATGTCCTGGTCGAGGTCGAACATGGTCGTGATCGTAACCTGAGGGCATGGCCCCTCCCGCGCGCTCACTCGTCGTCAAGCTGACCTGCGGGGTCGAGGCACCCGAGCGCCTGTCGCAGGCCTTCACGGTGGCCGCGACAGCGGTGGCGAGCGGCGCCGAAGTGAGCCTGTGGTTGACCGGGGAGTCGACCTGGATGGCTGTCCCCGGGCGGGCCGAGGACTTCGACCTGCCGTATGCCGCTCCGCTGGCTTCCCTGCGAGACGCCGTGGTGGCGGGTGGCCGGGTCACGGTCTGCTCGCAGTGCGCGGCACGGCGCGACCTCACCGTGGAGGCGCTGGTGGACGGTGTCTCGATCCGGGGCGCGGCGGCCTTCGTCGAGGAGGTCCTCGCTCCGGGCGCTCAGGCTCTCGTCTACTGACCCGGAGCGATCGCCGGTCAGGACGCGAGCGTGAAGAGCCGCACGACGACGCCGAGCACGAGGACCGAGCCGACCCCAGCGGCAACCTGCCCGCGGATCCCGAGCAGGGCCGGCTGGAGGGCCAGCACCCGGCGGAACGACCACGACAGCGACCCGGCCGCCGCGGCCACGCCCACCGCGGCCCACGCCGCGAGCTCGTCGAGGAGCAGCGCTGCGACCAGTCCCCCGGCGACCGCGGCGAGCAGGGCGACGAGGCCCAGCAGCGGTGCGAGTCGGCGGCGCGGCACGAGCAGGTCGGCAACGACCGCGAAGGCGGCAGCCGTCAGCGTCACGACGAGGTACGCGCGCCCGAGGCGATCGTCTGCTGCACCGATCCAGAGGGTTGCGGACGCCATCGGGACCAGGCCACCGAACGACGCGAGCAGCGTCAGGACGAGACCTTCCCGGCCCGTCCGTCGCGCGAGCTGCGCCAGGAACGACAGGACGATGCCGAGGGCGACGGCTGCGGCGGTCCAGCGGAGGTCGTCGCCCACGGCCGTGAAGACGATGGCCGGGGCTGACACGAGCAGCACGATCGTCGTGGTCTGAGGGGTGAACGAGCCGCCGACCACCGGCCACGACCAGGCGAGCACGACAGCGAGGGCCAGCGTTGCGATGAGCACGGGCCAGCGGCCCCCGGTCGACGCGAGAGCGAGCAGCCCGGTCGCGACCAGGACGGCGCCGACGGTCACCGGCCGGACCTGGTCCGCGCCGACGGGCGAGAGCGGCAGATGGAGCGCGCCGCCTCCGCTGGACTCGCTCACCTCTGGGCCCCTGGGTCCGGCCGCGCCCGGAGGTGCCGGGGCCTCAGGTGCGTCAGTGGGGTCGGCGTCGGGCACGGTCGTCATTGTGCATCACCCGCCCGCGAAGGGAGGCAGCATCTCGAGCGTGGCTCCCGGTGGCAGCACCGCCTCCCGGTCTGCCGCGCGCCCGTCGACGAGGAACGTCGCGACCCGGGCGACCCGCTCGAGGTCCGGATGCGCCCCGACGGCCGCGGCGACGACGTCGGACACGGTGCCTCCGGCAGCCAGCGCGACGTGCTCGCTGTCGACACCGGCAGCCTGGCGGGCCGCCGCCCAGTAGCGGACCGTCACCGTCTGCTCTGCCGAACCCGTCTCGCCCATCTCACTCCCGTCTCATCGTGCACCGAGCTGCTCGGGTGCAGGTCCAGTCTCGCCTATCCTGCAGAAGATGGCCCGACTGCTGCTCCTCACCAACGCGCTCGCCCCGAGCACCGAGGTGCTGCCCGCGCTCGGGCTGCTCGTCCACAGCGTCCGGGTCATGCCGGCCGAGGCGACCGCGCTCGTCGACTCTCCGGACTGCGACGTCGTCATCGTCGACGCGCGTCGAGACCTCGCGAGCGCCCGGTCCCTGTGCCGGGTGCTGCGCACCACCGGGATCACCACTCCCCTGCTGGCCGTCCTCACCGAGGGCGGCCTCGCTGCTCTCACGGCCGAGTGGGGCCTCGACGACGTCATCCTCGACAGCGCCGGGCCGGCCGAGGTCGACGCCCGTCTCCGCCTGGCCCTGACGAGGGGCCAGGGCGACGACTCCGACCTCGACGCGCCGATCACGTCGGGTGACCTCGTCATCGACGAGGCGAGCTACACAGCGCGCTTCCGCGGCCAGACCCTTGACCTCACCTACAAGGAGTTCGAGCTGCTCAAGTACCTCGCGCAGCACCCCGGCCGCGTGTTCACCCGGGCGCAGCTGCTCCAGGAGGTCTGGGGCTACGACTACTACGGCGGCACCCGAACGGTCGACGTCCACGTCCGCCGCCTCCGGGCCAAGCTCGGCCCCGACCACGAGGCCCTCATCGGCACGGTCCGCAACGTCGGCTACCGCCTCGTCCCCGACCGGGCTTCCGCGCCGTCCGGGCCTGTGGCGTAGCAGCGCACCGACCGCACCGCGAGCAGGCAGATACGGGCCCTGTGGTGGAATCGGAGCATGTCCCGAGCCGAGATCGAGCAGCGAGACCGGACCCACCCGCTGGCAGAGGACGAGGCGCGCGAGGTGCTAGCGCTCGCCGACGAGGCCGAGGCAGCGGACGGCTCGCCGCCGCTGTCCGAGCAGTTCCGCCTGTCCGTCGAGTCGCGTGACCCGGACGTCACACACCTGCTGGCGTATGCCGCTGGGCGGGCGCTCGCGGGCTATGCCCAGGTCCGTGCGGGGTCGGGTGACGAGCCGCCGTCCGCGGAGCTCGTCGTCGCACCGCAGCTGCGGCGGCAGGGCGCGGGGTCAGGCCTCCTCGCGGCACTGCCGGAGGACGCTCGCGTGTGGAGCCACGCCACGGGACCGGCCGCGGCGGCCGCAGAGGCGTTCGCCCGGAGCGGCGAGCTCGAGCCGGTTCGGTCCCTCCACGTCATGGGACGGTCGCTCGTGGACGGACCGGCCTGGCCGGAGGCCGTCGTGCCTGACGGCTACCGGGTGCGCCACTTCGAGCCCGGTGACGAGGACGAGTGGGTCGCTGTCAACGCGGCCGCGTTCGCGTCGCACCCGGAGCAGGGGTCGCTGACCCGCCGGGACCTCGAGCAGCGCATGGCCCAGCCCTGGTGGGACCCCGAGGGCCTGATCCTCGTCGTCGACCCCGACGGTGACCGCCCCGATGACCGCACCGGCGACCGGATCGCCGCCTTCCACTGGACCAAGGTCGACCCTCCCGGTGGCGAGGTCGGAGAGGTCTATGTCGTGGGGGTCTCCCCCGACCGGCAGGGCCAGGGTCTCGGCAAGGCGGTCACCATCCTCGGCCTCGACCACCTGCGAGCCAGGGGCCAGCGTGACGTCGTCCTCTACGTCGACGAGGAGAACGTCGCCGCAG
The DNA here is from genome assembly GCF_032907665.1 of Intrasporangium sp. GTDB lineage: Bacteria > Actinomycetota > Actinomycetes > Actinomycetales > Dermatophilaceae > Intrasporangium. The sequence goes on from NZ_JAJJPG010000072.1 coordinate 13,483, forward strand.
TCCACACCTATGCGAGCCTCGGCTTCACCGACCGCGAGGTGCACCGGCAGTACGCCCGCCCCCCGGCCACCTGACGGACCCCCTCCCGCAACACGCCCGGCACTGCGCAACCCACCACGGAAATATCCGGTGCCGGTTGGCAACCGCCGGGCGTGTTGCGGGGGGGACCTGGCCACGAGCCTGAGGGCACCATCGCGGAGGGCCGAGCCCAGCGGCATACGGCATGGACGTCGGACGTGTTCTCCCTCGCGTCGCCGATCAGTGTCACGATGGGCACATGAGCACCGGCAGTCTCGAACGGACAGACCTCGAGGGTCAGGACCAGCCCCGCGACGAGACGGGTGCGCCTGAGGTCAGCTCGTTCACGAGCACGGTTCCGACCCGGCGAGGGCCGCAGCGCGGACCCAACGGGCGGTTCGTCGGCGCGGGCCCCGGACGCCGGGTCGAGCGGCTCGCGGAGGACCTGCCCGCCGACCGCTACCTCGAGCGGGAGCTGTCGTGGCTGCAGTTCAACGAGCGTGTCCTCCAGCTCGCCCAGGACCCGGCGGTGCCGCTGCTCGAGCGGGCCCGGTTCCTGGCCATCTTCTCGAGCAACCTCGACGAGTACTTCATGGTGCGCGTCGCCGGTCTCAAGCGGCGCATCGCCACGGGTCTGGCCATCCGCACCGCGGCCGGGATCGAACCCCGCGACCTCCTCGACCGGGTCGGCCGGCTCGCGCACGAGCTCATGGCCCAGCACGCCACCGTCTTCGAGCACGAGGTGCGGCCCGCGCTCGAGGCGGAGGGCATCACCATCGTCCGGTGGCACGACATCGACGAGACCGAGCGCGAGCCGCTCCACTACTTCTTCGCCGACCGGGTCTTTCCCGTGCTCACCCCGCTCGCCGTGGATCCGGCCCACCCGTTCCCCTACATCTCCGGGCTCTCCCTCAACCTCGCCGTCCTCCTCCAGAACCCGAAGACGGGCAACGAGCACTTCGCCCGGCTCAAGGTTCCGCCGAACCTGCCCCGCTTCATCCCGATCGGGAACAACGACACCGCAGACGGCGGTGAGGGCGGCAGCGTCGCACGGCGGTTCGTGCCGCTCGAGGAGGTCATCGCCTCCCACCTCGACCAGCTCTTCCCGGGCATGGTCGTCCAGGAGCACTTCACCTTCCGTGTCACGAGGAACGAGGACGTCGAGGTCGAGGAGGACGACGCCGAGAATCTGCTCACCGCGCTCGAGAAGGAGCTCACCCGGCGCCGTTTCGGTCCCCCGATCCGGCTCGAGGTCGAGGCCGAGATGGACCCGAAGGTCCTCGACATGCTCAGCCGCGAGCTGCAGATCAGCGACCGTGAGATCTATCGACTCCCGACCCCGCTCGACCTCACCGGGCTGTGGACGGTCACTGACGTCGACCGCTCGGACCTCGAGTACCCGAAGTTCTTCCCCCGGACCCACCCGGACTTCGCCCCGACGGAGAGCGCCAAGGCCAGCGACCTGCTCGCCGCCGTCCGCAGCAAGGACGTCCTCGTCCAGCATCCCTACAACTCGTTCTCGACGTCGGTCCAGGCCTTCATCGAGCAGGCCGCGGCCGATCCTGACGTCCTGGCCATCAAGCAGACGCTCTACCGCACGTCGGGCGACTCCCCCATCATCGACGCCCTCATCGACGCCGCCGAGGCGGGCAAGCAGGTGCTCGCCGTCGTCGAGATCAAGGCGCGGTTCGACGAGGTCAACAACATCTCGTGGGCCCGCAAGCTCGAGGAGTCCGGCGTCCACGTCGTCTACGGCGTCGTCGGCCTCAAGACCCACGCCAAGCTCTGCCTCGTCGTGCGGCAGGAGCCCGAGGGCCTGGTCCGCTACTGCCACATCGGCACCGGCAACTACAACCCCAAGACCGCGCGGACGTATGAGGACTTCGGCCTGTTCACCTGCGACCCGCAGGTGGGCGACGACCTGTCGCGCCTGTTCAACCTCCTGTCGGGCTTCGCGCCGCGCAGTCGGTTCAAGCGGCTCCTCGTCGCGCCACGGTCGGTGCGCTCCGGCCTCATCGACCTCATCGAGGAGGAGATCAGCCTCCACGAGCAGCGTGGCAAGGGCGCACCGTCAGGCCGAATCGCCTTCAAGGCCAACTCGATCGTCGACGAAGCAGTCATCGACGCGCTCTACCGCGCGAGCATGGCGGGGGTGCGCGTCGACATCTGGGTGCGCGGCATCTGCGCCCTGCGCCCGGGGGTCGAGGGCCTGTCGGAGAACATCCGGGTCCGGTCCGTCCTCGGCCGCTTCCTCGAGCACTCGCGGATCTTCTGGTTCGACCACGGCGGTGACCCGCAGGTCTTCATCGGCAGCGCCGACCTCATGCACCGCAACCTCGATCGCCGTGTCGAGGCCCTTGTCCGGATCACCGACCCGGGTCATCTCGCCGAGCTCGCCGAGCTCTTCGGCCTCGCCTTCGACGAGGGGACCTCGCGCTGGGACCTCGGCGCGGACGGACGCTGGGTCCGGTACTACCTGGACCCGGCCGGCGAGCCCCTCACGGATCTCCAGGCAGCCCTCATCGAGCGACACGACAAGCGGCGGCGGAAGGCGCGGCGCCGATGAGCCCGGGCCACCCGGAGGGTGTCGCGGACGCCGGGGGCGCCGCGCTCCCCGAGGCCCGGCTGTCCTGACGTGGCCTCCGTCATTCCCGCAGCGGGCACGCTGCCGTGGCGTCGGCGCAAGGGCCGGCTCGAGGTCGCCCTCGTCCACCGGCCGAAGTACGACGACTGGTCCTGGGCCAAGGGCAAGCTCGACCCGGGCGAGCAACCATGCGTGGCAGCCGGGCGGGAGACCCTCGAGGAGACGGGCTTGCGCGTCCGGCTCGGCATCCCGCTGCCCACGGCGACCTATACCGTCCTCGACGCTCAGGGTGCGCCGGCGAGCAAGGAGGTCCACTACTGGGCCGCGAAGGTGACCGGCGGCACCGGCGCCCTCGAGCACGAGATCGACGAGGTCCGTTGGGTCGAGGTGCGCGCCGCCCACGAGCTGCTCGACTACAAGCGTGACCGTGAGCAGCTGCTCGCCCTGGTCCGGGCAGATCGGGAGCGCGCCCTCAAGACATGGCCGCTCGTGCTGGTGCGGCACGCGAAGTCCCGACCCCGCTCCTCCTGGCGTGGAGACGACCGGAAGCGTCCTCTCGACGCCGTCGGCCGGGCGCAGGCCGAGCACGTCTCGCGCATCCTCGCCACCTACGGCGTCCAGCGAGTGGTGTCGTCGTCCTCAGCCAGATGCGTGGAGACCGTCGAGCCGTATGCCGCGTCGCTGGGTGCGCGCGTGAAGGCCAAGGACGCCTTGTCGGAGGAGGGTTTCGCCGAGGACGCACGGCCTGCCCTCGCCCACCTCGACAGGCTCCTCGACCAGGCCCGGCCCGTCGTCGTCTGCAGCCACGGCCCGGTCCTGCCGAGCCTGCTCGAGGTGCTGGTGCGCCGGGTCGCTGTCGACGCCGCCTGCGCCGAGTCCCGCGACTGTCAGGCCTGCGCGCGGGAGCAGCTCGACGCTGCGGTGACGTCCTCGATGCGCAAGGGCGAGGTCCTCGTCGCACACCTGTCGGGCTCGGGCGCCGCCGCCCGGGTCATCGCGGTGGAGCGGATCGACACCTGAGGGGCGAGAATCAGCCGAAGCGGCCGGAGATGTAGTCCTCGGTGCGCTTGTCGCTGGGGTTGTCGAAGATCGTCCGCGTCTTGTCGTACTCGACGAGGATGCCGGTCCGGTTGCCCGTGGTCTCGTCAGCCAGCGCGGTGAAGAACGCCGTGCGATCGGCGATGCGAGCCGCCTGCTGCATGTTGTGCGTGACGATGACGATGGCGTATTCGTCGCGGAGCTGCCGGATGAGGTCCTCGATACGGAACGTCGCGATCGGGTCGAGCGCCGAGCACGGCTCGTCCATGAGGATGACCTCAGGATTCACGGCGATCGTGCGCGCGATGCAGAGCCGCTGCTGCTGGCCGCCGGAGAGGCCGAGGCCCGACTCCTTGAGCTTGTCCTTGACCTCGTCCCACAGGGCGGCTCGGGTCAGCGTCTCCTCGACCAGGTCGTCCATGTTGTCGACCTTCATCCCGGTGACCCGGGGGCCGTAGGCGACGTTGTCGTAGATCGACTTGGGGAACGGGTTCGGCTTCTGGAAGACCATGCCGACCCGGCTGCGAACCTCGATGGGGTCGACGTCGGGGCCGTAGATGTCGGTGCCGTGGAAGCGGACCGCGCCGGTGACCCGGGCCCCCTCGATGAGGTCGTTCATCCGGTTGAGCGACCGCAACAGGGTCGACTTGCCGCACCCCGACGGGCCGATCAGGGCGGTGACCTCGTTGGCGCCGAACCGGAGACTGACGTCCGACACCGCCTTGAAGCTGCCGTAGTGGACGTCGACGTTCTCGCACTCCATGACGGCCGAGGGCTCGTCAGGCAGCCAGTCGGCCCGGTCGGCCGCGGCACGGACGTGCATCTGCGGCGTCTCCGCCTCCGGCGTGCGGGTCGTCGTCTCGGGGTTCGCGTTCATGGTCACCAACGCTTCTGGAAGTGGTTGCGGATGTAGATGGCCAAGCCGTTCATGGCCAGCAGAAGGGCGAGCAGGAGGATGCTCGTCGCGGCGGCGAGCTCGTGGAAGGCCGCCTGGGGACGGGCCGTCCAGCCGAAGATCTGGATCGGCATCGTCGTGTAGCCGCTGAGCAGGCCGTTGGGGTCGAAGCTGACGAACGTCAACGCCCCGAGGAGCAGGAGCGGGGCAGCCTCACCCAGGGCGCGACTCAGCGCCAGGATCGAGCCCGTCGCGATCCCGGGCACGGCAGCGGGCAGGACCTGCCGCCACGTCGTCTGCCACGGCGTGGCCCCGAGGGCGAGTGAGCCGTCCCGGATCTCCCGGGGCACTGCCCGGATCGACTCACGCGTGGCGATGATGACGACAGGCAGAATGAGCAGCGTCAGGGCAAGCGCGGCCCCGATGACGATGTTCTTCTGCTGGACGCCGAAGAGCGTGAGGATCCCCAGCGCGAGCATCCCGTAGATGATCGCCGGCACCGCCGCGAGGTTCTGGATGTTGAGCTCGATGATGCGGTTGTACCACGTGTTGCGGTCAGCGAACTCCTCGAGATAGACCGCTGCCGCCACCCCGATCGGAATGGTGAGGACAGCGGTCGTGCCCACGACCCAGATCGAGCCGAGGATCGCAGGGCGGGCACCCGCCTCCTGCGGCCGGGACGACGGGTACTCGGTGAAGAGCCGCGAGTCGAGCCGGTCCCAGCCGTCGACGAGCGTCGTGACGATGAGGGTGAGCAGGAAGAGCACCGCGACGACGAGGCAGGCCCACAGCACGATCGCGAAGGCGATCGACCGTGGCGAGCGCTCGCCGGAGCCGCGCGTCTTGCGCAGCGAGGGCGGGGTGGTTGCGGGGGCGGACATCAGTAGGCCTGCCTGACCTTGCGGACGATGGAGATCGAGATCATGTTGATGACCAGGGTGAGGAGAAAGAGCAGCAGCCCGACGGCGAAGAGGGTGTCGTACTCGAGGGAGCCGACTCGGGAGTCGCCGAGGGCGGCGTTGGCGATGAAGCCGGTCATGGTCTGCCCCTGCTCGAGCGGGCCGGTGACGATGCGGGCCTGGTTGCCCGCCGCGATGGCGACGATCATCGTCTCGCCGATGGCTCGGGACACGCCGAGAACGATCGCCGCCACGATCCC
>NZ_JAJJPG010000073.1:0-16558 GCF_032907665.1 Intrasporangium sp.
AGCTCGAGCACTACGAGAAGATCGAGGGCGCGATCATGTCCCTCGAGGGCAAGGCGAACCGCCTTGCGTCGATGATCCGCGGCAACCTCGCCCTGGCCATGCAAGGGCTGGCGGTGGTGCCGACGTACGCCGGTTACGACCTCGAGGAGGGCGTCGGCCGCATCTACTCCTATGACGTCACGGGAGGGTGCTACCTCGAGGGTGGACACCACTCGTCCGGTTCCGGCTCGGTGTTCGCCCGCGGCGCGCTGAAGAAGCTGTGGCACCCCGGGCTGGGCGAGCGCGAGGCGATCGCCGTCGCGGTCGAGGCGCTCTACGACGCTGCCGACGACGACTCGGCGACCGGCGGCCCGGACCTCGGCCGGCAGATCTGGCCGACGGTGGCCGTGGTCGACCGGACCGGGGCGCGCTTCGTCCCCGCAGACGTCCTCGAGGGCCACGTCGCCAGCGTCGTCGAGGCCCGTCGCGGCAACCCCGGAGGTGCGCGATGACGATGCCCTTCTACGTCCCTCCCGAGCAGGTGATGAAGGACCGCGCCGACTTCGCCCGCAAGGGCATCGCTCGCGGCCGGTCCGTCGTCGTGCTCGCCTACGACAAGGGCATCGCCTTCGTCGCCGAGAACCCCTCCCGGGCCCTGCACAAGGTCTCCGAGATCTATGACCGGATCGCGTTCGCGGCGGTCGGTCGATACAACGAGTTCGAGTCGCTTCGCGTGGCCGGGATCCGCTACGCCGACCTGCGCGGCTACTCCTATGACCGCACGGATGTCACGGCGCGGGCCCTCGCCAACACCTACGCCCAGACCCTCGGGGCGGTCTTCACCCAGGAGTCGAAGCCGTTCGAGATCGAGATCGTCGTGGCCGAGGTGGGCGCGAGCGTCCAGGACGACCAGATCTTCCGGCTCACCTACGACGGGTCCGTGGCCGACGAGCGGGGCTTCGTGGTGATGGGCGGGGCGAGCGAGCAGGCCGAGGTGAGGCTGGCAGAGCTGTGGCGCCCGGGCCTCAGTCTGGGCGAGGCCCTCAAGGTGGCCGTTGACGTCCTCGCGATGTCGTCCGAGGGCGCCGAGCCTCGACAGCTCGACGCGGACCAGCTCGAGGTCGCGGTGCTCGACCGGGACCGCCCGCGCCGCACGTTCCGCCGCATCGTCGGATCGCTGCTCGAGCGCCTGCTCAGCCGTGAGGTCCCGATGGCCGACGCGCCCCTCGACGAGGCGCATCCCGGCCATCCGGAGGTGCTCAGCGGCGAGACGGAAGGTGCCGACGGCGACGATGCCGCTGCGCCGACCGGGCACGACAATGCCGGGCCGCGCCGAGACGGTCAGGGCCGGGACGACGGCCCGACGCAACCCACCTGAGCGTCACCGCACGACCCACCGCTCACCACAGTCGTCACCGCACGTCTCGGTGGCCGCCTCCGCAAGGGACCACACGCGCCGGCGCCGTCCGACCGTTGGGTCGGACGGCGCCGGCGCGTGGCCCGGGGATGCGCCCCAAGGGGTGTTCAGTTGGTGGCCACGGACTCCTTCGGGGCTGCACCGTTGGCGTCTGCGCCACCCGCCTCGGGGTCGGCGTTCTCACCCTGCGGGGGAATCGCCTGCATGACGATCGTCGTGTCGGCAGCCGATGGCTCGACCGCCTGAGGAGCGGTCTGGCCCTGCGGCTTCGACGGTGCCTGCTGCTGCGGCGCGGACTCGGGTGCCTGCTGCGCGGGTAGGGCGTCGGGGATGGTGCCCCCACCGAGGGTGGAGAGCATCTGCCGCACGTTGGCGAGCTGTGAGGTGATGGCGTCCCGCTGCGCGGTCGAGGCGGCGAGCTCGCGCTCGGACTCCTCGCGCACCCTCGCGGCGTGCTCGCGGGCCTCGGAGACGATGAGGTCGGCCTGCGACTGCGCGCCGTTGAGGATGGCCTGGGCCCTGCTGCGCAGCTCGGCGGCGTCCTGCTCCGAGCGCTCGCGCAGCTGCCGGGCCTGCCGCTCGGCCTCGGCCAACGTGGCCTCGAGCGCCTCACGACGGGTCTCGAACTCCTTGTCGGCCTGCTCACGGCGGGTGGCGAGGGTCGTCTCGAGCTCTGCCGTCGCGGCAGCGGCCTTGGCCCGGTGTGCCTCGTACTCGGCGGCGGCTTCCTGCCGCTGCGCCGACGCGACGCTCTGGGCCTCGGCGATGATCGCCTGCGCCTCGCGGTTCGCCTGGGCGACGATGCGCTGGGCCTCGTCCTCCGCGCGGGCCTTGGCCTGCTCCGCGTAGGCGCCGGTCGTCGCCTTGAGCTCGGCTGCGGCGTTGTTGGCCCGCTCGCGGATGGCCTCGGCCTCCTGTGCGGCCCGGTTGCGCATCTCGGCGGCCTCGGCGTCGGCCAGCGTGAGGATCTGGCCGACCCGCTCGCCGAGCTCGGTGTAGGTCTGCGCCTGGGAGGGTGCGGCCTTCTTGAGGTCGGCCATCGCACGGGTCTGCTGCCCGAGCTGGCCGCGGAGGTCAGCGAGCTGGGCGTTGAGCTTCGTCAGCTCGACGCTGCGCTCGGAGGCGTCCTTCTTCGCAGCCTGGAGGGTCCGGTTCTGCGATTCGATGAACGCATCGACCTCCTCCGGCTCGTATCCGCGTCGGGAGAACTTGAAATTGGGTCTGTCGATCATGGCCATCCAAGGGAGAGTGGAGGAGTTCGTCGGTAGGGGGGCGATGGCCATTGTTACAGGCTCGGCCCGATCGAGACAGGGTGGTCCAGGCTCAATCGGATATCGAGCGCTCAGATACCGGCTGCGCCGAGCCCGCTGAGATCGCCGCGATCACGTCGAGCTCGTCGTGGCGGTCGAGACCGGCCTTCGACCGCGCGCGATCCGTGCCGAGCTGCTCCTCCCAGGCCAGGGCGTCCGACATGGTGGTCTCCAGCGGCCGGCTGGCCAGCCCGGCCCGAGTGGCAGCGGCGCCGCTGCGGTCCATGAACGCCTGCCACTCGGGATCACGAAGCCACAACGGCAGCGACCGCGGCCCCATGAACTCCTGGATGCCCATCCGGTCCAGCGTCTCGCCGTCCGCCCGGACGACCTCGCCGTGGAAGCCGGCAACCCGTGCCGCGGCGTCGAGGACGTGCTCGAGCGGCACGGGAGCACCGACGGCGTTGTAGGTGCCGGTGGTGCCGGACAGGCCCGCGGAGACGAGCCAGTCCGCGAGGTCGCCGACGTCGACCCACTGGACCTGCTGGTTCGGGTGGTCCGGCACGAGGACCGCCCCGCCGTCCCGGGCAGCCTGGGCGAAGCGCCCGGGCCAGTAGCCGAAGCGCTCGGTCGGGTCGCCGTGCCCGACGATGAGTCCACTCCGCGCGATGAGCGCTGCACCGGCGCGGCCCTCGGCGACGGCGCTCTCGCAGGCGACCTTGCCCTCGCCGTACTGCTCGGGGGTGGCCTCGTCGGCCCCCAGGGCCGGGAGGAGCGTCGCCGACTCGTCGGCGCGGGGCTCGTCGTGGCGTGCGTAGACGGAGCAGGAGCTGACGAACACCCAGTGCGTGGCACGGTGCGCCAGGGCTGCGATCGCTCCCCGAACGTGGCCGGGCTGTCGGGCGACATCGACGACGAGGTCCCAGGACACCGGCCCTGCCAGCGCCTCGTAGGCGGCAGGGTCGGCGCGGTCGGCCCGCACGAGACGGGCGCCGTCCGGCACCGTCCCCGACTCCCCGCGGGCCAGGCACGTCACCTCGTGCCCGAGAGCGACGGCGCGGGCCGCGACGGTGCCGCCGAGCCAGCTGGTTCCACCGAGGACGAGGATCGAGGCCATGGCGCCAGCAGAGCACGGTCACCGCGCCGCCGTCCACGAGGTTCGCCCCCAGCAGAGCGGGGGTGCTTAGAGTTGGTGCATGGAGCGGCGGATCTTCGGGATCGAGAACGAGTACGGCGTCACCTGCACGACGCAGGGACAGCGCCGGCTCACGCCCGACGAGGTCGCGCGCTACCTGTTCCGCCGGGTCGTCGCGTGGGGTCGCTCGAGCAACGTCTTCCTCGGCAACGGCGCGCGGCTCTACCTCGACGTGGGCTCGCACCCGGAGTACGCCACCGCGGAGTGTGACTCGGTGCGCGAGCTCGTCATCCAGGACAAGGCGGGGGAGCGGATCCTCGAGGGCCTCGTCGAGGACGCCCAGTCCCGGCTGCGCGACGACGGCGTCGAGGGCGAGATCTTCGTCTTCAAGAACAACACCGACTCGGCCGGGAACTCGTACGGCTGCCACGAGAACTACCTCTTCGGCCGCTCCGGCGACTTCCAGCGGGTGTCGGACATGTTCATCCCGTTTCTCATCAGCCGCCAGATCACCTCTGGTGCAGGGAAAGTCGTCGCCACAGCGCACGGCGCCAGCTTCTCCGTGAGCCAGCGGGCCGACCACATCTGGGAGGGGGTGTCGTCTGCCACGACCCGGTCCCGCCCCATCATCAACACCAGGGACGAGCCGCATGCGGACGCCGAGCGCTACCGCCGCCTCCACGTCATCGTCGGCGACTCGAACATGTCCGAGACGACGAGCCTGCTCAAGGTCGGAAGTGCGGACCTCGTGCTGCGTCTCATCGAGCACGGTGTCGTCATGCGGGACCTCACGTTGGAGAACCCGATCCGGGCCATCCGGACGATGAGCCACGACCCGACGGGACGCGCGACCGTGCGCCTCGCCAACGGCCGCGAGCTCTCGGCGCTCGACATGCAGCGGGAGTTCTTCGAGAAGGCCTCGGACTTCGTCGACCGTGAAGGCATGGAGTCACCGGACACCAAGCAGGTCCTCGATCTCTGGGGCCGCGCCCTCGACGCGATCGGTTCGGGGGACCTCGACGCCATCGGCACCGAGATCGACTGGGTCATCAAGCTCCGCCTCATCGAGCGATACCGGGCCCGGCACGGCCTTGGCCTCGCCGACCCGAGGGTGCTCCAGCTCGACCTGGCCTACCACGACATCAACCGGTCCCGGGGCCTGTTCTACCTGCTGCAGAGGCGCGGCCAAGCCGCCCGGGTGGCCTCCGACGTCGAGGTGTTCGAGGCGAAGGTCCGACCGCCCCAGACGACGAGGGCCAAGCTGCGTGGGGACTTCATCCGTGCCGCCCAGGCCCATGGTCGTGACTTCACGGTCGACTGGGTACACCTCAAGCTCAACGACCAGGCGCAGCGCACCGTGCTGTGCAAGGACCCCTTCCGGGCCGTCGACGAGCGGGTGGAGCGCCTCATGGAGACGATCTCGCGGTCGCCGGCGGTGCCGCGGTCGCTCTGAGCCCCTCGGGCACGCCTGGTGTGTTGTCAGCCCTTCTCAGCTCCGCTGAGCCCCTATCGGCACGCTCGCGGGCTTCCCGAGTGGCAGTCACAAGAACTGGGGTTACAGTGACCAGGCTGCCCTGTCGGGGCACCCGCTGCACCAGCCCAACGACCCGAAAGCGTTCCTGTGCGAATTCGATCAGCCGCGACGGCCGCCGTCGCCGTCCTCGGCCTGTCCGTCCTCTCCGCCTGCGGCCAGACCTCGCCCGCCGAGCCCGGCTCGACGGGAACGGATGGCACGGGCACCGCAGCGTCATCCACGGGGTCGTCCACGGCGGCCCCCGACCCGGCCGCCGACGTCAAGGCGCTGGCGGGGGTGACCGCGACCGGTCCCGTGGACTTCAAGACCGCTCCGAAGGTCGAGCTCGGGCCCACGCCGATCTCGACGACGACCGTCCAGCGCAAGGTCCTCACCCCGGGGACGGGGCCCGCGGCCACCAAGCAGGACACGGTCCGCGTCCGGGTCCAGATCTATCACGGCACGTCGGGCAAGCTGCTCGACGACGGCTTCGGCAAGAACCGCCGCGACGAGGGCTACCGACTCGGTCGCGCCGACCTCATCCCGGGCTTCACCGAGGGCCTCGTGGGGGCCCAGAAGGGCTCACGGGTCGCCTTCACGATCCCGCCCGCCAAGGGCTTCGGTGACAGTGGCAACGCGCAGCTCGGCGTGACGGCGACGGACACCCTGGTCGTCATCGCTGACGTGTCTGACGTGCACCGCGGGCTCACGGTCCTCGAGGGCAAGGGTGCGGCGAGCCCCAAGGGCCTGCCGACAGTGGAGTTCCCCGACGGCAACGCCAAGGCCCCGAAGCTGACCATCCCCCAGGGCGCAGCTCCGGCGGAGACGCAGCAGGCGACACTCATCGAGGGAGACGGGCCCGTCGTCGAGGCAAACCAGTTCATCACCGCGCACTACCACGGCGCCCTCTGGAAGGACGGCTCGGTCTTCGACTCGTCCTGGAACCGTGGCACGCCGGCCGACTTCCTCATCGGTGCCGGCCAGGTCATTCCCGGGTGGGACAAGGTGCTCGTCGGCAAGAAGGTGGGCAGCCGGGTGCTGATCGTCATCCCGCCGAAGGACGGCTACGGCGAGCAGGGCAACCCCAACGGCGGCATCACGGGGACGGACACCCTCGTCTTCGTCGTGGACATCCTCGACGCCTACTGAGGCACACGGAAGCCCCGTTCGAGGCCCGAGCACCCGAGGCCGCGAAACAGGCGCGGTCCGTGCTCCTGACAGACTGGGGGCGTGCTGTCCGGCACGCTCCGACGAAGGGAACGACCATGCCACTCGACCCAGACCGCACCAAGCCGGAGATCGACTTCCCCGAGGGTGATGCCCCGGCTGATCTCGTGATCGAGGACCTCATCGAGGGCGACGGCCGCGAGGCGAAGGCCGGAGACACAGTGCGGGCGCACTATGTCGGCGTCGCGCACTCCACGGGGGAGGAGTTCGACTCGTCGTGGAACCGCGGCGCGCCGCTCGACTTCCGGCTCGGCGTCGGCATGGTCATCCCGGGGTGGGACAAGGGCATCCAGGGGATGAAGGTCGGGGGCCGGCGCAAGCTCACCATCCCGGCGCACCTCGCCTACGGTGACCGCGGCGCCGGTGGGGCGATCGGACCGGGGGAGACGCTCATCTTCGTGGTCGACCTCGACGACGTGCGCTGACCACGACCGAGCCGTATGCCGCTGGGCTGAGGGCCGGCGACAGGTCAGCCGGGTGCGTGGCAGGCTCGGGCGCACCCGCCGGGCCAGGTCAGCCCGGCGGAAGGTGGCGGGGCGGACCGACGTGGCTCGCCGTCAGCGGTTCGGGACGAGGGATGCGGCGTGGCGGCCCGCGACCGCTGCAGCGATGAACGACAGGCGGTCGTCCTCGAAGCCGCGCCCCATCGTCGAGAGCGGGACCGGCGTGGCCCGGAGCGCCTCGTCCAGTCCCTCGCAGTCGACCTCGACGAGCTTCAGCCGCCCCCCGGTCGAGTCGCAGAGAGCCCGTGCCTGGCTGTGGACATAGGTGGCCAGGTCCTCGGTGAGGCGGGGGACCGGCACGTCAGCCGGAACGAGGGCGACCCGGCCGTACGCCGTGGCGCTGTGGTGCGACAGACCCCGGTGGCGCGGTCGCCGGTCCGCCTCGGAGACCCGCAACGAGGCGATCGGGTGGCCTCCGAGCACGCCAGCCGCATTGACGGCCTCGCCTGCAGAGGTGCCGGAGAACCCCCACCGCGTGCCGGTTCCGAGATTCCCCGGCCCCTGCGCGACGACGGCGACGTCGGCACCGACGACGAGGTGTGCGGCCAGCAGCCCCGTGTGCACGTTGACGGCCTCGAGATCGCCGCCGTAGGCCTGGCCGACGCTGATCGAGGCCTCGAGCCACCCTGCGTCTCGCAGGCCGGCCACCGTTCGCGAGAAGTCCATGGGCAGCGCGCCACCGTCGGTCATGACGTACGCGACTCTGGCGCCGGGCACGGCCTCGCGCAGACCCGCGATGATCGCCGGCAGGGCCGAGTGGAGGTCGGCGACGATGACGGGCATGCCACCGAGGTCGTCCGCATCGCGCAGCCGTGCGTGCTCGGGGCTGTCCTGCTCGTCGACGCCGAGCACCATCGTCTGCCCCGGTGTGTAGCGGGCCTTGACGAGGTGGCCGGTGAGGTCCGTGACGTCCACGGGCTCGGGCAGGTGGTCCGGCGCTGCGACGACAATGGCGAACCCGCCCGTCCCCAGGCCGCGCTCCAGGGCGGTCGTGTTGAGCAGCACGCGCACGCCGACGGGGAGGTCCCCGACGATGTCGACGTAGCCGAGCGCTCGGATGGTCTCGCCGGAAGCCAGCTCAGCGGCATACTCCACCGCCCCGGCCCAGCGTGAGTGCACCTCGGTGATGACTGCCGACCGCCATTGGATCATGGTGCCGACCCTACCGACGTCACGTGCCCCGCGCCGCGCCGGTAGTCGGGTAGCGTCTGACTGCGCCCGCTCGGGGCGACCCGGACCAGAGGCAGGTGGACATGAGCGCATCGTCGGCGTCGGCGGAGAAGACGGAGCGGCTGCTCAACCTCATCCTCGCCCTGAAGTCGGCGCGGCGCCCGATCCCCAAGGACAAGCTGCGCTCGTCGCTGCCCGCCTACGCGGAGGCACCGTCCGACGAGGCCTTCGACCGGATGTTCGAGCGCGACAAGGACGAGCTGCGAGAGATGGGCATTCCCATCACGACGACCGTCGTCGATGTCCTCTTCGACGACGAGGTGGGCTACCGGATCGACTCGAGCGAGACGTCGCTGCCGGAGATCAGCTTCGAGCCGGACGAGGTGGCGGCGCTCGCCCTCGCGGCCCGGGCGTGGTCCACGGCCAGCATCTCCGGCACCGCCACTGCGGCCCTGCGCAAGCTCCGGCTGGCGGGGGTGGAGATCGACGAGTCGCTCGCGGCCGGGGTCGAGCCGCGCATCCGGACGACCGAGTCCGCCTTCGACCCGGTCCATGCCGCCGTCCTCGCTCGGCAGCCGATCATCTTCGACTACCGCAAGAACGACGGGTCGGTGAGCACCCGTCACGTGCGTCCCTGGGCACTCAAGCACTGGCACGGCCGGTGGTACCTCACGGGCCATGATGTCGACCGGGGTGCCGAGCGGGCGTTCCGTCTCGGCCGGGTCGTGGGACCGGTCCGCAGGAAGGGACGGGCGGGGTCCTACGAGGTCCCGGCCGACCACGTCCCCGAGGTGTCGCTCGCCGCGCAGGCTGCGGAGCCCGAGGGCACAGCCGTGGTCCGCCTGCGCCATGGGCGGGGCCATGCCCTGCGGCAGGCGGCCGGCACGACCCGGGACATCGACCACGAGTGGGGCGAGGTGGAGCTGCCCTACGAACGTGGGCGGACCGAGCGTGACGTCGCCGCCCTCGGCCGCCATGCCGTCGCCGTATCGCCACCCGAGCTCGTCGAGGGCGTGCGCACCGCCCTGGCCCGCACCATCGCGGCCCACGGCGGCCACGGCGTGAGAGCGGACGTCGACTCGCGAGGTTCCGCCGATGAGTGACAAGCGCCTGAGCGACAGCCGTAGGGGTGACAAGGGAGTGGCCCCGCCGGGCAGTGCCCGCACCGCGCCCGAGACCGCCACCCAACGGCTCGGCCGACTGCTCGCCATGGTCCCGTGGCTGCTGCGCCACCAGGGCGTGAGCATCGAGGAGGCCGCCCTGGAGTTCGGGGTCACCCCGGCACAGGTCGAGTCCGACCTCGAGCTGCTCTTCCTCTGCGGCACCCCGGGCTACACCCACGCAGAGCTCATCGACGCCCAGTGGGACGACGGCCACATCTACCTCGCCAACGCCGACGACATCGCCGCGCCGATGCGCCTCACCCGGGACGAGGCCGTCACCCTCACGGCGGGCCTCCAGGCGCTCAGCTCGATCCTCGTGAACTCCGAGATCGCCGAGCGGACCCTGGCCAAGCTGCGTAGGGCGACGACGGCCGCCGATCCCGGGGGAGGACAGATCGCGCTCGACCTCGACGATGGCAGCCAGCATGCCGTGATGACCCAGCTCAAGGAGGCCGTGGCCACCCGCCGACGGGTCCACCTGACGTACTACGTGGCGACGCGCGACGAGACGACGGAGCGCGACGTCGACATCATGCGCATCGTCAACCTCGACGGTCAGTGGTACCTCGAGGGATGGTGCCATCGGGCGCAGGCAGTCCGGTTCTTTCGCGTCGACCGGATCGAGGCGGCGACCGTCCTCGACGTCGACGGCGCGCCGCCGCGCGAGGCGACTCCTCGCGACCTCAGCGACGAGATCTTCGTCCCGAGCGAGAGCGACCTCACCGTGGTCCTCGAGGCGAGTCCGCGGGCGGCGTGGATCGCCGACTACTACCCCAACGAAGGCGTCGTGCGCAGTCAGGACGGGTCGCTGCAGGTCACGATGAGGGTGGCCGACCCGGCCCTCGTCCGTCGGCTCGTCCTCCGGCTCGGCGGGGACGCACGCGTGGTGTCACCGCCGGAGATCGCCGAGGCCGTCGCCGAGGAGGCCCGTGCCGCCCTCGCGGCCTATGACGACGCGGGCTGAGCAGCCTCCCTCACGGGCCCCTCGCGACGAGGCGACCCTCGTTGTTCACGCCACCCACGTATGCTGGTGACCTGCAGCATCCATGCTGCAGCGAACGGCCCCATGAATGCGGGTCCTGACGTCTGAGGAGACGACACATGCCCAACCTGGGTGCGCCAGAGCTCATCATCATCGCCATCATCCTCATCGCGTTGTTCGGCTGGAAGAGGCTTCCCGACATGGCGCGCAGCCTGGGTCGCTCGGCCCGCGTCTTCAAGTCCGAGGTCGACGAGATGAAGAAGGACGGCGCGGCACAGAGCGAGGCCGCCGCGACTACGGTGCCCGGCAGCGTCGCGGACGACGAGCCGACACGTCGCGCCGCCGAGGCCGAGGCCGAGGCCAGGGCCGCGGAGGCCCGCGCCAAGGAGGCCGAGGCCCGCGCGGCACAGGCCCGGGCCGACGCCGACCGGTTCCGCAGCGACCCCAGCCTCTGAGCCCCCATCTGATCTCGAGCCCGAGCGAACTGAGACCGAAGCCACCGATGCCGTCGCTGTTGCGCAAACGCAATCCCGAGGGGCGGATGTCGCTCGCCGATCACCTGCGCGAGCTCCGCAACCGCATCATGGTGTCAGGGCTGGCGATCATCGCCGGAGCCGTCGTCGGCTGGATCTACTACGACCCGATCATCAACCGGCTCATCCAGCCTCTCAAGGACGTCGCCGCGCAGCGCGGTGACACCGGACTGGTCAACATCAACTTCGGGACGATGACCGACGCGTTCGCGATCAAGCTGACCGTCGCGCTCTTCGTCGGGCTCATCCTCGCCTCGCCCGTGTGGCTGATGCAGGTCTGGGGCTTCGTGGTCCCCGGCCTGACCAAGAAGGAGAAGCGGGTCACCAGGCTCTTCGTCGTCGCAGCGGTGCCGCTCTTCGTCGCCGGCTGCGCGGCGGCCTTCTTCATGGTGCCGAAGGCCGTGGCGGTCCTGCTCGACTTCACCCCAGTCGGCGCCTTCAACATCCAGGACGCCTCGCTCTACCTGTCCTTCGTGCTGAAGTTCATCATCGCCTTCGGGTGTGCCTTCCTCCTGCCCGTCTTCCTGGTCAGCTTCAACATCGTCGGCCTGCTCTCGGGTCGCGCCATGCTCAAGGCGTGGCGACCGGCCGTCATGCTGATCTTCGTCTTCGCTGCCGTCATGACGCCCACCCCGGACGCCTTCACCATGCTCTTCATGGCCTCGCCGATGATCGTGCTCTACTTCGGGTCGGTCGGCATCGCGTTCCTCTTCGACCGGAAGCGCAGGGAGAACCTCCCCGACTGGTTGGACGTGCCCGACGACCAGGCATCCGCCCTGTAGCGTTCGGGTGTGTCCGAGCGCGTCGCCCTCATCGTCAACCCCATGTCCGGCAGGGGAGCCGGCCGGGTGCTCGGCGCGGAGACCCGCCGCCTCCTGCTCGCGAGCGGTCGCGAGGTGGTGGACGCGTCCGGGCTCACCTTGGCCGAGGCGAGCCGATGCGGGGCCGAAGCGGTCCGGGAGGGCGTCGACGCTCTCGTCGTGGTCGGCGGCGACGGTCTGGTCCACCTCGGGGTGAACCTCGTGGCCGGCACCACCACCCCGCTCGGCGTCGTCGCGGCCGGAACCGGCAACGACTTCGCCCGCAACCTCGGGCTGCCCGTCCGTGATGCCGCCGGTGCCGTGGACGTCATCACCGGCGGGCTCGTTCGCACCATCGACGCGGGCCGTGCCACCGGGCCGAGCGGTGAGCCGAAGTGGTTCGGGGGCGTCCTCGGCGCCGGCTTCGATGCCGTCGTGACCGCCCGGGCCGGCCGGATGCGGTGGCCGAAGGGCCAGATGCGCTACAACCTCGCGGTGCTCCGCGAGCTGCCGGTCTTCAAGCCGATCCCCTACGTCGTCGTGCTCGACGGGCGCCGCGTCGAGACGAGCGCCATGCTCGTGGCGGTGGCCAACACCTCGTCGTTCGGGGGCGGCATGCGCGTCTGCCCGGATGCGGATCCCTGCGACGGACTCTTCGACGTCCTCATCGTCCGCGCCATCTCGGTGCCCCGCTTCCTCCGCGTGTTTCCCACGGTGTACTCCGGGGCACATGTCACCCACCCAGCGGTCGAGATCCAGCGCGCGGCCCGGGTCCGGCTCGAGGCCGACCACATCTGCTCCCAGGCCGACGGGGAGCCGTTCACCGAGCTGCCCCTCGACATCGAGATCGTGCCGCACGCCCTGAGGGTGCTCGCCCCGCGGGGAGACGCGCAGCGATGAACGAGGCAGGGGAACGGGACGGGCCCGCACTGCGCGAGTTCGCGGCGGAGCTCGACTTCCCGATGGACGACTTCCAGGTCGAGGCGTGCCGGGCGGTCGAGGACGGGCGCGGGGTCCTCGTCGCTGCGCCCACCGGAGCGGGCAAGACCGTGGTCGGCGAGTTCGCGGTGCACCTGGCCCTGAAGACCGGTCGCAAGGCCTTCTACACGACGCCGATCAAGGCGCTGTCGAACCAGAAGTACGCCGACCTCGTGCGACGTCACGGCGTCGATCGGGTGGGCCTGCTCACCGGGGACGCCTCGATCAACGGGGAGGCGCCGATCGTCGTCATGACCACCGAGGTGCTGCGCAACATGATGTATGCCGGCTCCAGCACCCTCAGCGGTCTCGGCTGGGTCATCATGGACGAGGTCCACTACCTCGCCGACCGCTTCCGCGGCGCGGTGTGGGAGGAGGTCATCATCCACCTCCCACCCGATGTCAGCGTGGTGTCCCTGTCCGCCACGGTCTCGAACGCCGAGGAGTTCGGAGCCTGGCTCGACGAGGTGCGGGGTGACACGGCCGTCATCGTCTCGGAGCATCGTCCCGTGCCGCTCTGGCAGCACATGATGGTGGGCCAGACGCTCTTCGACCTCTTCGTCGAGGAGACCGTGGAGCGGCGCGGCGCGCCGGCGGCCCGTCGCGAGCTGAGCGTCAACCCCGACCTCCTGCACGCCATTCGCGGGACGGAAGGCCGCGGGGCCTGGGACTCACACTGGTCGGCGGGCGGCCGGGGACGATCGAGGGGTCGACGCAACGGGCGGGGCGGTCGGGGGGATGACTGGGGCGGTCGGGGACGGCGCGGAGGCGAGTCCCGCAGCGCCGGGACCGGCGACCCGGCGCGTGGCTTCGCCCGGGGTGGCCGGCCAGGGGGCGGAGCCACCCGCGCCGAGGTCATCGAGCGCCTGGACCGGGAGGGCCTGCTCCCGGCCATCACGTTCATCTTCAGCCGGGCCGGGTGCGACGCGGCGGTGGGCCAGCTGCTCGCCAGTGGCATGCGTCTGGTCACCGAAGCCGAGGGAGGCGCCAACCGACGGCTCGTCGAGGAGCGGGTCCAGGGTCTCGCCGAGGAGGACCTCGCGGTGCTCGGCTACTGGGACTTCGTCGACGGCATCTCCCGGGGCTTCGCCGCCCACCACGCGGGGATGCTCCCGACCTTTCGCGAGATCGTGGAGGAGCTGTTCACGCACGGCCGGGTCCGTGCCGTCTTCGCGACCGAGACCCTGGCGCTCGGGATCAACATGCCCGCCCGCACCGTCGTCCTCGAGAAGCTCGTCAAGTTCAACGGCGAGAGCCATGTCGACGTCACCCCGGCCGAGTACACCCAGCTGACCGGTCGCGCCGGCCGTCGGGGCATCGACATCGAAGGACACGCAGTCGTCCTCTGGAACCGCGGTCTCGACCCGGAGAGCGTGGCCGGTCTCGCCTCGACCCGGACCTACCCGCTCCGCTCCAGCTTCCGCCCGACCTACAACATGGCCGTCAACCTCGTCCGGCAGTTCGGGCGGGAGACCGCGCGCGAGATCCTCGAGACCTCCTTCGCCCAGTTCCAGGCCGACCGGGCCGTCGTCGGCTTCGTGCGCACCGTGCGTCGCAACGAGGAGGCCCTCGCGGGCTACGCCGAGTCGATGACCTGTCACCTCGGTGACTTCTCGGAGTACGCCGCGCTCCGCAACGAGATCCGCACCATCGAGAAGGAAGGGGCCAGGGCCCGCTCTGCCTCACTGCGAGCCGCGGCCGCGGTGTCGCTCGAGAACCTCCGGATCGGCGACATCATTCGCATCCCGAGTGGCCGCCACAGCGGTCTGGCCGTCGTCGTGCTGCCCAACCGGGGCGGCGGTCGGGGGGAGACCCCGTCACCGGCGGTCGTCACCGAGGACCATCATCTCCGGCGCCTCACGCTTCACGACGTCCCCGCGCCGGTCGAGGCCCTGGGCACGATGCGGGTGCCGAAGCACTTCAACGCCAAGAGCCCCAAGGCCCGGCGCGACCTCGCGGCGACGCTGCGGGCGACCGTGCCGCACGACCCGCCCCGCCGACGCGCCGTCGTCGTCGAGGAGGAAGCCGCCAACGCCCGTCTCGACGAGCTCCGTCGCCGGCTGCGGGCGCACCCGTGCCACCAGTGCCCCGAGCGCGAGGACCACGCGCGCTGGGCGGAGCGGTGGTGGCGCCTGCGCCGTGAGACCGACGGGTTGCAGCGGAAGGTCGAGGGACGGACCAACTCGGTGGCCAGGACCTTCGACCGGATCTGTGAGCTGCTCATCGACATGGGCTACCTCGCCGACGGGGGAGAGCGGGTCACCGAGCACGGGGACCGGCTACGCCGGCTCTACACCGAGAAGGACCTGCTCGCGGCCGAGTGCCTGCGCGAAGGGGTGTGGCGCGGACTTGACCCGCCGTCACTTGCCGCGGTCGTCTCGATGCTCATCCACGAGCCGCGACGTGAGGACACGGGCCTGGCGCCCCGGTGGCCCAACGACGACGTCCGGGAGGCTCACGACCGGATGCTCTCCCTCTGGTCCGATCTCGAGGACGCGGAGGGGGCGCTGGCCCTCCCCACAACAGGGGCGCCGGATCCGGGGATCGCCTGGCCGGTGCACCGTTGGGCGAGCGGCCGTCCCCTGGAGGAGGTGCTCCGGGGCACCGAGCTCGCGGCCGGTGACTTCGTGCGCCGGTGCAAGCAGGTGATCGACCTGCTCGACCAGCTCACCGATGCCGGTGATCGCGACCTGCAGCGCGTCGCGCGGAAGGCCGGCGACGCCGTCCTGCGGGGGGTCGTCGCGGCCGACCGGCTGGACTGAGCCGCCGCGCGATGGTGTCGTATGCCGCTGAGCCGGCTCAGCGGCATACCTGACCTTCCGTGGGTGGCTAGCCGATACCGAGGGCGCGCACGACGCGGTCGAAGGAATTGGTCAGGCCGTGGTCGACCGCGAGACGGGACATGAGTGCCGGGTCGGCGACCTGGGTCGGCACGTGGAGGTCGATCTCGCCGACCGGTGCGTCGCGGACCACCTCGACCACCCGGGGTGCAGCGTCGAGGTAGTCGGCGCCGGCCTCGAGTCGAGCCCGTTGGGCTCCCTTGATCGCAGGGTCGCCCGCGGCGATCGCGGCCCGCAGCGCTTCGAGGGAACCGTAGGTCGTGATGAGCTTGGCGGCTGTCTTCTCGCCGATGCCGGCCACGCCGGGCAGGCCGTCGCTCGTGTCGCCCCGCAGGACGGCCATGTCGGCGTAGGCCGCACCCGTCGGGATGCCGTACTTCTCGAGGAGGAAGGCCTCGTCGACGAGGTCCGGGTTGCGCACGCCGCCACGCGCCGTGTAGACGACCCGGATCTCGTGGGCGTCGTCGACGAGCTGGAAGAGATCCCGGTCGCCGGTGACGATGTCGATGGGTCGCTGGCCACGATGCAGGGTGGCGAGGGTGCCGATGACGTCGTCGGCCTCGTGCCCGTCGACGCCGACCCGGGCGACACCGAGCGCGGCGAGGGCATCGATGATGATGGGAACCTGGACCGCCAGCGCGTCGGGCACCTCCTCCTCGGCAGGCCCGGCGGACGGTCCGGCGACAGCTTCCCCGGGGGCGCCCTGGGCGTCTGCGTCGGCGGCGTTCCCGGTGGGGGCAGCAACGCGGTGGGACTTGTACGTCGGGATCGCCGCGACGCGGAAGGCAGGACGCCAGTCGTTGTCCCAGCACGCGGCGAGGTGCGAGGGGCGCGACCTCTCGGCGAGCGAGGCGATCATGTCGAGCAGCCCGCGGACCGCATTGGTCGGGACTCCGCTGGGCCCGATGACCTCGGGCACACCGAAGAAGGCCCGGAAGTAGAGGGAGGCCGTGTCGAGGAGGAGCAGGCGTTCGGTCATGACGGTCATCGTGCCACGGCGCGACGACGTCATCGGTGGCCGCGATGGGTCCCGCGTTGGGCCAGCGATGGATCCATGGGTGGGTGTCG
>NZ_JAJJPG010000073.1:16658-18831 GCF_032907665.1 Intrasporangium sp.
TGGGTGTCGGTTGGGTGTCTCGGCGGTGTCGCGGCGGTGTCGCGACGCACGGGCGACCACGCGTGGGGCTGCTCGACTAGGGTCGTGCCATGGAAGATCTCGACCGCCGGCTCGTCGGGTTGCTGCTGGGCGACGGACGAATGAGCTTCACGGACCTCGGCCGGGCCACCGGCCTGTCCACCTCGGCGGTGCACCAGCGGGTGCGCCGGCTCGAGGAGCGCGGCGTCATCACGGGATACTCGGCCACCGTGTCGCCAGAGGCGCTGTCCCTGCCGCTCACGGCCCTGATCTCGGTGACGCCCTTCGATCCCGCCGCGCCCGATGACGTGCCGGAGCGGCTCAAGGACATTCTCGAGATCGAGGACTGCTACTCCGTCGCGGGCGTCGAGAACTACATCCTCAAGGTCCGCACATCGACTCCGAGTGACCTCGAGGATCTCCTGGCGCGGATCCGGACGGCCGCAAACGTGTCCACCCGGACCACCGTGGTCCTGTCGACCCCCTGGGAAGGGCGACGCAGCGCGGCCGAGCCCCCGCCGGAGCACTGACGCCGCGCCGGTGCCTCGCCCTGCCACGGAGGGACTCCGACGGGTCGGGAGCGCCTCAGAGCCGTGCGATGGGTGCGTAGGTGCCCCGAGTGACCCTGAGGAGCTCCTCCGGGCGCAGCTCGACCTGGAAGCCCCGACGACCGCCGGAGACGTAGACGGTGTCGTGGTCGGCGGCGGAGTCGTCGATGACGGTGCGGAGCAGCCGACGCTGGCCGATGGGCGAGATCCCGCCGAGGACGTAGCCCGTCCGCCGAGCCGCGTCCGAGGGATCCGCCATCCGCACCGTCTTCACGCCGAGGGCTGCGGCCATGGCCTTGAGGTCGAGAGAGCCGGCCACGGGGACGATCCCGACGGCGAGCTCGCCGCCCGCGTCGACGAGCAGCGTCTTGAAGATGCGGCCCTCGGGAACGCCGAGGGCCCGCGCAGCCTCGACTCCGTAGCCCGTCGCGGCGGGGTCGTGGTCGTAGGTGTGACCTCGGTAGTCGATCCCGAGGGCGTCGAGAGCGAGCGTCGCAGGAGTCGCGGGCCCGGCCGCCGGGCCACCCTTGCGTCGGGAGCGGGACACGCGGCTCACGGCCGCGCGAGCGAGGCCAGGCCGTCCCACGTCGTCGTGACCACGAGCTCGGCGGCATCCTCCGAGGACAGGCCCGGGTGCTCGCTGCGGTAGACCGCGAGTCGCTCGACCCCTCCGATGACGACTTCGACGAGGGGCACGACGCGTTCCGCCGGCAGCTGGGCGAACTCGGGGAGCATGGCGATCCCCTCGGCAAGAGCCTTGGCCGTCTGCTGTCTGATGCGTTCCACGGACGCGGCCGCCTCGCCGATGAGCGAGCCCTCCGTGCGGAGCAGGGCGAACGCCTGTTCGTGGTCGTCGATGAACCGGAAGAAGGCCGTGATGACCCCACGGACGCGCTGCCGCGCCGAGGCAGCGGGGTCTTCAGCCCACGCCGTGATCACGGCGTCGAGGAGCTGGTGACGCGCCCGCTCGATCGTGGCGGCGAGCAGCCCCTCCTTGGACCCGAAGTAGTCGTAGATGAGGGGCTTGGTCACGCCGACGTGCTCGGCGATCTCGTCCATGGTCGTCGCGTGGAACCCGCGTGCGCCGAAGACCCGCTCCGCCACCTCGAGCATCTGCGCCTCACGCGCGGCGCGGGGCATCCGGATGCGGGAGGGAGGCTTGGCTGTCACGACGGCAGTCTAGGGGCCGCCGGGCAGGGGCCGTGGACGCCCGAGGCGGGGGCGCACGTCACACGAGCTGGGATTCGGACACGGACCGGCTCGCCGCGGCGCGCTCGCTCGCGTCGACGATGAGCTCGTCGTGGTTCACGGCGTCACGCCACCACTGCTGGCCCGTCTCCGGCAGCGTGTAGATCGGGTCGTAGTAGACGTACTCGCGAGAGAGCGCCTCGGTGTCCTCGCCCTCGATCGAGGTGCGGTAGTTCTTGCGCCAGTACGAGATGCCGCGCTCCGTGTCGTACTCGTCCTGCTGGTGGACCCATCGCTTGCCGACGAACGGCACGTCGCAGACGATCCGCGGCGTCGAGAAGCCGGGCAGGTAGCCCATGATCGAGTGCTGGAGGTGCTGCGCCTCGGCGAGCGAGAGCCGCCAGTGCTCGGAGAACGGG
>NZ_JAJJPG010000074.1:0-16062 GCF_032907665.1 Intrasporangium sp.
CCGAAGTGGTCGATCGTGAGGTCGTCCAGCACCGCCCGCTGCATGCCGAGCCCCGATCGGCCGTGGCCGCGCTGGTCCCAGGTGACGACGCGGAGCCCGGACGGCGCCAACCCGGTCACGACGTAGGCCCAGCACGCGTGCGTCAAGCCCCAGTCATGGGCGAGGACCACCGTCGGCACGTGCGGCCCCATTCCCGGGCGAGTGTGGACGTGCACGGCCAGCGCCACGCCATCCGCGGTGGTCACGGTGCGTTGATGACGCTCCGTCCCCGGCCGATCGCTCATTCTCTTCGCTACCCCGCCCTGGTCGCGCGTTGCCTCCGGTCCCCCCAATGGCCGGTCCGGACCCAGGGCTCACCCGTGAGCGACCCAAGGCACGACCGATTGTGCCAGCGTCAGGCCCCCGCCGTAGCCGTCGCGATCTGAAGGGTCGCGCCGTGGCGGTGATCGGGTCACGATGAGAGGACCCCCACAAGGCCCACACGCGGAGCCCGACCCAGACCCCGATGTCACAGAGGTGATGTGGATGCAGCTCACGTCCTCCTCCTTCGCCCCGTCGCAGGAGATCCCACAGAAGTACGGCAAGCGCGCCGACAACACCTCGCCGCAGCTCGCCTGGACCGACGCACCTGCCGGCACGAGGTCCTTCGCCCTGACCGTGGTCGACTGGCACCCGGTCGCCCAGGGGTACATCCACTGGATGGTGTGCGAGCTCCCGGCGACGACCAGCGCCCTCGACGAGGGCGCTGCCTCCGGCGCCATGCCCCCGGGTGCCCGGCAGGTCCGCCCCTATGCGGGACCGTTCCCGCCCTCGGGCACACACGACTACGAGTTCACGCTCTACGCCCTGGACGTCGAGCGCCTCGACGTCCCGGACGGCGCTCCCCTCGACGCCTTCATGTCAGCGGCACAGCCCCACACGCTGGCCACGGCCACCCTCGTCGGCCGCTTCACTCGGCAGGCCCACTGAGCCCCCGAGGACCACCGAGGCCCCCCGAGGACCACCGAGGCCCCCCGAGGACCACGGGACCGGCACCGCCGCCGTGGAATGGGCGACGCCCCCGGGTGAACCCGGGGGCGTCGCTGGACCTGCCTGACCTCACCGCGCCAGGGCGTCGTAGATCTGGGCGATCACGACATCGGCGATGGCAGCCACGCCGCCATACACGTCGACCATCACGACCGAGGGGTGCTCGGCAATGTAGGTCCGGGTGTCAGGAGACAGGTAGTCCGGCTTGGTGAGCAGCAGCGGCCACTCCTGGGCAGCTGCATCCGCGCCACCGGACATGGCGTCGGGGAAGGTCACACCGGAAGCGATGGACACGCCCATCGGGAACTCGAAGAACTCCTCGGCGACGAGTTTCGCGGTCTCGTAGCGGTCATCGCCAACGACGGGGGTGGCCGACGGGTCAGCAGCGCTCGCGGGGCCACCGATGGTGTAGGTGATGGCGTCCGGGTGCGCGGCCAGGTAGTCCTCCGTCACGTCCGGCATGACGCCGTCCGCCGTGAGCACGACGACACCGTGTGCCCACGCAGCCGCAGGTCCCGCCGACAACGCGTCGGGGAAGTTGCGCCCGGTGGCCATCAGGATGTTGAGAGGGTCACCGACGCGGTCCGCCACCGCTACTGCGGTTTCGTACCGGTCGTCACCGGCCAGTCGCTCCACGGTGTAGCCCATGGCCTTCAGCGCGTTCTCGGCAGACAGCGCCAGCGCGTTCGGGCCACCGATCATGTAGACGGTGGCTCCGTCGGGCAGCACGCGGTCGATCTCGGTAGCGACCCGCGGGTCGAGCACGTACTTCGTCAGCAGCAGCGGGGCATTGACGTTCTTGGTCAACGGCACCGAGGTGAGAGCGTCCGGGTAGTCGTCCGAGCGGGCCAGAACCACTGACCCGGCCTCGTCGGCCTCGAAGCGCTCCTGCGAGAGAAGGATGGCCGTCTCGATCCGGTCGACACCGCCCACTCGGTTGACCGCGTCGGGGTCCAGCAGGCGGGCCTTCTGCTCGTCCGTGGTGTCCTGCCCGATGATGTCGAAGTAGAAGCCTTCGACGACATCGTTGTCGTGGTAGTAGTTGATGACTGCTCGCACGTCGTCGACCCATTGGGCATAGCCCAGCACGCCGGTGAGCTCGACGTCATCGATGTCAGCCTCTGCGGTGAGGTTGGTGAACGGCACCACGTCGAGGATCCGGTCGACGAACCAGGTCAGCGACGGGATGTCCAGCCAGGTGACGCTCCCCTTGAAGTAGTCCGACCGGGTGTACGTGAAGTTCGAGTAGTCGACGAACAGTTCGTCCGGGACGTCCACTCCATCTGCCGGGTTGGGGTCGGCGGACTGGTTGAACTCGACGGGCCAGTCTGCCGGAGGCGTCCAGCCGGCCGGCGGGAAGGGGATGATCCGGTTGTAGTAGAGCACGGTGTCGATGGTGATCGGCACCGCCTTGCTGGCGGCGGCACCGATGGAGACACCCGACAGCATCCACGCGTCCAACGGGTCGATGTACGCCGGAGGTCCGGCGATCACCTCGTCGTGGCCCTCGAGTCCGGGCAGGGTGCCGGTCTTCATGAGCTCCTGGTACATCGCCGCATGTTCGGGACCGGCATCGATGGCCACACCGTCGGTCGTGATCCGTCCGGCCCCGTCGAGGCCCAGCACGAGAGCTGCGGTCAGTTTGGCTTCGACCTCACTGAGCTTGCGCGCGATGGTCTCGGGCGAGGTCCGCACGAGGTTGAGCCGCTCCAGCTCGGCCTCGGACACGTAGGCGGCGTAGTCGACCTGCGGGTCGCAGGGCCCGACTTCTTCTTCGTCCGGGAGCGGCTCGGGGGGATCGACGAGCTCACCCTGGAGTGGGACGAGCCAGACGTCTCGGCCGTCGACCGGGTTGGTCACCGGGTCGATGCCCGGGATCAAGGTGTACGAGATCGGCTGGACGCAGTACTCGATCGTCGTGCCGTCCTCGTCGGTGACCTCGTAGTCGACGAGCACCGGGGTTCCGTCCTCAGCGCGCAGTGCGACGTAGAGATCGGAATAGAGGGTGTCTTCCGTGGGAGCGTCTTCCTCGGCCACCGCGACCTGCGGCGCAACGAGTGCGACGGCGGCCACTGCGGCTACGAATGCCCCCTGAGGGTGTGCGCATTCATGATCGTTCCATGCCGCGCCGCATCAGCGACGCAACTGTGCGGCTGATGGTGGTGCAGGACTCTGGCTGAGACCGCCCGATGATTCACCAGCCACTTCTCACATTCCGTTGGTACGCACGCCTTGTCCGGCAAACGGAGAGTGACCTCCGGCACAGGAGCTGCGCCCACGCTCACGAGATCGCCTGATGTGTCGCGCATCTCAATGCTCAGTGCTCCGGCAGCCCGGAGGGGAGGCCGACCTGCTGGGGCACAGAGCTCGGGACGGGGCGGCGATCACTTCGCCGGCCATGGGGTACGGAACAGGCAGCGACCCACCTCACACGCGGCAGCGGCGCACATCCGGTGCGACGGGGGCACAGTAGGGTGGCAAGCAGCAAGCGCCTCGCGCGCAGCCGATCACGTGGAGGAGTGAGCCGATGAGCACGGACCCCCGGCAGGAGCGCACGCTCGGCCAGCTGGTCGCGTCCGCGACGCAGGACATCTCGACGCTGGTCCGCGGGGAGATCGCGCTGGCCAAGGCGGAGGTCTCGGCCCAGCTGAAGAAGGCCGGCAAGGGCAGCGGGCTGCTCGCCGCGGCTGCCGTCATCGGCTTCTACTCGGTCTACTTCGTCTTCACGACCCTCGTCGAGGTCATCGACATCTGGCTGCCCCGGTGGGCGGCCTACCTCATCATCACGGTCTTCATGCTGCTCGTCGCCGGCATTCTCGCGATGCTCGGCATCCGCAAGATGAAGACGGTCGACCCGACGCCGAAGAAGGCCATCGCCGAGGCCCAGCACACGATGACCGCGCTCAAGGGCGCGACTGCGGCGCCGGGCACGATGCCCCCGGCTCCCCGCCCGGACTGGGACCGCCCAGCGACCGCACCCCTTCCCGCGCAGCCGTCCGCGGCCGCCACCCCAGCCGTGGCGTCCTCGCCGGGCGCCCCTCCCGCCACCAGCGCGTCACGCGACAGCACCCCCGACGCCTGACATCCCCGCTACCCTCCACCTCATGCCGGTCGATGCTGCCTTCGTCGAGATAGACGGGCCCTGGCAGCATCGCTATGTGGCCGCCAACGGCGCGCGATTCCACGTCGCCGAGCTCGGCGAGGGACCGCTTGTCCTGCTGCTCCACGGCTTCCCGCAGTTCTGGTACGCCTGGCGGCACCAGATGGTCGCGCTCGCCGACGCCGGCTTCCGCGTCGCAGCGATGGACTTGCGCGGCTACGGCGGCTCGGACAAGCCGCCGCGCGGCTACGACACCTACATGGCCACGCTCGATGCCGCCTCGGTGATCCGGGCCCTGGGCGAGACGGGCGCGACGGTCATCGGCCAGGGTCTCGGGGGATGGATCGCCTGGTCGATGCCCGTGCTGCGACCAGACGTCACGGCCGCTGTCGCGTCGCTGTCGATGCCGCACCCGCGCGTGATGCGTCGTGCGTCCTGGTTCGACCGGAGGCAGCGCGCCGCGTCCGGATGGATCGTCTCCCTCCAGAAGCCGTTCGGTCCCGAGCGCGAGATGACGCGCTCCCACGACTACGTCGAGAGCCTCCTGCGCGGCTGGTCCGCCAAGGACGGGCCCTTCCCCAGCGCTGAGGACGTGGCGCGCTACGGCGACGCGATGAGGATCCCTTTCGTCGCCCACTCGGCTGCCGAGCACTACCGGTGGCTGGGCCGCTCCCAGCTCCGCCCCGACGGCCCGTTCTTCATGCGCCGCATCCGCCACCCCATCCGCGTCCCGGTCCTCGAGCTGCATGGTGCGGCGGACCGCTGCGTCCTCATCGGCCCCACGCGCGGGTCCGGCAGGTACGTGCCCGGCGACTACCGCTTCGTCACGATTCCGGAAGCCGGCCACTTCCTCACCGAGGAGGCTCCCGACGCAGTGTCGACGGAGCTGGTCGCCTGGCTGAAGTCGATTCACTAGCAATGGAGCTCGGCCTCACGCTCGAAGGTGGCGTCTCGTGGTCCGTGACCTTGCGTGTCGACGGCCGCCGTATGCCGCTGAGCTCACCCCGCGCCCACCTGCCGTTGTGCACGGCCTCGGTCGGGAAGATCCTCCTGCTCCTGGCGGTCGCGCGCAGTGTCGTCGACGGCGAGATGGCGCTGGACGAGCCGTTGAAACGCACGCCCGAGGACTGGGTGCAGGACTCGGGCCTGTGGCACACCCTCTCCTCCGAGACCCTGCCGCTGTCGGACGTCGCCGGCCTCGTCGGCGCCGTGAGCGACAACCTCGCGACCAACGTGCTGCTGCGGAGGATCGGCCTCGAGGCCGTGGCGAGAGCGACTGCCTCGCTGGGGTTGATGCGGACCGCGTTGCACGACAAGGTCCGGGGCGAGCGCGGCCCCACTGAGCCGCCGACCCTCTCGGTGGGCACGACGCTCGAGCTGTCCTGGCTCGCGAGCCGCATCATGCGAGGCGCTGCGATGGGCTCGGACGCGGATCGACTGGTGCGGCAATGGCTGTCGGCCGGTGTCGACCAGTCGCTGGTCGGCGCCGCCTTCGTCGAGCGCCTGGGGCTGGACCCGCTGGCACACCATGAATCCCTCGGTGGAGGGCTGCGGTACTGGAACAAGACGGGGACCGACGCCGGCGTCCGGGCCGACGTGGGCGCCGCGACCGTGGACGGACGGACGGTCGCCTGGGCGGCCATCGCGAACTGGGATGCCGAACGTGCCGACGATCCCGCCTTGGCGCGCCAGGTCCTGCGCGGAATGCACGCCATCGGAAACACCATCGTCCAGCACCTGCGCCCCCTCGAGCCGTCCCGATGACGCCATCCCGACGCTGGAGAGGGCGAGCCCAGCGCGTGCGAACCCACCCGCACCTGGCCCAGCGACCTAGGATCGGAACGTGACGTTCGAGTCCGTCTCCCCTCCGAGTCGGAGCGTGCTGTGACCCCCGACCGCGATCGTGACGCGGCCGGTCGTCCGCGTCAGGCCCGGCCCCGGGATGCCCTGGGACGGCCGCTGCCCTACGGCACGCCTGGCGTCGAGCCCGTCCCGGAAGAGCCCCTGCCGCCACTCGAGACGGTGGCCATGGCGCGACGGCTCGTCGACGAGGGAAGGGCCTTCTCTGCTCACGAGGTCCTTGAGGCACGCTGGAAGGCTGGACCTGACGAGGAGCGCGACCTGTGGCAGGGCCTGGCGCAGCTCTGCGTCAGCCTGACGCATGAGGCGCGCGGCAACGACGTGGGGGCGGAGGCTCTGAGGGAGCGCGGCATCCGACGGCTCGAGACGTATGCGGCTGCTGGCGGTCCGACCTACGGCCTCGACCTGGCCCATGTTGTTGCCTGCGCCCGTGGGCACCTGTAAGGGGCGCGAGCCGGCGGCACACGACTCGAGCTGGCTGCCGCTCGACCGCTGACGGAGTCGTGACGCGAGCTCATCGACCCGGTGGCCACGCCGAGGCCTCGTTGCCCGGCACATGCTTGCCAGTCAGCGGGGGCGGTAGCGACGCTCGGGGCGACCGGTGGCGCCGTAGCGCAGGGAAACCTCGACGACACCGCTCGCCACAAAGTGCTCCAGATAGCGCCGCGCGCTGACGCGTGAGATGCCCACAGCCCCAGCACATTCCGTGGCGGACATCGAGTCGCCAGCAGACGTGACAGCGCGAAGGACCGCTTCCGCCGTCTCGGCGGACAGCCCCTTGGGGAGTGACACCGCAGCGGGTCGCTTGACTCCGCCCGAGCTGAAGGCGGCGTCTATCTCGTCCTGCGTCAGCTCCCCGGCGTCGAGAGCGCGAGTGCGCTCAGCGGCATACGCCGTGAGTCGTTGCTCGAGGTGCGCGCGGGAGAACGGCTTGAGCAGGTAGCCCACGACACCGTGGCGGACGGCGGCCCGCACGGAGTCGGCCTCCTTCGCCGCCGTGATGACGAGGACGTCGCAGGTCTCCCCCGCCGCCCGGAGCCGGGCGATCACCTCGAGACCGAAGAGATCGGGCAGGTAGAGATCGAGGAGGACCAGGTCCGGCTTGAGCCGGGCGACGAGGTCCAGCGCCTCCACGCCGGAGCTGGCTGTGCCGACGACCTCGAATCCTGTTGTCTGCTCGACGAACCCGCGATGAATGCGAGCAACCATGAAGTCGTCGTCGACGACGAGGACCGTGATCATTGGTGCTCCTTGAGGGCGGCGACGGGCTCGACCGACACGGGCTCCACGGTGAGGCGCGCGATGAACCTGGCGCCGGACGGGGTGCGCTCCACCTCGACCTCGCCACCACGGCGCTGACAGATCAGCCGGGTCAGCGCCAGGCCGATACCGCGCTCTCCGGCCTCGGCCGCCTTCGTCGTGAAGCCGTGCGTGAAGACCTCGGTGACCAGCTCGGGCGCCACACCCGGCCCCGAGTCCCAGACCACGACCTCGACCGTGCTGGTCGGGTTGCTCGCGTCCTGGTGAATCGCCAGCTCGACCCAGCGTGCGTCGCCCGCCCCGGAGGCCGCCGCGTCGACGGCGTTGTCGACGAGGTTGCCCACCACTGCGGACAGGTCGGCCGAGTCGGGGGATGAGAGGCGGCCGAGCGCGGTGTCATCGGAGACCCTCAGCTCCACCCGACGCTCGGTCGCCTGGGACGCCTTCGCCATGATGAGCGCCGAGACGGCGGTGTCCTTGACCCGTCGCGCCAGCGTGAGGTCGAGCTGGGCTCGATACTGGCTCACGGAGTCGACGTAGCGGACCACCTCGTCGTACTCACCCAGCTGGATGAGCCCCGAGATCGTGTGCAGCTGGTTGGCGAAGTCATGGGCCTGGGCTCGAAGCAGCTCGGTGGTACTGCGGAACGAGCCCAGCTCGCGCTCGAGCTGGGCGAGCTCCGTGCGGTCCCGAAGCGTCGTCACCGAGCCGAGGCGTCGACCGTCCTTGGCGACCTCCATGCGGTTCATGACGAGGACGCGTCCACGGCGCAGGACGACCTGGTCCCGTTCGTCCCCCGTCACGCCCAGGAGGACGTCCCGAAGCCGTGGCCCGATCGACAGGTCGGACACGGCCATGCCGACGGCCTGCTCGGGCAGGTCGAGGAGTCGCTGAGCGACGTTGTTGACCAAGGTGATCCGGTTCGCTGTGTCCAGCGCGACGACGCCCTCGGCGAGGCCGGAGAGCGTCGCCTCCCGACTCTCCGCGAGTCCGGTGATCTCGTGCGGCTCCAGCCCCAGGGTCTGCCGCTTGATCCGACGGGCGAGCAGCCAGGACCCCAGTCCGCCGAGCGCGAGCGCGATACCGAGGTAGGTCAGCAGGTAGGACGAGGCACCCCGGAGCCGGTCCACGATCGACGGCATCTCGACCGCGACCATGACCGTGCCGACACGCGTGCCGACCGGCGGATCGCTCTGGTTGGGCGGGACCCGCGGTGAGAAGAGCACCGGGGTCTGCGCGACGAGCATCCTGCGGCCGGTGAGGTCCATCGCACCGGTCCAGCTGGCTCCCTGGCGGACCGCTGGAGACCCGAAGGTGAGCAGGTCCTCCTCCGACGTCGGGTCGGACGACGTGCGCACCACGCCCTCCGCATCGGCAATCGACACGACCGACAGGCCGTACTGCGTGATGGTCCCCTGAATGACGGTGGGCAGCGCGTGAATGACCTGTGGCGGAGCGAGCTCCTGTCGCACGACCGGGGTGCTGGCGAGCTGTTCGGCGATAGCGAAGACCCGGCGCCCCTCGGTGCGGGTGAACGTTGCCTCAGACTGGGCCAGGGACACGAAGGCCACCGCGACGAGGACGGTCAGCAGGATCGCCAGCTGGGCGACGAGCAGCTGCCCCGCAAGCGTGACGCGACGCAGTCTGCGCATGACCACAACGAACTCAACCTTCATTGGTGACACAAGGGCGACACGACGCGTGACGCGAGACACGATCATGCCGTTCCTCCCCATGACGCGAAAGAGGCCTCAACGATGAGAGCTCACTCCACTCCCCTCACCACACCCCGCACGATGGCCCGCACGATGGTCCGGACCCCAGCCCTGGTCACCGCCGGGCTCACAGCCGCGGCGCTCGCGCTCTCGGGGTGCGGAGCGACCGCAGACGGCGCGGGCCAGGACGCCGGGGCGGGCGGCGCCACCGGCGGCAACGCCGCTCCGGCGACGGGTCTGCAGATCATGGTGCCCAACTCCCCCGGTGGCGGCTACGACACGACCGCCCGCACCGTCGCCAAGGTGATGGAAGCCGAGGAGATCACCGGCACGGTCCAGGTCTTCAACCTTCCCGGAGCCGGCGGCACGGTCGGCCTGCAGCGGACGGTCAACGAGAAGGGCAACGGCAAGCTGGCCATGCAGATGGGTCTCGGGGTCGTCGGCGCGGCCTACACGCAGAAGTCCCAGGCCACCCTCAACGACACCACCCCGATCGCCAAGCTCATCGAGGAGGCCGGCGCGGTCGTCGTGTCGAAGGACTCGCCCTTCACCGACATCGGATCGTTGATCGACGCGTGGAAGAAGGACCCGGCGAAGGTCAACGTCGGTGGCGGGTCGTCCCCGGGCGGTCCCGACCACCTGCTCCCGATGCAGCTCGCCAAAGCGGTCGGCATCGAGCCCAAGACGGTCTCCTTCATCTCCTACGACGGCGGCGGCGAGCTCCTGCCCGCGATCATCGGCAACAAGATCGCCTTCGGTGCGAGCGGCTTCGGTGAGTTCCTCGACCAGGTCAAGGCCGGGGAGGTCAAGGTCCTCGCCGTGACGAGCGAGGAGCGCATCGACGCCCTGCCCGACGTGCCGACCCTCAAGGAGTCGGGCATCGACTTCGTCTTCACCAACTGGCGCGGCATCGTGGCCCCGCCCGAGATCTCCGACGCCGACCAGGCGGTCTGGGTCGACGCCCTGACGAGGATGCACGACTCGCAGGCGTGGAAGGACGAGATGGCCAAGCGTGGGTGGACCGATGCCTTCGTCACCGGGGACGAGTTCGGCACCTTCCTCACGGAGCAGGACGCGGCGGTCGCCGAGACCCTGACGACGCTCGGGCTGGTCGACTGACGATGCCCGACCGTCAGGTGGACCGTCGGGAGGCCACCGCCGTCCGCGGGGACCGCGCCCAGTTCGGGGTGTGCGCGGCCCTCGCGGGGCTCGGCATCATCCTGCTGGCGGACGCGGCGCGCATCCCCCAGGTGACGAGCAGCAACGACCCCCTCGGGCCGCGACCGGTCCCGATCGTCCTCGGCATCCTGCTCCTCGTCACGGCCGCTGCCTACGCGATCGACGTCTGGCGCGGCGGCGTGGGCGAGGCCGAGAGCGGCGAGGACGTCGACCTCGGCAGACGGGCCGACTGGAAGACCGTGCTCCTGCTCGTCGCCGTCTTCGGCCTCAGCGCCGTGCTCATCGACCCGCTCGGCTGGGTCATCACCGGCAGCCTGCTCTTCTGGGGCTGCGCGTTCGCCCTCGGCAACCGGCACCATCTCCGCGGCCTGGTCATCGGCGTCGTCCTGGGCCTGGTCACCTTTTACGGCTTCGCCATCGGCCTCGGGGTCAACCTCCCCGCCGGCATCCTCAAGGGAATCCTCTGATGGACAACCTCGCCCACCTGCTCGAGGGCTTCGGGCACGTGCTCACCCCGATGAACCTGCTCTTCGCCCTCATCGGCGTCACGGTCGGCACGGCGGTCGGCGTCCTGCCCGGCATCGGCCCCGCGATGACCGTCGCACTGCTCCTGCCCATCACCTACGGCCTCGAGCCCACCCAGGCCCTCATCATGTTCGCCGGCATCTTCTACGGGGGCATGTACGGCGGATCCACCACCTCGATCCTGCTCAACACCCCAGGGGAGTCCGCCTCCGTCGTCACGGCGCTCGAGGGCAACAAGATGGCGAAGTCGGGGCGAGCTGCACAGGCCCTGGCCACCGCAGCCATCGGGTCGTTCGTCGCGGGGACGATCGGCACGGCCCTGCTCGTCCTCGTCATGCCGCAGGTCGTCGACTTCGCGATCAACCTCGGGTCGCCCGAGCTCTTCGCCATCCTCCTGGTCGCCTTCGTCGGTGCGAGTGCCGTTCTCGGCTCGTCCCGCGTACGGGGCTTCGCTGCGCTGCTCGTGGGCCTCACCATCGGAGTCGTCGGCATCGACTTCGTCACCGGACAGCAGCGCCTCACCTTCGGCATCCCACAGCTCGCCGACGGCATCGACGTCGTCGTCGTGGCCGTGGGAATCTTCGCGGTCGGTGAGGCTCTCTGGGTCGCTGCGCACCTGCGGCGCAAGGCCGCCGCCGTCATCCCGGTCGGCCGGCCCTGGATGGGCCGCGAGGACTGGCGTCGTTCCTGGCGGCCGTGGCTGCGGGGCACAGCTTTCGGCTTTCCCTTCGGCGCGATCCCGGCCGGCGGTGCGGAGGTCCCGACCTTCCTCTCCTACCTCGCCGAGCGCCGGCTCTCGAAGCACCCAGAGGACTTCGGTAACGGGGCCATCGAGGGCGTCGCCGGGCCGGAAGCCGCCAACAATGCCTCGGCAGCAGGCACGCTCGTCCCGCTGCTCGCCATCGGCATCCCCACCAACGCGACCGCAGCAATCATGCTCTCGGCCCTCCAGGGCTGGGGCTTCGAGCCCGGACCCTTCCTCATCGAGAAGCAGCCCCTGCTCGTGTGGACGCTCGTCGCCAGCCTCTTCATCGGGAACACCATGCTGCTTCTGCTCAACCTCCCGCTCGCACCGACCTGGGCCAGGCTGCTCCAGATCCCACGCCCGTACCTCTACGCGGGCATCCTCTTCTTCGCCACGATGGGCGCCTACGCAGTCAATGCCCAGCCGTTCGACCTCTTCCTGCTGCTCTGCCTCGGTCTCATCGGCTTCGCACTCCGTCGCTTCGGTCTGCCCGTGCTGCCGCTCATCATCGGCGTCATCCTCGGGCCGCTCGCCGAGAAGCACGGCCGACGCTCCCTCCAGCTCTCGGGCGGCGACCTCAGTGGGCTCGTCGGCGGCCCGGTCGCGTGGGTGTGCTACGCCGCGATCGGCATCGTCATCCTCTGGCCCCTCCTTGCCCGCGTTGTGCGCCGCGCCCGCGACGGATCGGGCGGCAGCGGGGTTGACGGGCCAGGATCGGACCGCGCCAGCCAGGAGGTCTCCGCATGACGATCGTCGTCGGCTACATCCCGTCCCCGCAGGGCGAGGCGGCCGTCACCGCGGCCATCGCCGAGGCGAAGGCGCACGACGAGGCGCTCCTCGTGGTCAACATGTCGCGCGACGACAAGCTCGTCGATGCCCACCGCGCCGCGCCGGAACAGCTCCTCCGCGTCGAGGCGGAACTGACCGAGTCCGGGCTGAGCCACGAGGTCCGCCGCGTCGAGCACGGCACCGACCCCGCCGACGCGCTCCTCGAACTCGCCGAAGAGATGGGGGCGCGCCTGCTCGTCATCGGCATCAGGCACCGGTCCCCCGTCGGCAAGCTGCTACTGGGGTCGACCGCGCAGCGGCTCCTGCTCGAGGCATCCTGCCCGGTCCTCGCCGTCAAGGCGGTCTGAACGCCATCGGCCGGAGCCCCTGCGGACGCCGGCTACCGGGGCTCACACACTGACCCGCCTGACGGGTCAGTGTGTGAGTCCACGGCACCGCCTCCTGACCGAGCCCTCAGCGCTCGCCGTTCACCGACGGCTGGGGTCTCAGGCGGTGCTCGACTCCAGCGAGGCCGCTCCGTTCAGCGAGGCCGTGACGTCGAGGTAGTGCTGGTTGTACATCACACCGAGCACGTTGCCGAAGGGGTCGATGACCGACGCCGTGACGAAACCCGGTCCGCGCGGCGTCACCGGGTCATGCGCCGTCGCCCCGAGCTCGAGAAGTCGGGCATAGGCCGCCTCGACGTCGTCGACGGCCCAGTAGGTGACGGCCCCGGCCGCCTCTCCTGACTGGGGCAGCGGGTGTGGAGCGAACCTGCTGTCGACGAGGCCGAGCTCGTGCTGGAAGTCGCCGAGACGGAACTCGAGGTAGGCGACCCGGCCGTCGTGCTCCCGGACGAAGTAGGGCTCGATGCCGAGGACCTCGGTGTACCAAGCACGCGCGGCGGAGAGGTCGGTGGCGAAGAAGGTGACGGTGGTGAGGCCTCGAAGCATGGGGCGTGTCCTTTGCGAATGGAAGGTGAAACCTGCTGACATCTCCATGCTCCGGGCCAAAGTGCTCACCTTCTGAGCACTTTTCATGCGATTCTCGGAGCATGCGCGCGGACCGGCTCGTCGCCACGATGCTCCTGCTCCAGTCGCGGGGGCGGGTCACCGCGGCCGAGGTGGC
This sequence comes from Intrasporangium sp., assembly GCF_032907665.1. Lineage (GTDB taxonomy): Bacteria > Actinomycetota > Actinomycetes > Actinomycetales > Dermatophilaceae > Intrasporangium. The sequence continues at coordinate 13,310 of NZ_JAJJPG010000074.1, forward strand.
GGCCGAGCTCGAGGTGTCGGTGGCGACCGCCCGACGCGACCTCGAGGCGCTCTCTTCCGCGGGAGTCCCGGTCTATCCCCAGGCGGGCCGCGGCGGCGGATGGCAGCTCGTCGGCGGCGCCCGGACCGACCTGTCCGGGCTGTCGGCCCCCGAAGCACAGGCGCTGTTCCTCCTCGTCGGGCCCGCGGCAGCCGCGTCTGACGAGGCCAGGGCGGCACTGCGCAAGCTCGTGCAGGCTTTGCCCCGGACGTTCCGCGCCGACGCCGAGGCGGCAGCCACGGCGACGACGGTCGACCCCGCCCGGTGGAGCGAGCCGACCCGGTCGCGACCCGCCCCCGTCGATGCACTCCAAGGCGCGGTCGTCGCCCGCCAGCGCGTCCGGCTCGGCTATGCCAACGCCCGCGGCGTGTCGAGCGACCGCCTCGTCGAACCCCTCGGCCTCGTGGACAAGGACGACGTCTGGTACCTCATCGCCGGCACCGACCGCGGGCAGCGCACCTTCCGCGTGGACCGGGTCACGTCGATCGAGCCGACGGGCGAGTCCTTCGACCGCCCAACGGATTTCGATCTCGACGCGGCCTGGGCAGCGGTCGTCGACCACGTTGAGCAGCGACGGGCGCAGACCTGGGCGACGGTGCTCGTCGAGGACCGCTTCGTGCCGATCATGCGGGACCGCTTCGGCCTGCACTGCCGCGACGACGGACGCGGCCCGAACGGATGGACCCGCCTCCGCGTCGCGGCACCCACGCCCCTCGACCTCGCACGCAACCTCGCCGGGTGGGGCGGTCTGATCGACGTCCTCGACCCGCCGAGTGTGCGCGACCACCTGGCGCGCATCGGTGCCGAGCTGACCTCCCGCTTCTCCCCCTGAACACCCCAGCCGTATGCCGTGGGGCTCCTTTGGCCGGAGAGCGAGCTCAGCGGCATACCTCCTTTTCGAGGAGCTGTGTGCTGGGTCAGCTGCCCGCGCCCGTCCTCAGCGGATGTCGACGTCCTCCTTGTAGCTGAGCGTCGTCAGGGGTCCGAGGGCATGCCGGAGGTGCTGCTCGAGCTCCTGTTTCGCGGGAGACCCCGGGGACGACGTGGAGGGCGACCTCGCGGAGGACTTCGCGGATGGCTCCGGCGCCGAACGGGCGGCCGACGAGGAGGCCGGTCCCTGCCCGCGCACCCACTCACGCAGGGCGGCGAGGTCCTTCGCACTGAGCTGCCCGCCACGTGGGGCGACGACGACGATCTGGTGCGCCACCGCCGAGCTCGTGCACGACTCGCACACTGCGTTGACCGCCAGGGAGCGGTTGTTCGCGACGACCGTCTGCGTGCGGCGGAGGACCACGACCTGCAGCGAGACGGCCTCGGAGGAGCAGTCCGTGCAGCCGGTCGTCGCCGATGTCGCGAGGTTGTCGACCTCCACGGTGCGCGAGTGGTTGACGTAGACGACGCTCATCACCGAGGCGCTCGAGGTGCACCCGTCGCAGTTCGTGTCGGCCCCCGCGCTCGCGTCGGCCGAGACGCCGCGGCCGCTCCCGAGCCGGGCCACCCCGAAGGCGTCGTCGGTCGCGGCCGGGTCGGCGGCGGAGGCGATGGCCACGGCTGTCAGGTCCGCGCCCCTGTCGTCGCCGGCCTTGCTCGCCGCCGACCAGCCCGTCCCCCCGACGATGGCGAGGGCCGACACCACGGCGGCCGCCCGCCTCGCGACGTTCACTGGTCCACTCCGACCAGGGCGAAGCCGTCAGCGACCGCGGCCGTCATCTCCACGAGGCTGTCCCGCGTCTCGGGGCGCAGGGCCGACAAGCGCGTCTGGGCACCGAGCTCGAGGGCCGGGTCCCACGGAACGCGGACCACGCGACGACACCGCTGCTCGAAGTGCTCGACCATCGGCTCGATCGGAGCGCCGACTCCCTCTCGCGCTCCGTTGATGACGACCACGGCCTGTCTGACGAGCTCGCGGTAGTCGTGCTCCGCCAGCCAGTCCAGGGTCAGCGCTGCGGCTCGGCCCCCGTCGAGACCGGGCCGGAGCACGAGGACGAGCTGGTCCGCCTCCTCGAGCAGCCCCTGGTTCGCGCTGTCGAGGATGCCCGTGCCCGTGTCGAGCACGATGAGGTTGTAGAACCGGTCCAGCAGGCCGATGAGCCGGTGGTAGTGGTTGCGCCCGAGCGCCATCCCGATGCGCGGGTCGTCGTCGGAGGCGAGCACCTCGAGCCGGGACTCGGCGCCCTGCGAGGTGTACTCCCTCAGCTGCGCATACGTCGTGATCCGGTCGAGGTCCTCGAGCACGTCCGTCACCGCCCGATCGTGGGGTGGGGCCACCCGGTGGGCCAGGTTGCCGGCATCCGGGTTGGCGTCGACGGCGATGACCCGGTCGCCGCGCAGCGACGCGAAGGTGCTGCCGAGCGCGAACGTGATCGTCGTCTTGCCGACGCCGCCCTTGCGGCTCATGACGACGATGCGGTGCGAGCCGGCGATCGGGGCGCGCAGCCGTTCCTCCAGCGCGATCCTCCTGCGCTCCTCAGGGCTGGGACCGGGGTTGATGGTGCGGCCGGAGAGCTGGTAGACGTGGCGCCGCCAGCCCCTCGTCGGGACCGGGGCCTCGGGCGGCAGCATGAGGTCGTCGCGGAACGCCTCCGCCGTGAGCTCGACGGCCTCGAGCTCGCCGTCGTCGAAGTCCTCGGGAGGTGTCTCGGGAGACTCCTGGAGACGCGGCGAGAGCGGGTCGTGGTCGGTGGGGCTCTCGGTGAGGTTCCCGGCCGGGTTCT
>NZ_JAJJPG010000074.1:16162-18786 GCF_032907665.1 Intrasporangium sp.
GGGTTCTCGGCCCGGGCAGGGGTGTCGTGGGGGTGGTCGCTGGCCTCCGGGACGTAGCCGTTGAGTCGGCGGCCGGCGCCGGAGGGGTCGAGGTCGAGGGGCTGGTGGTTCATGGTCATCGCGTGCTCCTGGGTCGACGGGCGGTCACGCCGTGCACCAGTCCGGCGGTGTCGTCGGTCGACGAGCCGCCACAAGGCGCGGGCGAGCCGGTCGAGCAGGACGACGAGGCCGATCAGGGGAACGACGAGAAACAGGATCGAGATCGATGCGAGCGCCACGAGCGTGACGTCGCCGGCATCCCGGGCAGCGACCCACTGCTCTGCCTGCAGCGCGATCGCGTCGATGTTCGTGCCAACGATGAATGGCAGGTTCCACAGCAACCAGAGTGTCCCCCCGACGAGGGTCGGCACAACGAGACAGACCCAGGCGATGACCATGCGCCTCGCTCGGGGGCGCAGCTCGGCGACCCGAGGATCCCGCGGCGCGCCCGGGCGCAGACTGCGGAGGACCGGACCGACCCGGGCGAACAGGTCTGGCACTCCGGCCAGGTCGGCGAGCACGTAGTAGCCGTCGAGCCGGACTGCGGGGATCAGCTGCTGGACCATCTCGACGTGCATGATGAACGCGGCGAGGAGGAAGAGCCCGCTGCCCGTCGTGAGGTAGAGGCCGGCCAGGACGATGAGGCACAGGACGTTGAAGTAGAGACCACCGAGGTCCGTGCGGAGGCGACCGGTCCGGCTCAGGCGGTACGAGTCCGTGACGTCGGTGTAGAACGCGGGGAAGATGAGGTAGACCCCGAAGCCGATCGCGCCGGGTCGGCCCCCGCTGTAGCTGCACGCGGCGGCGTGCCCGCTCTCGTGGATGAGGCCACCGAGTGCGAGCACGAGATAGAGACCGAGCATCAGCGACGGCGAGGTGAGGACCTCGACGAGCGCGGCGGCGAGGTCGCCCGTGGCGAGAAGCCGCAGGTCGAGGACGACGACGGCGACGAGGGCCGCGACGACGACCGGCGGCCAGAAGAGGGGCGCGAGGAGCCGTCCCAGCCGGGGCACCCAGGCAGCGGGAACGAGCACGCCCTTGAGCGAGAGCGCGAGGAGCGGCCGGGCCTTGGGCAGGCGCGTGCGCCGTTGGGGTCCCGTCGTGGCGCCGGGTGTCGGCGAGCCCGGCGAGGACGGCGCCCCCGGCGAGGACGGCGCCCCCGGCGGGGCCGGCGAGCCAGGCGACGTTACGGCTCCCGATGAGGTCCCTGTCGGGGAGGTCGCGAGCGAGGCCGAGGCAGGGTTCGTGCGTCCGTCGCTGACGACGAGCCCGAGCGGCCCGAGCCGGGTGTCGACGAGGTACTGGAGGCCCTCGGGGCTCAGCTCTCGTCCGTAGGCCCGGCTCACCATCGCTGCCACGGTCTGCGCGGAGCGCCCCGACGTGACCGTGCTCAGGACGAGGTGCAACAGCCGGGACACCTGAATCGTCTGGCCGTCGGCTCGACGCACGAGGAAGGTCGGCTCGCTGATGCCCGAGTCCTGCACCTGTCCCAGGCGCTGCAGCCCCTTGGCCAGCCGCCAGGTGGGTCCGTTGGCCGACGGCGCAGCGGTCGTGGGATGAAGCGCTGCCATCGCAGGGGCGGATCCCCCGCCCTGTGCTCCGTCCATTCCCCCTCCTCCTGTCACCGGTGTCGTCAGGCAGCCTCGGCGGCCACACGCACGGCGGGCGCGTCGCAAGGACCCGCCCGCCGTCACGCGCCCTACATGACGATCGCGAGGTACTGGCCGGCCACGGCGTTGACCGTGGCGTTGTTCGACGCCGCGTTGATGGCGAAGGCCAGGTTGACCCCGACGACCGTGTTGACGTTGACGCACCCGACGTAACACAGCGTGTCGCGTCTCGGCAGGAGAGCAACGCTCTGCGCGTCGAGCTCTCGAAGGTCCAGTGGTGCTGCCTCGTGCATCTGGGCCGCCTCCCTTCTGGTCTCGTGTGATCACGATGGCCCAGGCGGCGGCTCCCGCAATCAGGCGGGAGCCCCGCCACGGAGGGCGGTCAGCCCTGGCCCACGACGATCGTCTGCACGGCGGCACTGTTGGCCTGGGAGAGCACAGTGGCGGCGTTGAGAGCGACCGAGGAGTTGCTGGCGTAGATGTTCGCCCAGTTGTAGTTGAAGAACAACGTCTCCTTGGACGGGAGCAGGGACACCATCTCCGTGTCGAGCTCGGCATACGTCAGGTTCTTGTCCATTGGGATTCACCTCCTTCCCCCGTGAGAGCTGATGCGCCAGTGGAGCGCACCCACCGTGACCGCAGCGTGACCGGACCGTGACCGGGGAAAATCGTCCCTTCCGTCAGCGAGTCCGGTGGGACAGAATCGTCAGGACGCTCGCTCCTGGGCCGCGCTGACGCGGGCATCGCCGACCACGGGCCGACCCCGGAAGGACATCGATGTACAACCCCGTAGCCCCGGACCCTGAGTCGCGACCGGGTGACGCGGTCATGGTGCTCAGCTGCTGGACCCGGGGCGTGGCTGGAGAGCTGCTCGCACGGGCCACGATGAGTGCCGGTGAGGAGACCCGGGAGCGAACGCTGGCTTCCCGCAAGCAGATTCACGAGGCACTCGACCAGTGGCTCGACGAGGTCCTC
>NZ_JAJJPG010000075.1:0-18315 GCF_032907665.1 Intrasporangium sp.
GCACCACAAACGCCGGGCCCACCCCGCGCATTCGGGGCCACTCGACGCCCCCCTCCCCGTCGAGTGGCCACAAACGCCGGGCCCACCCCGCGCATTCGGGGCCACTCGACGTGTGGGGGTCGGGAGTCAGGGGGAGGTGTCGCCGGGACGGACGAGGCCCGCCTCGTAGGCGAGGACGACGAGTCCCGCCCGGTCGCGGGTCGACGTCTTCGCGAGGAGTCGGCCGATGTGCGTCCGCGCCGTGGCCGGGCTGATGAAGAGCGCCCGGGCGATCTCGTCGTTGCTGAGGCCCCGCCCGACCTGTGCGAGGACCTCGCGTTCGCGCTGCGTGAGTGACGCCAGCCGGTCGAGCCCGGACGGTCGCGCTGCTCCCGAACGGGCCGCCTCCATGACCCGCGCCGTCACCGCGGGCGACAGGAGCGAGTCGCCGCGGGCCACGACGCGGACGGCGTCGCGCAGGGCGTCAGGAGACGTGTCCTTGAGCAGGAACCCGGCCGCGCCTGCCCGGATGGCGTCGAAGACGTGCTCGTCGGTGTCGAAGGTGGTCAGCACGACGACCCGCACCGAGCCGAGGTCCGGATCCGCGAGGATCGCCTCCGTCGCGGAGATCCCGTCGAGGCCGGGCATGCGCACGTCCATGAGGACGACGTCGGGACGGGTGCGGCGCGTCGTGAGGATGCCCTGTTTCCCGTCAGCTGCTTCCCCGACGACCTCGATGTCGGGAGCCCGGTCGAGCAGCGCGCGCAGCCCCTCCCGAACGAGGGCCTGGTCGTCGCAGATGACGACGCGGATGGTCCCCGCGCCCTGGCCGCTCGACGAACCGCTCACAGTGGCAACCTCGCCCGAACCTGAAAGCCGCCGCCCGGTGCGGGTCCGGCGACGACCGTCCCCCCGACGAGGGCCACCCGTTCACGCATACCGACCAGGCCGTGCCCTCCGCTCGATGCTCCACCGGGTGCCTTTCCCGAGACCTCGGGCGACGCATCGTCCGAGGAGCCGATCGGGCCGGGCAGCGGTCCACGTCCGTCGTCGGTGACGCACACGTCGAGGTGACCGTCCGAGAGCGCCACCCGGACCGCTGCGCTGGACGCACCGGAGTGGCGCAGCACGTTGGTGAGTGCCTCCTGCACGACCCGGTAGGCCGTCGTGTCGACGGCGCTCGGGACCTGCAGCGCGCCCTCGGCGATCTCCACGCGGACGTCGACCCCGGCGGCCCTGGCGGTGTCGGCCAGGGTCTCCAGGTGCTCGAGGGAGCCCACCGGCGCCCTGCCGACCCCCCGAGGCCCCATGCCGTTCCCGGAATCGGCGTGCGAACCCGCTTCGCCGCGAAGAATGCCGAGGGTCGCGCGCAGGTCGCGCATCGCCCGGCTCGCCGTACTGCGGATCGACGCGATGGAGCGGGCCGCGGCCGCCCGGTCGTCGTCCTCGATGGCTTCTGCCGCGACACCGGCCTGGATGCTCACGACGGAGACACTGTGCGCCAGCACGTCATGGAGCTCCCGCGCGAGGTGCACCCGCTCCTGCTCCACGCGACGCTCCGCCTCCAGCTCGTGCTCGAGCGCGGCTGCTGCCTCGGCACGCGCCCGTTCGAGCCGGTGCAGGCGCCGCTGCCGGGTCGCGTCGCCCAGAGCCAGTGCGCCCGCCGTGATGGCGATCGCGGGTGGCGCCTCGAACGCGAAGAGGACCTGCTGGTCCTGACCCTGCGCCAGGCGTGCGCCGAACCCGAACACCTGGAGGAGCAGCCCGTAGCCGACGCCCCACCAGACCCGGCCGGCCTCGGCCACCGTGTAGAAGGAGGCAGCCAGGGGCAGCTCGAGCCCCACCGGTGGGTACCGCAGCGCGTAGTAGCCGAGGAGCACGGCACCCGACGTCAGCATGACCATGACCGGCCAGCGCCGCCGCACGAGCAACAGGGCCGCGAGCACCACCGGCAGGAGCCAGGCGAACGCATCGACCGAGCGGTCCCCGGGCGAGGGGTGGTTCGTCGCCATCGGGATCGCGACCGTGACGAAGGTGAGCGCGCCGAGCACGAGGTCCGTCGTCCGGCCAGAGCCGTCGTTGCCCGAGGTCATCCACACCATTCGAGCGTAAGGCGAACCGGCCACGCTGGGAGTCCTCGTCACGACGCACAGCAAGCCCAGCGGCATACGTCAAGATGCGTAACGGGAACCGACTCGAGCGCGGACGCGCGACCGGACGCGCGCCTCCTACCGTCGTCAGGTGACCACCTCCACCTCCACGCGGCCGGCCACGGCCCCCGTCCGTCGCGGGCCGCGCACCGGTTTCCTCTGGCTGCTGCGCATCCTCCTCGTGCCGTATGCCGCCCTCCTCGTCGCGCAACCACTGCTCGCCGGCCGGTTCCTCGAGGGCTCCTTCGAGTCCCTCAAGCCGCACGGAGACATCGGCTCCATGCTCATCCCGCTGACGTGGGTCGTCCTCGTCGCGGCGGTGCTGGCGTGGCGTCCGGGGCGGCTCGGCGCGTTCCCGCTCGCGGTGACGGCGCTCCTCTCCGTGCTCGTCGTCATCCAGGTCGTGGCCGGGTACTCCCGGACGCTGGGAGTGCACCTGCCGCTCGGCGTCGGAATCGTCGCGACCGGCCTCGCACTGCTCGGCTGGGCCTGGTCGCCGCGACGGACGAGGGGTGCAGCGTGACGGTGACGCGGCGACAGGCGCTCGGCGTGCTGGGGCTCGGCACCGCGACCGTGGCCTCCGGTGCCCTGTGGCGGGCGGCCAGCCAGCCGCTGGGATCGACCGGCACGCTGTTGCCGAGCGCGGTTCCCCTGCCCCGACGGTTCCAGGTCCCCCTCCCCATCCCGCCGACGGCGACGGCGACCCGCTCTCCGAGAGGGACGGACCGGGTCACGATCACGGCGCGCGAGGCGGACGTCGAGATCCTCCCCGGCCGTCGGACCGCGGTGTGGGGCTACGACGGGGCGTTCCCGGGTCCGACGGTCCGCGGCCGGTCCGGGCACCCGCTCGAGCTCCGGCTGCGCAACGAGCTGCCAGTGCCCACGGTGCTGCACCTGCACGGCGGGCACACCCCACCCGAGTCGGACGGCTACCCGACGGACTTCGTCCTGCCCCTCGGTGTCGCGGAGCCGCCGGCCATGGGCCCCCGCGGCCAGTCGACCACCCTGGTGCGGACCTACCGCTACCCGCTCGAGCAGCCGGCGGCCACCCTCTGGTACCACGACCACACCATGGACTTCACCGGCCCGAACGTCTACCGAGGCCTGGCCGGCCTGTTCGTCGTCGACGACGAGCGCGACGAGGCACTGGGGCTGCCGTCGGGCGATCGCGACCTGCCCCTCGTCATCGCGGACCGCTCGTTCGGCCCCGACGCCGAGCTGCTCTATCCCGCCCTCTTCGCCGACCGGTCCCGCCCCGGCGTCGAGCGCCGCTACATGGGAGGGGTGCTCGGCGACGTCGTGCTCGTCAACGGGGCGCCGTGGCCGGTCCACGACGTCGCCGCTGCGCGGTACCGCCTACGCCTGCTCAACGCCTCCTCGGCGCGACGCTACGAGCTGGTCCTCGACGGGGCCCGCTCCGAGCAGCCCTTCACCCAGATCGGCACGGACCAGGGGCTGCTCGACCGACCGCGGCCCCGGTCGTCGGTGACCCTCGCGCAAGGCGAACGCGTCGAGGTCGTCGTCGACTTCGGCGGCCTGCCGGTGGGGACGCGCGTGACCCTGCGGGACCGGCTCGACCCTGACGTCGTCGGCGGCATCATGCAGTTCGTCGTGGCGCGGGCTGTGCCGTCGGACGACACACGCGTCCCCGAGCGACTCGCCGACCTCGAGCAGATCGAGCCGGGTGAGGCCGTCTCGACGCGGAGCTTCCACTTCAGCCTCCTCGCAGGCGACCCGCACGCGAGCGCGGGCTACAGCGGGCACAACGACCTCGCGCACCAGTGGACCGTCAACGGCGTGACCTTCGGCAGCGGCGTGGACGTGGCCCGGCCGACCCTCGGCACCGTGGAGCGGTGGCGGTTCACCAGCGATGTGCACCATCCCATCCACGTCCACCTCCTGCGGATGCAGGTCGTCGGCGGTGACGGCGGCTGGAAGGACACGGTCGACCTGCGTCCGGGTGGGGCCGTCGAGGTGCTCACACGGATCGAGGGCTACCGGGGACGCTATGTCATGCACTGCCACAACCTCGAGCACGAGGACATGGCGATGATGGCCAACTTCACCATCGTCTGACGTGCGGCCGGCGTCGGGCGGGGGGATCCGGCGGGACGGCGACGTCAGGGCAGCAGGTCGTCGAGGTACATCGGCAGCATCTCCCACCAGGTCGGCCAGTCGTGCTTGTAGTCCGGCCCCCAGTCATCGACGCGGTTCGGGATGCCCTTGGCCCCGAGGACCTTCGCCACGGTCCAGGACTCCCCGACGTCCTCCCACTGACCGCTGCCCGAGGCGAGGATGACCATCCGCTGGCGCAGCAGGTCGAGGGTGGGCCCCTCGAGCCCGGGGAGGAAGTGGAGCGGCGAGCTGTAGTAGAGGTCGTCGGTGAATCGTCCACCGATGAACTTCTCGATGGAGTACGTGCCACTCATGCAGATGGCCGAGTCGACCAGGTGCGGGTAACGGCAGATCATCGCCAGCGAGTTGAAGGCGCCGATCGACGCGCCGGCCACGACGACCGGCAACGGGCCGCCGGAGTCGCTGTGGATCGCCGGGATGATCTCCTCGGCCACCGCCTGGTGGAACGCGTTGAAGAGGGCGAGTCGCTGGTCCGGAGTCCCGACCCGGTCCAGCATGGCCCTGCCGGCGACACTGTCGCAGGAGTAGACCTTCGCGCGGCCGGCGTCGATGAGGGGCGCCAGGTGCGCGATCATCTCGAACCGCTCGACCTCCTCGGCATCGCCGCCCGCGCTCGGGAAGAGGATGACGGGCGTGCCGTAGGTGCCCCACCGCGCCACGGTGATCTCGGTCCGCAGGCGGTCGGAGTACCACCGGTCGCTCGTCTTCATGGCGGCAGTCTCCTACTCGTAGACGAACTTCTGCGGTCCCGGGAAGAGCCAGGAGAGGCCGTCGCCGAGCCGGTCGCGCCAGTTCTCCCAGTTGTGACCGTCGCGCGCCTCGGTGTAGCGAACCTGCATCCCGGTCTGCCGGAAGACCGGGATCATCGACCGGTTCGGGGTGATGAGCGGCTCGTAGACGCCGCAGGAGAGATAGATGCGCTCGACCACCGCGGTCGGTCTGGCCCGGTAGCGGTTGACGAACTTGACCACCGGGTCGAAGGCCGGCCCACCCCCGTGCTCGAAGCCGATGTCGGTGAACACGAGCGAGGCGGACTGGAGCAGCAGCGAGCCGAAGAATCCGGGATAGCGGACCGCCGTCGACAGCGACGCGACCCCGCCGAAGCTCGAGCCCATGAGGCAACGGGCCTCAGGAGCGTCGACGAGCGGGAGCCGCTCCGTGAGGAGCGGGACGAGCTCGCGCGCGACGAACCGGGCGTGCGGCGCGTGGTCGGGGTACTCGCGCAGGCGGTCGACCGGCGGCACGAAGACGGCGACGAGGGGGTCCACGTCGAGCCGGTGGATGAGGTTGTCGAGGACGGTCTTCATGTCCGCGAAGTTGAGGTAGTCCGAGCCGTCGTGGACGACGAGGAGCGGGTAGCGCAGGGCCCGGTTGAAGCGGGCCGGGAGATAGACGTGGATGGGCTGGTCCCGCCGCAGGGCCTTGCTCCGGACCACGTCCTCGACGAGCCGGCCGGGCCGGGCCTCAGGGTCGAAGCCGACCCACTCCGGGACGCGGTAGCCGAGGCTCGCGCACACGGACGAGGACCCGAGCGGGCTGTGTGCCAGCCGCGGGTTGAGCGGGTCGTTGAACTGCTCGTACTGCTCCCCCCGCCGGATCTCGATCTGGTATTCGACGCGTGACCCCTCGGGCAGCACGGTCGTCACGGCCCAGAGGTCGGTCCCGGCCAGCCGCTTCATCCCGAGCGGGTCGGGCAGCCCGACGACGCGGTGGCGCACGCGAACCGCCTCGGCCTCGCCCCGCCACAGGAAGGTGGCCCGCTCGCCCTCGATGATGGGCGAGCCGTGCCGGGCGAGGAATCGGTCGACCGCCGCCCCGTCGAGCGGCTCCCGGTCTCGCAGCCGGTTGATGGCGAGGCGGGCGGTCACGAGGACTCCCGGTTGACGATGGCACCATCCAGGCTGACGTGGCGTGTCCCGTCGGGCAGCGGCGCGCGCCCCGCTCGCCCCGCGCGCCCCGCGCGCCCGGCGTCCTCATCGGCGAAGTGCACCACCGTGCCGTCGTCGAGGGGGACCAGGTGGTGTGCGGCGAACCGGTCCGCGAAGACGGCCATCCGTTCCCGGTCCTCCAGCGCCAGGCGGCGCCGGGCATGCGGCAGTGGGATGACCCCGCGCAGCCGGCCCAGGCCACGGTCGTGGACCTCGGGGGCGGTCACTCCCTGCGGAGCGAAGTCGTGGAAGAGCACGACCGGGTCGCACAGCGCCATCGCGCCGGCCGACCACGCGATCACTGGTGTGTGCGTCGGGATGGCGACGTCGAGGAGCCGAAGCGTCTCCATGAGGATCCCGACGTGGCCGCCTGCGACGACGACGACGGCTGCACGCTCGAGGATCTCGCCGACCTCGCGGCGGTGCTGGGCCAGGCCCTCGCTCGCCAGCACGACCTGGGATGTCGCGGTGGTCTCCACGATGCGCGCGACCTCGTAGGCGTACCAGTCGTCGACGTCGCGCAAGGCCTGCATCGCGGACTGCAGCGCGCTCTCGGCAAGGCCGTGCGTCGACGACCGGCGCCGCACCGCGAAGACGGTGTCCCAGGCGGCCTGGAGCCGGATGCCGTAGTAGGTGCGCAGCTCGGCGTGGCGGGCGCGGTGCTCGAGGACGGCGGCCCGGAGCTCATGGTCGGCCCCCAACAGCTCCACGGCCCGCTGGTAGAGGCTGACGTTCACGGCCCGGTCGTCGAGCAGGCCCCGCAGCTCGCCGTCGTCGGACTCGCGCTCCTCCCAGCCGGCGTTGACCACGGCTACCGGTCCGTCCCCGCCGAGGCCACGGAGGACGGCCTGCACCGTGGTCGTGAAGCGCTGTGGCCCCAGGAGGATCGTCGTCACCGGTCGTCCCGACGTCAGCCGGCGTGGACCGTGATGGTGCGCCCGACGTCGTCGAGCATCGCGCGCGCGGCGTCGTAGTCCGGGTGGCGCAGCCGGACGTAGGCGTTGGCCAGGTAACCGGCCTCGACCGGCTGGGTGGCCTGTCCCACGGGCGGGAAGTGCCCGTCGAGGATCCACTCGCCGTAGCGCTGCTGGATCTCGTCGATGCCGTCGTAGCCCGTCACCACACCGTCACGGTCAGGTCGGAGCGCGACGAGCCCAGCGGCATACGCCCGGGACAGCTGTCGCTCCGGGCGGCGGTGGGTGATCACGCTCGCCCACTCCCGGTAGACGTCGACGTCGTTGGCGGCGGAGTAGACGTCCCAGGCGCCGACCCCCGGCGGGCGGCAACCGATCTCGGAGAAGCGCAGCCCCTTCGGCCCGTAGAACCACTCCATGTGGGTCGCTGACGTCTCGATGCCGAGCGCCTCGATGACGCGACGCCCCAGCTCACGGACCTCGCCGTAGAAGGGGCCGGCGGCGGGGTCGTCGAGGCGGTTCGTCGTGATGAACTGCGGCGAGATTCGCCGGTCTCGCATCGCCTCGAGGACGTTGGGGTAGTAGTGGGTCGCCCAGTCGTGGACGACCCGGCCGTCCAGGGTGATGGTGTCGTAGAAGCCCTCGTGCCCCTCGACGAACTCCTCGATGGCGAGCGAGGTCGCTCCCTCGTCGCCGAAGCGGTGCAGGACCCGGGCGAGGTCGTCGTCGCTGTCGACGCGCACCGTGCCCTGGGCCCCCGCCCCGGCGCGCGGTTTGACGACGAGCGGGTAGCCGACCCGGTCCGCGAAGTCCTTCGCCTCGGCTGAGGAGTCGACGGCGGCCGAGGCAGCGGTGGGCACGCCGGCGGCCCGGAGCGCCTCCTTCATCGAGGGCTTGTCCCGGCACAGCCACGTGGTGCGCACGCTCGTGCCGGGGATGTTCGTCGCTTCGCGCGCCTGGGCGGCGGGCATGGTGTGGGCCTCGACCGTGGCCTCGAGCGCGTCGACCCAGACCTGGCCCTGGACGTGACGAACCGCGTCGATGAGCTGCTGCACGTTGGTCACCGAGCCGACGCGGACGTAGCCCCGCAGGGCGGCGCGCAGCTCGTCCCCGAGGTGGGCCTCCTCGGACTCGCCGATGCCGTAGACGTCCGCACCGACCGACGCGAGCGCGTGGACGAAGCGGCGCTGGTTGGCCGGGAAGGCCGGCTCGACGAAGATGATGTTCACCCCACCGACCCTAGGCGGGCGGTGGGGTGGACGTCACGGATGGGGAGGTGGGGCCTCAGGCGCGCGGCGCCCGACGGCGGTTCCTCACCCTGCCGTCTGGTCGCCGAGCAGCTCGGCGAGGTCCTCCTCCTCGACGACGCGTCGGATCTCGACGCTGACCTCGGGGAAGAGCTCCGCGAAGCGGCGGCCGTACTCGATGGCCTCGGCCTTGTCGGCGACGTTGACCAGGGCGAAGCCACCGATGACCTCGCGCGCCTCGGAGAACGGGCCGTCGGTGACGGAGACACCCTTCGCATCCTTGCGGATCAGGGCCCCCTCGCTGCTCCGGTGGACGCCCTCGCCGGCGAGGAGGACGCCCGAGGCCTGGACCTCCTCCATGTAGGCGCCCATCTTCTCGATGAACTCAGGACTCGGGTTCCAAGCCTCCGGGATGCTCTCGTCCAGCTTGTGGATCATCAGGTAGCGCATGGCGATCTCCTTGGGTGCGGGCCGGGTGGGTCCCAGCCTGTCACCGTCCCGTCGAGCAGCGCACCGAGGTTTCGACATCACGTCGGGAAGCGGCTGCCGTATGCCGCTGAGCCGGCTCCCGCACCCAGGTGGCCCTCCCCGGCAGGCCCGTCAGTCGGCCATGAACTCGCTCAGCAGGGCGGCGAACCGCTCGGGTTCCTCGAGGTGCGGGAAGTGTCCAGCTCCGTCGAAGAGCTCGACCCGGCTGCTCGGGATGGCCCCGTGGGCGGTGGTGGCGTGCCACGCCGGGATCATCCGGTCCCGGGTCCCCCAGACGACGAGGGTGCGGATGTCCGTCTCCATGGGGAGGTGGTCGTGGGCCGTCACGGTCTGTCCACCCGGATCGATGACCGCTCGGGTGGTGGCGAGGAAGGCCCGGCGGCTGTCGGCGTCACCCAGCGACGTGAACCCCCGCCACGCCTCCCGCACGTCCGCTGGGGGGCGCACTCCGATTCGCGCCAGTGCTCCGCCGAGCCCTTCGAGCCGGCTGCGGACCCACCCCGACGCGATCACTGGGATGACCAGCTCAGCGCCGGGGAGCGCTGCGGCCCGCAGCACTGGGCTCACGGCGCGGCCGAGTCCCCCGCTCGAGACGAGGACGAGGCGGTCGACCCGCTCGGGGAAGAGGTAGCAGAACTGGAGGGCGATGCCGCCGCCGAGGGAGTGCCCGACCAGTGTGACCCGCTCGATGTCGAGCCGGTCGAGGAGGTCTCGAAGCGTTGCCGCGTGTGCCCCGAGGGAGTAGTCGCCCATCGGCTTGTCGGACGCACCATGGCCGAAGAGGTCGGGGACCACGACCCGGTGGCTGCTCTCGAGGGCGGTGACGAGGTGGGACCAGTTGGCGTTGGTCCCGAGGAGCCCGTGGATGAACAGGATGGCGGGCCCGGTGCCGCTGTCGACGTACGCCAGCTCGTGCCCGTGCAGCTTGGCCGTGTGTGCGGTCATCGAGGTGCCTCCTGCAGTGTCTCGGCGCTCTGCGCACCGAAGGCTACTTCTTGGTAACCTACGCTTCCGTAGGTTGCTGGTCAAGCCTAGGGTCGCGCCATGGCGACGTTTCACGTGCAGGTGCCCTCCGCGTTGCCGGCGCCGGAGGCGTGGCGACGGGTGCTTGATCTCCGCCGCCACGACCGGCTCATTCCCCTGACGAGGATCACGAGCGGGATGGTGGCTGCCGACGAGCTGGGCCCGGGATCCTGCTTCGTCGCACGGACCGGCCTGGGGCCGCTGGGCTTCGACGACCGCATGGTCGTGGACGAGATCACGCCGCCTGGGGACCAGGAGGCGGGCCTGGCTCGGATTCGCAAGGAGGGAAGGGTGGTCCGCGGATCGATCGAGCTGCGTGTCACGCCGTTGGGGGCCGGTTCGGTCGTGGACTGGCGGCAGGAGATCGAGGTCTGGGGCGTCCCCCGCGCTCTCGGGTGGTTCACCGCGCGAGCCGGGCGAGCGGCATACGGCCTGGCGTTGCGGCGCTTCCTCGCGCACGGCTGAACCCCCAGCCCTCGGACCCTTCGGCAACACGCCCGGCACTGCCCTGCCCACCCCGGAAATATCCGTGGTGCGTTCGAGGAATCCGGGCGTGTTGCCTGGGCCGTCCCCGGCTATTGCGGTGCCGCAGTTACTGCGCTAGTCTGGGCGCATGCCCACCAGGAAGTCACCGAGCCCCGTCTCCCTCGCCGTCGCGGCGGCGGAGGAGGCCCTGCGACACGTCGACCCCGAGCAGCCGAGTGCTGCGCTGCCGCACCTTCGCGCCGCGCAGGACCACCTCACTCGCGCGATCGACGAGGCGATGGCGTCCGCCGTCCTCGCCGAGGGCAGCACGATCCGCACGGCCGGCGTCCTGGCGGGTCTCTCGGAGAATGCCGTGGGGCCCCGACTCGCGCGGACGTCCATGCTCGCGGCCTACGCAGCGCCGGACGGCGGGCGGGTCACCGCCTCCGGCGTGGAGCGCGCCCGCTACGACCTCGAGCAGGGGCGTCACCGACGGGCTGACGAGGAGACGGCCCCACGACCGATGCGCTTCCGCGCCCGCCGCGACACCTGAGCCTCGCGCCATGCCGGCTCGCCACCAAGGAGGGAACCATGACCAACCCGAACCTCACGCACATCGCCTTCCTGCTCGACCGCAGCGGTTCGATGCAGTCGATCAAGGACGACACCGAGGGTGGCTTCAACGCCTTCATCGCCGAGCAGCGGCAGCAGTCCGGGGAGTGCCGCGTCACCCTCGCGCAGTTCGACAACGAGTACGAGGAGGTCTACCGCAACCTGCCCCTCCCCGAGGTCCCTCCCCTCCACCTCGCCCCGCGCGGGTCGACGGCACTGCTCGACTCCATCGGTCGACTCGTCACGACGACGGGGGAGCGCCTGGCGGCCCTGCCCGAGGAGGAGCGTCCGGGCATCGTCATCATCGGCATCATGACCGACGGCCACGAGAACGCCTCGCGCGAGTGGACCCACGCGGCCGTCAAGGCGCTCATCGAGGAGCAGACGAAGGCCTACAACTGGCAGTTCCTCTACCTCGGCGCCGACCAGGACGCCATCGAGGTCGGCTCGAGCCTCGGCGTCGCCGCCGGCCACTCGATGACGTACAGCCGTGGCAAGGTCGACGCGATGATGGCGGCCACGTCACGCAACATCGGTCGCACCCGAGCCGCGGTGGCCGCGGGTGCCACCCCGGAGCAGGCCGCGAAGCTCATCGCCTTCGACGACGACCAGCGCGCCGACGCCAGCGACTGAGCCGGCCCACCGGGGGAACACCAGGCCGTATGCCGCTGGGCCGGCTCGCGTGAGCCAGCCCAGCGGCATACCTCCCGCCCTTGTCACCCGTAACGCCTGACGCGGGCGGCGGGCACGACGATTCGGACGAGGTCGGCCGTTCGCCAGGAGTCGACGACGGCGCGCAGCCGGGGGTCGGTGAGGTCCCAGTAGCGGGCGCCGAGGCGGGTCGCCAACTCTCCTGCGCCAGTGGTCTCGAGCCGGGCCGGTCCGCTGATCGCAACCCAGTGCTCCGGCTCCCCGACCTCGTTGGCCGCGACGAGGGAGGCCCAGTCCCCGGCGGTCACGCGCGCGACCTTGCGGGAGGCGGTCTCGGTGAACAGGTGGACCCCTTCATCCGTCGACTCGAACCACACCGGGACCGGCTGGCCCCAGGCGCGCGGGCGACCGAAGGACAGGAATCCCAGCCGCGGACCGTCGAGGAACTCGCGGTCTGCCGTGGTCAGGCGCGCAGCGCCGGTCGGGCTGGTCGGGTCGGTCATGATGCGAGCGCGACGAGCATCTTGCCGCGGCTGCGGCCGGCCAGTAGGTCGATGAGGGCCTGGGGTGCGCTGTCGAGGCCGTGACGGACCGTCTCGAGCGTGACCAGCGTGCCGGCCTCGAGGAGAGGGACCGCGACGGCGAACCAGGCGGGGAACCGGTCGAGGTGGTCGGTCACGAGCAGTCCCCGGACGGACAGCCGCTTGGTGGCGATCGTGTAGAGGTTGCGGGGGCCCGGTGGCGGCTCGACCGCGTTGTACTCGCTCACCGCGCCGACAGCCGCGATGCGGCCGTTGGCGTTCATCGTCCCCAGGACGGCCTCGAGCATCGGTCCGCCCACGAGGTCGACGTAGACGTCCACGCCGTCGGGGGCCGCCGCAGCGACCTGGCCGGGAAGGTCACCGAGGCGGTGGTCGATCGCGGCGTCGAACCCCAGTTCGTCGCGCAGGAGAGCGACCTTGTCCGGGCCACCCGCCGAACCGATGACCCGGCCGGCGCCGAGCGCCCGTGCGAGCTGGCCGGCGACCGAGCCGACCGCGCCCGCGGCACTCGAGACGAGGACCGTGTCCCCCCTCCGGACCGGCGCGCTCTCGGTGAGTGCGAGGTGCGCGGTGAGGCCGGTCGTCCCCAGCGGGCCGAGATACATCTGCGGCGTGATGTGCTCGACGTCGACGCGCGTGGCCGTGACGGCGTCGATGACGGCGTGGTCGCGCCAGCCGGCGAAGTGCACCACGGTCGAGCCGACCGGGAAGGCGGGGTCGTCGGACCCGAGCACCTCACCGAGGGCGGATCCCTCGAGGACCGAGCCGAGCTGGAAGGGCGGTAGGTAGGAGTCGCGGTCGTCCATCCGGCCGCGCATGTAGGGGTCGACCGACATCCACGTGTTGCGCACGAGGAGCTGGCCCGGTCGGCGCACGGGCACCGGGACCTCGGCGAGGGCGAAGTCGTCGAGGGACGGCTCACCGTGGGGGCGCCTCGCCAGGCGAACCTCCCGCGTGTGGGTGGCGACGGGGGCCGTCAGCTCGGCGCGGGTCGACGATCTCGAGGCAGATGTGGTCATGTGGATTCCTCCAGGTTGGGTGTGTGGTGATCTGCGAGCACCAGCACATCGCAGCCGATTGAGAGTGTGAATGGTCCCGAGGATCAGTTTGATGTCTGAGCGTCTATGCTGAAGGTCATGGACGTCCTGTCGACCCTGCTCAGCGAGGTCCGAGCCGACGGCGCGGTCTTCGCTCGCAACCTCCTCGAGAACCCCTGGGCCCTGCGCTTCGAGGACGGCTCGCCGTTGACGCTCGTCGTCATGCTCCGAGGATCCGGAGCAGTGGTCCTGGACGACGGTGCCCACCGGCCGCTTGCCGAGGGGGACATCGCCGTGGTGTCCGGGGGGCACGCCTTCTCCCTCACCGACGGGTCCGGCGACCCCGGGCCTGCCAGGTATGTCCGAGGTCCGGGTGGGACGTGCACGGTCGAGGCGGGAGCCGCCTCCGCGCCCGCACTCGCCTCCTTCGGCGCCCGCACCTGCGGCGACGCCCACAACGCGCCCAACATCGTGCTCACCGGCTCCTACGACGTGCGCAGCCCGAGTGGTCTGCGCCTGATCGGGGCCTTGCCACCGGTCCTCGTCGTGCCGGACGAGGGCGACCTCTGCCCGGTCATGGAGCTCACCGTGGCCGAGGTCGAGCGGGTCCAGCCTGGCCAGCAGGCGGTGCTCAACCGGCTGCTCGACCTGCTGCTCATCTCGACGCTGCGCGAGTGGTTCGCGCAGTGCGACGAGGATGCACCCGGCTGGTATCGCGCCCTGTCCGACCCACTCGTGGGGCCGGTGCTGCGAACCCTGCACGACGTCCCCGGCGAGACCTGGACGGTCTCCCGTCTGGCCGAGGTGGCCGGGGTCTCGCGAGCAACCCTGGCGCGCCGGTTCGCCGAGCTCGTCGGCGAGACCCCGATGGCCTACCTGACGACCTGGCGGCTCTCCCTCGCCGCCGACCTGCTGCGCACGACCGACCTCACCGTGGACAGCATCGCCCGCCAGGTGGGCTACCAGAGCGGGTTCGGCCTCAGCGTCGCGTTCAAGCGCGTCTTCGGCACACGCCCCAGCGAGGTCCGGCGACGGACCGCGGCCTGAGGCACGTGCAGGGAGTCGCGTTTGGGCACGACTTGGTCAAGACCGCGGCGTGTGCCTCCCGACTGCCGGTCCGGTGGGCGGGAGCGCGAGTACGTTGTGCCCCATGACCCACCCGCACGGTGCCGGCTCCGATGTGGCGGAGCACGACGAGCGTGAGTTCACCGTGGCCATCCCCGGGCCGGTGCCTGAGCGCACCGAGGTCGTGACGGCCGCGGCACCGGTCGATACCCAGGTCCTGGCGTCCGGGGTGCCGGAGGAGACCCAGCGGCTGCCCGTGGACGAGAGGACCCCGCGCTACATCCCGCCGATGCCCAAGCCGGACCCGGACGAGCTGCCCTCGGCGCCGGTTCGGCGTGCTCCGCCGGCGGATTCCCCCGCTGCAGCGGCTCCGGCCTCGCGCACCAACCGCTTCGGCGCCGCACTCTTCTGGATGGCGATGGGGTGGTGGCTCCTCGCCGCCGTCCGGGCGGGAGCCGAGCTCGTCGAGGCCTCCGTCGTGGACGGTTCCATCCGGCGGCTGCCCTCCGCGGCCCTGCTCGACATCATGAGGGACGCGACCGACCGCGGCCGCGTGGAGCTCATCGCCGCCGCGGCCCTGTCGCTGGTCGCGGCCGCCGTCCTCGTCACCAGCCGCGGACGGCGTCTCCTCGGTCTGGCCGCCGTGCTCGTCGCCGTGGGCACTGCCGCCCTCGCCTGGTGGCACCTGGCGCCGTGACCCTCGCCGAGCCCAGAATGCTGTCCACAGCGGATGCCGCAGCAGTGGCCCGGGCCTTCGGCCTCGGATCCGGCGCAGTCCTGAGTGGACCGGTGGCCCGGGGGCAGCTCGGCCAGATCTGGCGGCTCGACGTCGACGGTGCTTCCTGGGCGGTCAAGGAGTGGTTCGCGTCGCCCGACGTCACCGCGGTCGAGGCCAACCACGACTTCTCCGAGGCGGCCCTGGCGGCGGGGGTCTTCACACCCAAGCCCCGTCCCTCGGTCCACGGCACAGCCGTGGCCGACATCTCCGGCACGCCGGTGCGGCTCATGGAGTGGGTCGACCTCGCCCCCCGAAGCCGGCGCCTGGATCCCGCAGAGGTCGGACGGACGGTGGCCCGGCTCCACCGGGCCGGTGAGCCGACGACGGAGCGGGTGGGCAACTGGTTCGCGACAGGGATGGGCGCGGACGCCTGGCATGACATGCACCGACGTCTCGTCGAGGCTGCGGCGCCCTTCGCCGGTGAGCTCGAGGTCCTGCTCCCCGACCTCGTCGCCGTCGAGCAGGTCATGGAGCCGCACGAGAACCCCCGTGTGTGCCATCGAGACCTCTGGGCCGACAACGTTCTTGCGAGCGCCGACGGCCGGGTGTGCGTCATCGACTTCGAGAACATGGGTCCCGCCGACCCGTCGCAGGAGCTGGCCATGGTGGTCTACGAGTTCGGCGACGACGACCCGGAGCGGGCGCAGCGCCTGCACGACGCCTACGTCGAGGCGGGCGGGCCCGGTCGGGTCACCCGGCCCGGGCACTTCACCATGCTCGTGGCGGAGCAGGCGCACATCACGTCGTATGCGTGTGCGCGGTGGATCGGCGAGACCGACCCCGACGAGCGAGAGCGGCTCGCGGCGTGGTTCCGTGAGACGCCCGCCGACCCGGTGACGCCGGCCCGGATCGACCGCATTCTGACAGCGGTCGCCTGACAGCCCGGCCCCAACAACCCCAGTCGAGTGGCCCCAAACGCCCTCGTCGAGTGGCCCCAAACGCCTTCGTCGAGTGGCCACAAACGCCTTCAGCACGAGGATGTGGTCCTTGCGGCTCGGCAGTGCGGGGATCGCCTCATGGCCAGTGACCACTGAGAAGCCTCGCGCCACCCCGCGCTGCGTCATCGGGATGCCCGCAGCCGCAGGCACGGACACCGCGCTCGTCACGTCGGGGGCGACCTCGACGCGAACGCCTGCCGCACGGTCGGCGGCGCGAGCGACAGCTCACCGTCCTCTGCGCAGGGCCCAGGCAGCGAAGGTCTCGCCCGCGGCACGCCGGCGAGGAACGTGCGCACGACCCGCTCGACGTCGTCACGCAGGTCGGCCGCCGGGATCTTGAGTCCACGTGCGGTCCGCCCGCGGCCCGCCTCGCCCCGCCCGACGGTGACCAGGCCGCCACCGAGGTGAGCCTGGAGGCCTGGCTCGATTGCCGGACTCATGGAGGTCATGAAGGCAGGCAGCCGCTTCGAGCTCGCCCTGCGCTGCCGGGAGCGTGGTCTCGTCTGAGGCAGGAGACGCAAGCGGCCGTATGCCGCTGGGCTCGTGCGGTGCCCTCGTGCGGTCACGGGCCGGCGACGAGGCCCTCCATGAGCGAGTCGTGCAGGTCGAGGACCGTGGCGAGGTACCTCTGCGAGTGGTTGTAGGAGAGGACCGCCTCCTCGAGGTCGGCGCGCTGCGACAGGTCTCGCCCGCCGGCACAGAGGTAGCGTCCCGCGGCGAGCGCGGCGTCGTCGACGTTCTGCGGGTCGGCGACTCCGTCGCCGTTGCCGTCCGCCCCCCAGAGTCGCCACGTGCCCGGGATGAACTGCATCGGTCCGACGGCGCGGTCCCAGACGGGGTCGCCGTCGAGCCGACCGCCGTCGCTGTCCCTGATCGCGGCGAAGCGCCCGCCCGACAGTGCGGGGCCGATGACGGGAGGGACGACGTTGTGGCGCGCGTCGAGCCGGCGACCGCGCAGCGAGCTCGACTCGACCTCGCCGATGGCCATGAGGAGGGAGGAGGGGAGCTTGCAGCGGTCGCTCAGCGCGTCGGCCGCCTTGCGGTAGGCCTCACCCAGCACGTCGTACTTCGTCGGTTCCCGGGTCGGCGCTGCGGACGGAATGATGGGGATGGGCGGTTTCTGCAGATCCGCCGGTGGCTTCCAGTCGGAGTCGCGCCGTTGGGCGCCCGAGCCGCCGCCGGGCTCGAGGCGCGATGCCACGACGTAGCCGGCAGTCACCTTGACGACGTCGTAGAGCCGGAGCAGGGACTCGCCCGCACCGGCGCCCAGGGCTGGACCCGCTGACGGAGCCGGGTCGCTGGCTGCGGTCGTCGATGGCGAGGGCAGCGACGGCGCGGGGAGGGGCGACGGGGTCGGTGGCGCGCTCGCCGCGGGAGGGGCGACGGCTGCGTCCTTGCCGGCAATGGCCCCGCCATCGGCGCTCGCCGCCAGGGGCGGTGTCGCGACGACGGCACCGAGCATGAGGAGGACGCCCCCGATGGCCGGGGGCGTGCGCCGCACCCGCGCTGACCCGCTCCGCACCCTTCGACCATACGTCGCCCGGACGCGCCGGCGCCCGGGTTCCGTCGCACCCACTCGGCTGGGCCCTCGATCCACGGCCCCCGCCCGGGCTTTCGGGGCCACTCGACAGAGAAGGGGGGTGTCGGGCAGACGTAAATCCTTTGACTTGGATAGCGCAACTATCCATTATTGGCGAGCAACACTATCCAGTTAAGGAGGCGGACCGACCATGGACCAGGTCCTGCTCTCGGAGAGCTCTCGGATCCTCGCCGGGATCCTCTTCCTGTCCCTCGTCACCGTCGAGACCGGCGGGCTCTACCTCGTTCGGGTCGTCACCGGCCGGGCCGGGGTGACGCCCTTCCAGGAGAAGTTCGCCCGCGCCGGGCACGCCCACGCCGGCGTGCTCCTCGTCCTCGCGCTCGTCTGCCAGCTCTTCGTCGACCAGACAGACCTCACCGGGTTCTGGGAGTGGGTCGCGAGGTCCGGCGTCGCGGCGGCGGCGTTGCTCATGCCGGGCGGCTTCTTCTTCTCGTCGATGGGCGCGGGCCGCGACCGGCCCAACCGCCTCATCGCCCTCGTCTTCGCCGGTGCGGCCCTCCTCGCGCTCGGCCTCGCCACGCTCGGCGTCGGCCTGCTCACCGCAGGCTGAGGTGCCCGAGCCGACGGACTACCGCGACGACCCCCAGCACCGTCCGTGCTCGCTCGCACAGGGCTCTGGCCCACGGGTCGTGGTCGTCCGTGGGCACCCTGGATGCCGTATGCCGCTGAGCCGGCTCCCAGCAACAGCCCCGCTCCCAGCCCAGCACCGCTCCCATCCCGGCGCAGCCCGCAGGCCGACGCAGCCCCCAGCCCGGCTGGAG
>NZ_JAJJPG010000076.1:0-18135 GCF_032907665.1 Intrasporangium sp.
GGGTGGCCCCTCCGGGAGCTGCTCGACTCAGTGTGTCAGAGCGCTGGTGTCGCGCGGGTGCGCACGACGTCCATCCCACGTGGCGTGACGGGAAAGATGGTGTTGCGCCGGTGCGAGTCGAGCCGGAGGGCGGCAGGGTCGGCAGGCTGGTCAGTCAAGCGATGCCCGGGCGCGCGAGGTGACCGTGATCGTGACCTCACCCCCCAGCGACTCGAGGATCCAGCCGGTCATCGGCAGGGTCGCGTGCCCGCGCAGCGTCACCTCTGCGGTGGCGCCGTCAGGGGTGCCGGTGGGGTCGACGAGGGACCAGCCGCTGATCCCCGGCGGTCGAGGGGTGCGTGCCAGTTGGCCCTGGGCCGCCTCGTGGACGGACTCGTCGGTCAGCACCAGCGGCCCCTCGAGGCCACCCCCGTAGACCCCGCGCGTGTCGAGCGCGTCGGCAGCGCCCAGAGCGATCGAGTCGGCGGTGTCGAGCAGTCGCATCCGTGCCAGCTGGGCTGAGGTGACATCGATCGCCCCCAGGATGAAGACCAGCACCACGACGAAGAGCCCGAGCACGAGGACGGCGATCTGCCCGTCATCCCTCCTCCTTTCGGTGAACTGATTCGCCATCGGCCGGCCTGTCATCGCGCCACGTACCTGTCGACCGTGGAGACGTGAGTCGATGAGATCGTCACCGACGTCGGCAGACTGCCTGCGAGGAAGTCCGGGACGAGTGGCAGCGGCACGTCGATGACGGCAGTGGCAGTGACCACGCCGTCGGGCCGCAGGCACGGTGTGCCATCGCAGCCGACGGTCAGCGTCACCCCCCGGCCGAAGCCGAAGTCCTCGAAGGCCACCCTCGCCGCAGCTTGCGCCCGGGCATGGCCCAGCTCGTCATCGGTCGCCGTGACGAAGGCCCGGCCGGCCTCACGTCCGGCGAGGGACGCCGAGAAGGCAGCGCTCTGGATCCGCGCCAAGGTCAGGACGAGATAGGTCAGGGGCAGGAGCAGCAGGATCCCGAGGAAGACGAACTCGACCACGGCGCGGCCCCGTTCGACTCGTCCGTGGCTCACGGTCACCGAGGTCATGGTGCCGTGACACGTGTCGGCGCGGACACCTGCTCCTCGCTGAACGCACGTCCGTGCACGGTCAACCCGCCCGCCGGTCCGATGGGTCCGAGCAGGGGCAGCGGCGCGACGACGTTCACCACGACCACCCTGATGCCCTCGGGGGTTGTCGTGGTCACCGCCGAGACCTCCGAGGCAAACGACTCATTCAACGCTGACGTGATCAGGCTTGCTGCTCGGGCTGCACCATCCGCCGGGCTCACATCGGCCCGAGCGCCGAACCGGGCGCCCTCTGACGCGGCGGCAATGAGGGTGTTGCGGACGTAGAGGGCGATCCCGAGCTGCAGCACCGCGAGGACGACGAAGAGCAGCAGCGCCGCGACCATGACGAACTCGGCAATCGCCGATCCGTCATCCCGGTGCCGGCACCGCACCGCCAGGTGTCGCGCCCTGACGGGCCGCACGATGACCACGCGCTCAGGGGCCGCTCGGGCCGGACACGCTTCCGATGGCGTCCGTGAAGAGCGCCTCGAGCTGGTCGCCTGCCACGGCCCACAGCAGGGTCACGAGTCCGGCAGTCATGAGGGTGATGAGCACCCAGCCCGGCACGTCCCCGCGGTCCGAGGGGCTGCACAGCCGGACTGTCACCCTCGCGGCCGCCCTCCTGACGATCCGTGCCGATGTCGACCTCGTTGTGGTGCGCATCATGACTCCTCCTGGTTCCCGGTTGTGGTGATGCAGCGGCTGCGCGTTCAGAGCTCAAAACGGAGGAAGCTGAGGCCGGGATAGATCGCGAAGAGCACGGTCACCGGCAAGATCAGGAAGACAACCGGGACCATCATGAGGATCTCCCGTTTGCCGCCCTGCTCCATGAGGACGCGTCGCCCGTCCTCGCGGACGTCCTGGGCCTGGGCGCGCAGGACCTCTGCCAGAGGCGTCCCCCGTTCCACGGCAATGACGATGCCGTCGACAAAACGGCTCAGGCTCGGCAGTCCGGTCCGGTCAGCGAGACCTTGCAGGGCGGTGGGCAGGTTCGCGCCGGCTCGCGCGTCGGCGAGGCACCGCCGCAGCTCGTCCGCGAGCTCACCACCGGACAGCCGGCAGACCCTCTCCAGCGCGCCGGTGGCGCCCTCTCCGGCACTGACTGCCAAGGCGAGGAGCTCGGCAACCGTGGGGAACTCGGCCAGCATGCGCTGCTCACGACGTCTCGCGGTGTAGCTGAGTGCGTAGTCGCGCAGGATCGCTCCGAGCATCGCCCCGATGACGATGAGCAGGACGGCGACGGGCACTGAGAGCTCACGCTTGGCCATGGCTAGCACGCCGCTACCGACGAGTCCAGCGATCCCACCGGCCACGGCACAGATCACCTGCTCTGCCCGGAACCCCTCGACGTCCGCCGGTCGCCCGGCGCGCAGTTGCCGACGCGCGACCGATGGCGCTCCGCCGAGGGCCCGCTCCATCACCTCGCCGAGGCGACGGAGCGAGGGCGCGAGGATCTCGCCCAGGCCGAAGAACCCCGGAGACGGCCTGGGTGGACCGAGCAGCCTCGATGGAAGGGCCGCGTCGCGCAGGTACGGGCCGAGCCGCGCCTCGAGGCCGGCACGCCTGCGCGGCGGCAGTCGCGCCACGACGAGCGACACCCCCGCGAGCAGTGTCACCCCGACAGCGGCCCCTGCCCACGACCACCGGCCGCTGATGATCCCGGACACGACATCGACAGACGCGTTCACCGCAGCACCCGCTCCTCCTCCGGCAGCCTGCCGATCCACACCATGAGCCGATAGGCGACAACGCACACGCCTGTGCCAGCCGCAAGGATGAACCAACCCGCGGGCAATGCGTACGCCTGCAAGGATCCGCCGCGCAGAGCGAGCATCGCGAGGACGATCCACGGGGCCGCGACGGCCAGACGGGCCGCGTTCACCGTCCAGCTCTGACGGGTCTCGAGCTCCGCGCGGGTGCGTGCATCCTCGCGCAGAAAGGCAGACAACGTCCGGAGCAGCTTGCCGAGATCACTGCCTCCGACCTCCCGCGCGATGCGCAGCGACTCGACCAGCCGATCGGCCACCGGGTCGCTCAGGGAGTCCTTGAGCCGGTCCAGGCAGTCGTGGAACCGTCCCGTGGCCCGGTAGTCCTCTGCGAAGCCGGCAAAGGCCGGCCGCAGCTCCTCGGGGCCACGAACGGCGATCTGGGCCAAGGCTTCGGGGAGGGCGAGACCGGCACGCACACCGGAGGTGATGTTGTCGACGACGTCAGGCCACAGGTCCCGCAGTCTGCTTCGCTGTCGCCGGGCTCTCATCCGGATCATGGAGATCGGGGTCAGTGCCGCGATAGTCCCGAAGCACAGGGCGATCGGCACGACGGAGGTCGCGACGATGAAGGCGAGGAAGACAGCGATGAACAACACGGCGGAGCCAACGATGACGTTCGTCGGAGTGACCGTCGTGTATCCCGCCTGGTTCAGGTGGTCGCGGAGCTCGGTGACGAAGCCGACTCGCCCGCGGTCCTTCGTCGTGGATCCCGCGTCCTGAGGCCAGAACGACCAGTAGATGCAGAACACCCCAGCGCCGAAGAGCAGGCCGACAATCAGGGGCGACATCACGAGCTCCCTTGCGCAAGAAGGGCAACGACGTCATGGCCCGCTCGCTCGAAGGCTTCTCGGTGGGGCGGGAAGCCATCCGCCCTCCGGAGCACCCCGTCCCGGCTCACGAAGAGGTCGGCGATCTCGATGACATCACCCTCGACGCGGCCCGGCACTGCCACGATCTCCCTGACCCTTCGGCTCCCATCGCGCTCCAGGGCCATATGGACGACAAGGTCGACGGACGCGGCGACAGTGGGCACGACGAAGCCAGCGGAGACGTTCTCCCCGGCGAGCAGCGGCAGCGTGCACATCTTCGTCACCGCTTCGCGTGCGCTGTTGGCGTGGACCGTGCACATCCCCGGAACGCCGCTGTTCAACGCGATGAGCAGGTCGAGGCTCTCCTCCTGACGAACCTCGCCGACAATGATCCTCGAGGGCCGCATCCGCAGCGCCTCCTTGACCAGTCGGCGAAGCGGCACCTCTCCGGTCCCCTCGAGGCTCGGCTGTCGACACTGCATGGCCGCGACGTCACGGAGAGGGAGCCTCAGCTCGAACACCTCCTCGCAGGTGACGACGCGCTCGCGTGGCGGGACTGCGGCCGCAAGGCAGTTGAGGAGGGTGGTCTTGCCCGCCTGGGTGCCGCCGGCCACGAGGATGTTGAGACCGCTCGACACCGCTGCCGCCAGGAAGTCGCCCGCCTGCCTCGTGAGTGAGCCGAGGCGCACGAGGTCATCGAGGTGGTCCGCCTTGACGACGAACTTGCGGATGTTGACCTGCCAGTGGGTGCGGCTGATGTCCGGAATGACGACGTGCAGGCGGGATCCGTCCGGGA
The DNA here is from genome assembly GCF_032907665.1 of Intrasporangium sp. Lineage (GTDB taxonomy): Bacteria > Actinomycetota > Actinomycetes > Actinomycetales > Dermatophilaceae > Intrasporangium. The sequence goes on from NZ_JAJJPG010000076.1 coordinate 4,466, forward strand.
GGGTAGCGTCGACGAACGGCGAGCTGAGATCGACACGCCGGCCACTGGTCTTGAGCATGCGCTCGACGAGGTCGCGAACATCGTCGGAGGTGAGGATGGTCGGCGTGAGCTCCGCGACCCCTCCCCGGGCGACGAAGACCTTGCTCGGTTCGTTGATCCAGATCTCTTCTACCGCCGGGTCGTCGAAGTACTGCTGCAATGGGCCGTAGCCGGCGACGACGGCGAGGATCGAGTGGACAGCGGCTCGAGTGTCTCCCAGCTGCGGCAGACCCCCATGGAGTGAGCGCTCGTCATAGTCCTGGACCGCGTCCTGGACGAGTCGACGCACCTCCCGGCTGTCGCGCGCCGGGTCGAGACCGGTGCGTCGGATCAGCTCCCTGACCTCGCCCTCGACGTGGCGAACCGCCTGCTGTGTCGACACTCGTCCCCCTGAAGTCCACTGACCGGCGCCCATCCTGCCCTGATATGTCCGATCCGTCGCGTCGAAACAGTAGACGTTCGCGGGCCGCCATCGGGGCTGCCTCGATCCAGCTGTGGATAACTGCGATCACCAGCCGCTCGACGACGCCAAGGTGTTCTCGACGGGCGTTGGGAAGGAGCGGGATGCGGATTCGGATGGGTCTGGTCGACCCGAGCGTGCCGGGGCTGCGTGACATCGTCATCGACACCGGCGAAGACGGCGGCGACGCCACCCTCGACGCCGAGGCGCGCCGCACCTTCGGCGAGGTTCGCCCTCACCTGGCGGCTCTCCTCGACGGGCCGTGCGACGAGTTCACCGTGGACGGCCACCAGGTCTCGGACGACGATGTGCTCGGCGAGGGGCGGCTCCTGCGCGGGGCTCTGTTGCGGGCCGCCCCAGCCACTCCGTCCGACACAGGACGAGGCCGTATGCCGCTGGGCTCGGGGGCGCTCGTCGAGGTGCACGTCGTGGGCGGTCCGGGTGCAGGCCGCATTCTCCACCTCCGGCGTGGCGACCACGTGGTCGGGAGGGCGGCCTCGTGCAGCGTCAGGCTCGACGACCCCGGCGTCTCGCGAGCGCACGCCGTCGTCACGGTCGACGATGAGGGGATCCACGTGCGCGACCTCGACCCGGCCAACCCGACGCGCCTCGACGGCTGTCCCCTGCCTGCGGAAGGTGCCCTTCTCGGCCCGGGCATGCGGGTCAGGCTCGCGTCGACCACTCTTGTGGTCCGGCGCCCGGAGACGACACCCGCTGCCGCGAAGTGCTCCGGTGGCGTGGTGTGGATCAACCGCCGGCCGCGCTTCGTCCCCTCGGCCGACCCAGCCACGATCCGCTTCCCGGCGGCGCCCACCCGCCCGCAGGGCGCACGTGCGCCCGTCATCGCGGCGGTGGCGCCACTCGCCCTCTCGGTGGGGCTCGCGGTGGTCCTGCAGTCGCCCGTGATGCTTCTCTTCGCCCTGTTGTCGCCGGTCATGCTCCTCGCGCAGTGGTGGGGTGACCGACGGCACGGGCGGGTGTCCTACCGCGCCGAGCTCGCGGAACACGCCCGTGGCATGGCAAGGGCAGAGGCGCGGCTCGACGAAGCACTCCTCGACGAGGCACGGGTCCGCCACGACGAGCAGCCGGACCTCGCGGTCGCGGGAGCGATCGCCCGCCATCGGGATGCGCGGATCTGGGAGCGCCGTCCAGGTGATCCCGATGACCTCGTCGTCCGGGTGGGCACCGGTGACCAGCCGGCGAGGACGAGCGTCGAGCGACCGGACGACCCCGTGACGGCGCCGGCCGTCCGGGACGTCCCCGCTGTCGTCGACCTCCGGTCCGCGCATGTCGTCGGCGTGGCCGGCCCTCGTGCGCGAGCGCTCGCGGTGGCGAGCAGCCTCGTTGCCCAGACGGCGATCTGGCACTCGCCGCGCACGACTCGCCTGGTCGTCATCTCCGCCGTTGCCACGGCCGAGCAGGACTGGGCATGGGCAAGTCGACTCCCTCATGCGGCGGGCGACCTGACAGGGCCGGTGGCGGCCGTCGCGTCGACCCGGGATGAGACCATTCTCGCCGCGCGCATCGAGGAGCTCGTGGCTGTGGTGAGCGGGCGCCCCGATCCCAGCGCGGTCAACCCACGGCGCGGCGACGGCCTTCCTCGCTACGTCGTCGTTCTCGACGGCGCCGCTGAGCTGAGGCGGCGCCCGGGTGTCGCCGAGGTGCTCCACGCGCCCGAGGGGTCCGGCGTGCACGTCATCGCGATCGACGACGCCGCGGAGCGCCTGCCTGCAGAGTGCCGGGCCCAGCTCGTCGTCGCCGATGACCCCGCACCGCGAGGCCGGCTCCACGTCGCCGACGCGCCGATCCTGGAGATCATTCCCGACCTGCCCCGCCGGGGGTGGCTCGAATCGGTCTCTCGCTCGCTGGCCCCCCTCGAGGACGCGACACCCGAGGCCGGGGCCGCGCCACTGCCCGGGTCGATCGGACTGCGCGAGGTCCACCGACTCGCGGGGCTGGACCCGACCGTGGCAGACGAGCTCGTCAGGGAGTGGACGTCGCCGAACGACCGACCGACCGCCGTCCTCGGTGTGGGACGGGAGGGGCCCTTTGTCATCGACTTGGCCCAGGACGGACCGCACTGCCTCGTCGGAGGGACCACCGGCTCCGGCAAGTCCGAGCTGCTCCAGACGCTCGTCGCCGGCCTCGCCGTGGGCACCCGGCCCGACGAGCTCGCCTTCGTCCTCGTGGACTACAAGGGCGGCTCGGCCTTCGCGGGCTGCGCTGGGCTCCCTCACGTCCTCGGTGTGGTGACCGACCTCGACGAGCACCTCACGGAGCGAGCCCTGGTGTCGCTCCGCGCCGAGCTCAAGCGGCGCGAGGCCCTCCTCGCGGCGGCCGGAGCGAAGGACCTCAGTGACTACCGCCGCCTTCGGGAGACCCGTCCCGACCTCCGGCCGGTCCCGCGGCTCGTGCTCGTCGTCGACGAGTTCAAGGTCCTGGCCGACGAGCTGCCCGACTTCGTCGAAGGTCTCGTGCGCATCGCCGCCGTGGGCCGCAGCCTCGGCGTGCACCTCGTCCTCGCGACCCAGCGTCCCGCGGGGATCATCACCGGTGACATGCGCGCCAACGTCTCGCTCCGGATCGCGCTCCGGGTCCGGGACCGGTCGGACAGCGACGACGTCATCGAGGCTCCTGCTGCCGCCCGAATCAGTGACCGGACCCCGGGGCGGGCCTGGCTCCGCACCGCCGGGGAGCGGCTCGTCGAGGTCCAGACCGCCTACGCGGGAGCGGTGCTCGCCCCGGCCCACACCTCGACGCGTCCACCCCTCCGGGTCATGCCGCTGACGTGGACGGATCTCGGTCGCCCGTTCCCGGGCCCGGACCGACATATCGCGAGGCGCGGCACCACCGAGCTCGAGGCAGTCGTGGCCGCCGCCCAGGCTGCGGCCGCGAGGCTCGGGCTCACCGCGCCGGACTCCCCGTGGCTGCCTCCGCTGCCGAGCACCATCCCGCGGGACCGGCTCGTGCGTGCCGAGGGCGTCCGGGACCGACCAGTGGATCGTCCCGGCACCGTTCCCGTGAACCCTCCCGTGAGTCGCCCGGGGGTCCCTCGCGCCGTGGTGCTCGGCCTCGAGGACCAGCCAGAAGCCCAGTCGCAGCCACCTTTCACCTGGCACCCAGCGACGGACGGCAATCTCGCTGTGGCGGGCGGAGCCGGCACTGGTCGCTCGACCCTGCTCCGGACGCTCGCCGTCGGCCTCGCCGAGGACTGGACGCCTACTTCCCTGCACCTCCAGGTCATCGAGGGGACCCCGGGGTCCCTCCAGGACCTCGCCTCCCTCCCCCAGGTCGGGACCGTCGCGAACACCGCGGACCCATGGGTCGCGGCGCGACTCGTCGACCGTGTCGTCGAGGGCCTCGGACGGCGGGTGCGGAGGCCTGAGTCCGGCACGGAGCCCCTCGTCGTCCTCCTCCTGGATGGCTGGGAGGCCATCGAGGACGCCTTCGAGGCCGTGGACCACGGGGCCCCGACGGAGTCCCTGCTGAGACTGGCTCGCGACGGCCTCGCCTCCGGCATCCGCCTCGTCGTGACCGGTGGCCGCGCCGTCCTCTCGGGACGCCTCGCCGGCGTCGTCCAACGCCGGCTCGTGCTGCCGATGCCCGATCCGATCGACCTCACCCTCGCCGGGCTCTCCCCCGCCCAGTCACGCGGACACCGCGGCGTCGGCCGGGCGATCGACGTCGCGACCGGACACCACGTCCAGCTCGCCCACGTCGGCAGCGCGGCGACGGACGACGCGCAGCGGCGCGCCACCGCCGAGCTCGCCGCGCTGCTCCGCTCAACCCATGACGTCGCCGGTGACAGCGGGACTGATCCCGTGCGGGACAACGGTTCGGAGGCCGACCGTGCCCGGCTGCCGTGGCGCGTCGTGCCGCTCCCTCCCACCGTCGAGTGGGACGAGCTGCCCGCGCCAAGTCCGGACCGGCTCAGCATCGGCCTGGGAGGAGACGACGCAAGCCCGGTGGGCTTCGACGCCGACCGACACGGGCGCCGCGCCGTCATTGTCGGCGGCCCCCGAAGCGGCCGGACCACCGCCCTGGCCACCATCGCCCGCCAGCTCGCAAGCGCCGGGCGTCCAACGGCCCTGATCGCGACCCGGCGCACCCCGGTGAGCTGGCTCAGCGGCATACCGCTCCTCCAGCTCGTGCCGGCCGGCGACGGCCACCGGCTCGGAGAGCTGCGGCAGGCGCACCCCGACCTGTCGCTGCTCGTCGACGACGCCGAGGGGCTCGACGGCACCCCGGTCGAGCCTGTCGTCCTCGACGCCCTCCACGACCTCGAGCGCACCGGCGCCTGGTGCGTGGCCGCTGTCGACACCCGCCGCGCTCCGAGCCTCTACCGCGGCGTCGTCCCCGAGCTGGCGCGGCACGGCACGGGGGTGGTCCTGTCGCCCGCGTCGCCCTCCGACGGCGACCTGCTCGGGATCCGAGTCGAGCCCGCACGGCATCGAGTGCCCGGGCGCGGGGTGCTCGTCGTCGACGGGTGCCCCGTCCCACTCCAGGTGGCTGACCCGACCCCCCGGTGACCTCAGCACAAGGGTGAGCGCCGCGACCTGCCCTGGCCAGAGAGCGCGGTGCGTGTGGCCCTTCCTCGTATGCCGCTGGGCTCAGCGGGCGCGCGTCGGCAGGTGGGTGCGTGGTGCCATCCGGTGGCCGCGGCGGGGCCTGCGGTGACCGGCCAGGGCGAGCAGCTGCTGCACGCGGTAGCGGTGGCCGGCGTAGGGCTCGAGCAGCTCGGCGAGGCGGGCGTCGTCGACGGGCCGCCCGATGAGCGCCCAGCCGATGTCCTTGGCGACGTGGTAGTCGCCGAAGCTGACCGCGTCCGCGTCGCCGAGGGCCCGCTGCGACACCTCGGCCGCCGTCCAGACTCCGATGCCAGGCAGCGCCGTCAGGCGCGAGCGTGCTTGCGGCAGAGTCAGGCCCACACACTGCTCGAGGCGGCCCGCCACCCGCGCGGCTCCGACCACGGCTCGTGACCGGGCTCCGTCGACCGAGGCCTGTAGCCACGCCCACGACGGGATCCTGGCCCAGCCCGCGGCCGGCGGCGGCACCCACAGCGCAGCTCCGAAGGGGCCGGGCGCCGGTTCCCCGAACCGCCGAACGAGTCGGCGGTAGCCGGAGAAGGCCTCCTGCCCGGTCACCTTCTGCTCGATGACGGCTGGGACGAGGGCGTCCAGGACGAGCCTGGAGCGCGGGACGCGCCAGTGCGAGAAGCGGCGCCACGCGTCCGCGATGACCGGGTGCCGGGGCTCGAAGCCGGACGGGTCGTCGCCCGACCCGAGCAGGTCGGGCACCGACTCGAGCAGCCAGTCCGCGCCCGGCCCCCACGCGATGGCCTCGACCGTCGCCTCGGCCGGGCGGCTGGTGAGGTGCAGGGCCCCGGGACCGTCCGGCGTCTGGGCGCCCCGGGCGAAGGACCCGTCCGCTCCCCAGCGCGTCGTCGGGTCACCGGCACCCCGCTGGAAGGCTGAGAGCTGGGCACGGAGGCTGATCTCGCGGTCGATCCTCCAGACCCGCTGCTTCCCCTCGGTCACACGGACAGTCTCGCCTACACTCGACCCCGGTCGTTGAATCCGGTCCAAACGGCAGCGACCCCCATGCAACACCTCCACAGCAGACCCGTCACTCCCCTGACCACGGAACGAGGAACGATGGCCCGCGAGACGAGCCGAGACCGACGCGAGCGCGTCGCCGCCATGCAAGCCCAGGCCAAGCGGGCCGAGCGCCGGCGGCTACTGATCGTCTTCGGCGCCGTCGTCCTCGTCCTCGCGCTCATCGGCGGCGCCGTCGCCTGGGCCGTCATCGGCGAACAGCGCAAGAAGGACGCCGCCCTCGAGGGCATGCTCGGCGACGTCACGGCAGCGGCCTGTGACCCGATCATCGACGACCCGGCCACCGGCTCCGCAGACCACGTCGGGCCGGGCACCGCAGCCGCCGACACGCTGCGCATCGACTACGCCACGGCTCCCCCGTCGAGCGGTCAGCACTTCGCCCAGCCGGCCCTGTCCGAGCGCCGCGTCTACACGGTCGCCGACGCCCCCGCGGTCGAGGCGCTCGTCCACAACCTCGAGCACGGTTACACGATCCTCTGGTACGACCCCTCCCTCCAGGACAGCCAGGCCGCGCAGTTCGCGGCGCTCTCGGAGCGCATCAACGCCATGCCCGAGGCGCAGAACAAGTTCCTCATCACGCCGTGGGACAGCTCGCGGGGCGCCTTCCCCGAGGGCAAGAAGTACGCGCTGACCCACTGGGCGGCGGACGTCAACCTCCAGACCGGCGAGATCGGCGAGCAGACCGGCAAACGCCAGTACTGCGGCGGCCTCAACGTCGGCGTCGTCGAGGACTTCGTCACGCAGTTCCCGTGGTCCTCCGCACCCGAGCCCGGGGCTGCCTGACGATGGCCGGTGACTACGTCCCCAGTCCGCGCGGCTGGGTCCGGCGGCAGGTCGAGCAGATCGAGGCGACGGGCACGACCGAGTCGGTCGACATCCTCGGCCGGCCGGTCGTCCTCGTGACGATGCGCGGGGCGAAGAGCGGAGCGATCCGCAAGGTCCCGCTGATGCGGGTCGTGCGCGACGGTGTGTACGCCGCGGTGGGCAGCCAGGGCGGCAGCCCGGACCACCCGCAGTGGGTGCACAACCTGCGCGCCCACCCCGAGGTGGACCTCCAAGACGGCAGGGACACCTTCCGCGTCCGCGCTCGGGAACTCACCCCTGACGAGCGCGACGAGTGGTGGCCCGTGTGCGTGGCGGCCTTCCCGCCCTACGCCGAGTACCAGGAGAAGACCGACCGGGTCATCCCCGTCTTCGTCCTCGAGCGGGTCTAGGTCCCGCTCGCCTCGTCCACCTCCACTCGCGCGGCCCGGCGAAGCCTCCGCCCGCCGAGCAGGTCGTGCGATCGGGCGTAGAGCCAGCCGGCGAGCGCGGCTGCGACATCGACGATCGTGACGATGAAGCGCGACATGATGGCGACCGCTGCGGCCGCGGGGGTGGGGATCGCGGCCGACAGGATGAGCGTGAGCAGGCCCTCCCGCGCGCCGAGGCCGGCGGGCAGGATGATGAGCAGCATCCCCAGGGAGACCGACAGCGCGTAGCCGGTCAGCGCCGCGGTCGCGAGGTCCGGGTGGGGCGCGTCCCCGGCCACGGCCCGGGCCAGCAGGAGGGTGTGCACCCCGAAGCAGAGCCACACCACGACGAAGATGCCCACCGACTTGAGCACGGCCCCCGCCGAGAGGTCGCGGTCGAGCGGGTCGCGTCGGAGCAGGCGCAGCATCATGGCGATGGCCCAGTTGAGCAGCCGGGGCACGAGCAGCACGACGAGGATCGGGGTGGCGAGCAGCAGCCACCACGGGAACCCCTCGGACGTGCGGCGCAACAGGAACGTCACCGCGGGCAGCCCGACGAGCACCCCCGTGAGGAGGGCGAACCCGAGCGCGAGCAGGCCCGTGACGGCCGTGCGCCGCCGCGGCACCTTGAGGTGGGCGCCGATGTCGGCCTGCACGAGGACCGACCACAGCGAGCCCGGCAGGTACTTGCCGAGCTGGCCCACGAAGTACACCCCGGTCGCCGGCGCGAGGTGCAGGTCCGACCCGAGATCGCGCAGGATGGTGCGCCAGCCGAGCATCGTCAGCCACGTGCCCACCGCGGCAGCCACGGTCGACCACGCGAACGTGCCCCACGAGACCTTGCCGAGGTGGACCGAGACGTCGGCCCAGTTCCGCGCCACGGCGTAGACGACGGCGGCCAGCGTCACGACCGCGACAACGACGCGGATCGTCGTGAGCAGCCGGGTGCGGCTCACTCAGCGCCTCCTCAGGGTGAGCCGGACGAGGCCGTATGCCGCTGAGTCGGCTCGCGCTCGCGCGCCGGCTTCACGCATGCGGGCGTTGACGTCACCGTCGAGGTCGCCGACGAGGACGAAGCCGAGGTCATGGGCGCGGGCGAGGATGCCGCGGACGTCGGCGGGCCCCACGGCGCCCGGCGCGGAGAGCGGACCGATGGGGATCGTGACGATGAGCAGTCCCCCGGAGCGCAGTGCCCACGAGGCCTGCTCGAGGACCTCGTCGACGTCGTCGGCATCGCAGCCGCGCGGGTGGATCCGCACGATGACGTCGAGCGAGCCCGTGTCGACGTCGAGGGCTGCGACACTGGGATGCGAGCCGGTGAAGTCGATCTCGACGGGCGCGAAGCCCACCGCCCTCGCCCATCGCGACAGGATCGAGCGCGTGCCGGTCTCGTCGACGATGATCGCGCTGCGGCGTCCGTCGTCGCGGACACGAAGGATCGCGGCGAGCGCGCCCAGGGCCGCCCACGTCGAGACCTTGTCCAGGGACAGGGGCAGCCCGAGCCAGCGGGCCAGTCGCCGGGCGTCCTCGGCCTCCGCGGGATCACCGAGGACGTCGGTCGGCAGGACCCACTCGGGCAGGTCGTCACGATGCAGCTCGACGAGCGGCCGTCTGGCACGCACACTGGCACGCACGCGCCCGCGGACACGGTCTCGGACCGCCCTTGCGGCGTCGGAAGCGGCGCTGCCCGCCCGCGACGCCCCCGACCGTCGCGATCCCCGGCCACCGACCCCCTCGGTGTCGTCGGTGTCGTCGCTGTCGTCCGCATCCGCGACCTCGTCCGGCGGCCGACCGTCGGCAGGGTCACCGGTGAGGCGCTCCACGTCACGGCCCGCATCGTCGGCGGCAAGCGCCTCGATCGTGCCGAGGTAGTGCGCCCATGGCCCGGACAGGTCGGGGGTCTGCACGCCCTCGGCGAGCCGGGCCCGCACCTGCGGGTCCCCGAGCCTGCGCAGGGCCCCGGCGAAGGCCCGCTCGTCCTCAGGCGGCACGAGCAGGCCGTTGACGCCGTCCTCGATCTGCCCGGAGAAGGGTGCGATGTCGGAGGCCAGCACGGGCAGACCATGGGCGTGTCCGAGAATGACGTTCTGGGACGCGGTGGCCGAGCGGTACGGCAGGGCGAGGACGTCATGGTCGGCGAGCAGGGCGGCGAGCTCGTCGGCCGGCACGTAGCCATCGCGCAGCTCGACCCGCCCGGCCAGGCGCGGATCGGTCACGAGCCGCTCGATGACCTCCCGCTGTGAGGGCCAGATCTCGCCGGCGATGGTCAGGCTCACGTCCGGGACCTCGCGCATCGCGCGCAACAGGACGTCGATCCCCTTGTACTCCCGGATCAGGCCGAGCGAGAGCAGTCGCGTCGGGCCGGTGCGCGGTCCACGGGTGATCGGCTCGCCGCCGGGCAGGTGCGGCGGCAGGTCGGCCACCGAGACCCGGCGCGCGCCGAGGTCGTGGGCGAGCCTGGCCTGGTCGGCACTGTGGACGAGCGTGGCGTCGACCCGGGCGAAGAGCAGCCGCATGAGCGCCGAGTCGCCGGGCCGCGTCTCGTGCGGGAGGACGTTGTGGCACACGACGATGGACTGTGGCCGTGGCCCCTGCTGCCCCGGCACCGCTCCCGCGGCGCGCAGCAGCGCCAGGTGCGCAGGCACGACCTGCGGCATGACGTGCACGACGATGACGGCGTCCACGTCGCGCAGGCGCCGCCCGGTCCGCACCCACGTGTCCGGGCGGGCCCAGCTGAGCGCCCGGATGGTACGGGGATAGGGCAGCACCTCGGGCGCCCCCTGCGGCACCGTCGCGTCGGCATGGTGCAGCTTCGACGGGTAGAGGTGCGCCCACGACACGAGGGTCACGTCGTGCCCGGCCTCGGTGAGGTGGTGCGCGAGCATCGTCGTGTGGGCCGCCACCCCGCCCTTGTGCGGGTGCGTCGGCCCCACGACCGCGACACGCAGGGCGGCCGAGCCGGACGGTGGCGGCACGACCTCGTCAGTCCTCAGGTCCGTCATCGGCTCGACTCTAGCCCCGAGCGTCCCACGGCCCGTTCACGCGGCCCCCCGCCGACGGAGTGGGTCAGCGGGAGCGAGCCCAGCGGCATACGGCCTGCGTGGCTCGCTGACAGCGCACAGGCGGCTCCGCTTTACTCTGGGGGTGATGCAAGGGAACGACGTGTGGCTCGTGGTGCCGCTCTACAACGAGGCGAGGGTCATCGGCGACGTCGTCCGCACCGCACGCACACGCTTCCCCAAGGTCGTCTGCGTCGACGACGGCTCGACCGATGACTCGGCGCAGCGAGCCGAGGAGGCGGGAGCCGTCGTCGTGCGCCACCCGGTCAACCTCGGGCAGGGGGCCGCCCTGCAGACCGGCTTCGACTACGCGCTGACCGACCCCGACATGCGCTACTGCGTCACCTTCGACGCGGACGGTCAGCACCAGCTCACGGACGTCGAGGCGATGGTCGACCTCATCCGCCACGGGGACACGCAGGTCATCTTCGGTTCCCGCTTCCTCGACGACCGCACCGCAGCCTCCGGGCTCAAGAAGCTGGTCCTGCGCGCCGCGGTCGCCTACACCAATCTCACGACCGGCACTCGCCTGACCGACGCCCACAACGGGCTGCGCGTCCTCGATCGCGGCGTCGTCGAGCGACTCGACATCACCCAGAACCGGATGGCCCATGCGTCGGAGATCGTCGCCCAGATCGGGGCCATGCGCTTCGACGGCCGCCCGGTGAGCTACGCGGAGGCACCCGTGCACATCCTCTACACGGACTACAGCAAGGCCAAGGGCCAGTCGCTGTGGAACGCCGTCAACATCCTCGCGGAGCTGATCTGGCGATGAGTCGGCAGAGCGTCATCCAGGTCCTGCTCATCGCAGCGACCCTCGCCATCGCCTGGCGGCTGCTCGCCGGCAGCGGTCAGCGCACCCAAGCCGTGCGCCGGCTCGGGCTGCTCGCCCTCGCCGCGCTGGCGATCTACTCGATCATCGACCCGAGCAAGACCTGGACGAGCCTGGCCCAGTTCCTCGGGGTCGGGCGTGGGGCAGACCTCATCCTCTACGGCCTCGTCGTCGCCTTCTTCGGGTTCGTCGTCACGACGTTCAAGCGCTTCCGTGAGATGGAGATCCGCTACACGCGGCTGGCCCGGCGGATCGCCCTCGACGAGGCGACGCCGGTGCACGAGGCGTTCCCACGCGAGCAGCCGGTCAGCCAAGACCCCGCGCCGCCGACCCGGAAGGGCACCGATGCCGACTGACTCCTCCCGACGCCGGCCCAACGGCGCCCCCGGCGCGTCCGACGACGTCTACGTCGTCGACACCCGCAAGCGCCGACCCGAGCGGCCTGCCGGCGCATCGACGCGTCCGGCTGGATCATCGGGACGTCCGGCTCGACCGACGGGACCGACCCGACCACCGGGCCCACCGCGGACCAGGGTGCGCAAGGGGCGCGTCGCCCTGCTCGTGGTCGGACTGCTGGTCATCGCCTGGCTCACCTTCATGATCTGGGTCCCGGTGTCCGCATGGAACACCATCGCCCGTGTCGACAACGTTCCCGACGGCCAGCGCCCGGAGGACACCTCCGGGCACAACTACCTGCTCGTCGGCTCCGACAGCCGCGAGGGGCTCAGCGACGCGGAGCGCCGCAAGCTCAAGACCGGAAGCGCCGAGGGCAACCGCACCGACACGATCATGCTCGTGCACGTCTCCGAGAGCGGCGGCAAACCGGTCCTCATCTCGATCCCGCGCGACTCCTACGTCCCCATCCCCGGACACGGCAGCAACAAGATCAACGCAGCCTTCACCTTCGGCGGCCCGAAGCTGCTCACCGAGACGGTGGAGCAGGTCACCGGACTGCACATCAACGGCTACCTCGAGATCGGCCTCGGCGGCTTCGCCGGCATGGTCGACGCCATCGGCGGCGTCGAGATCTGTGTGCCGCGCGACATGCAGGACGACAAGGCGGGGATCGACCTCAAGAAGGGCTGCCAGGTCCTCGACGGCAAGAACGCCCTCGGCTACGTCCGCTCCCGCTATGAGGACCCGCTCGGCGACATCGGCCGCGCGACCCGGCAACGTCAGTTCCTCGGCGCGCTGATGAAGCAGTCCGCCACGCCCTCCACGCTGCTCATCCCCTGGCGCTACAAGACGTTCGTCGACGCGGCCGCAGGTGGCGTCGCCGTCGGCGAGGAGACGTCGCTCCTTGACGCCTACCGCATCCTCCAGGCGATGCGCGCGGTGAGCGGCGACGAGGGCCTCTCCCTCACCGTGCCCATCTCCGACATGGCCTACCCGACCGGCAATGCCGGCGTCGCCGTGAAATGGGACACCGAGCGGGCGCTCGACCTCTTCCACGCGCTGCGCGACGACGAGCCCCTGACCGAGCCCCCACCGGGGACGACGCCCGGCGACGAGGAGAAGTGAACCCACCGATGACCGGCTCCGGCTCCCCCAGCGACCCCACCTTCCCGACGGATCTGCTGGCCCGTCTCGTCGCGAGCGACTCAGGGCGGCCCCGTCTCACGTGGTACGACGACAGCCCCGGCCCGACCCATGGCGAGCGCATCGAGCTCAGCGCCCGGGTCCTGACCAACTGGGTCGCCAAGGGTGCCAACCTCCTCCAGGACGACTGCGCGGCCGGACCCGGCACGACCGTCGGTCTCGACCTACCGGCCCACTGGCGAGCGGTCTACTGGGCGCTCGCGACGTGGTCGGTCGGGGCGACGGTGGTCCTCGGCGAGCCCGTGGGCGACGCGGACGTCCTCGTCACGATCGACCCCGAGGCCGCCGCTGCACACGGCGGCGACGCCATCCTCGTGGCCTTGCCCGCCCTGGCCCGGTCACACCCCGAGGCCGCCGCGGCGGGCGGCGCCATCGACGAGGCGAAGGAGCTGCTGACCCACGGCGACCAGTTCTCGCCGATGGCCGACCCCGAGCCCGACGACCTGGCCCTGAGCGCGGACGGCCACGACACTCCGTATGCCGACCTCATCGTGCCTCAGCCCGTGTGGGGCGAGGCGCCCAGGGTCGCGGTCGACGCCGGCTTGGGGTCGCTGCTCGCGACCTCACTCAGCGCGTGGGCGGCTGACGGGTCCGTCGTGGCCCTGCGTGGATCTGCAGGCATCGACCCCGACACCCTCACCCGTCGGCTCGATGCCGAGGGCGTCACCCTCCCCCTCCTCGCCCCCTGAGCCATTCCGCGCGCGAACTTCGCCCCGGCGAACTTGATGCGGCCCGAACCCCCGCCCCCGCACCACAACTTCGCCCCGGCGAACTTGGCCCGGCCCGAACCCGCGCCCCCGCACCACAACTTCGCCCCGGCGAACTTGACCCGGC
>NZ_JAJJPG010000077.1:0-2174 GCF_032907665.1 Intrasporangium sp.
GACTCGGTGTAGAGCTTGCGGACCGAGCGCTTGGCCTCGATGAGGTTGTACATGAGCGGCTGCGTCATCGAGGGGTCGTCACCCTCGTTGTGCCCGCGGCGGCGATAGCACACCATGTCGATGACGACGTCCTTGTTGAACTCCTGCCGGAACTCGTAGGCGAGCTCGGCGACGCGAACGCACGCCTCTGGGTCGTCGCCGTTGACGTGGAAGATCGGCGCCTGCACCATCCGGGCCACATCGGTCGAGTAGACCGAGGACCGCGATGAGCTGGGCGACGTCGTGAAGCCGACCTGGTTGTTGATGACGATGTGAATCGTCCCGCCGGTCCGGTAGCCACGCAGCTGGGACAGGTTGAGCGTCTCGGCGACGACACCCTGACCTGCGAAGGCCGCATCGCCGTGGAGGAGGACGGGAAGGACGGGGAACGACTCGCCGGCGAGGTTCAACCGGTCCTGCTTGGCGCGGACGATGCCCTCGAGGACCGGGTTGACGGCCTCGAGGTGCGACGGGTTGGCCGCGAGGTAGACCTTGGTCTTCTTGCCGTCCTCGGTGTGGAACTCACCCTCGGTGCCGAGGTGGTACTTGACGTCCCCGGAGCCCTGGACCGACTGCGGGTCCTGCTTGCCCTCGAACTCGCGGAAGATCTGGCCGTAGGACTTGCCGGCGATGTTGGCGAGCACGTTGAGGCGTCCGCGATGGGGCATGCCGATGCAGACCTCGTCGAGATCATCTCCCGCGGCCCGGTAGAGAATGCGGTCGAGCAGCGCGATGACCGACTCGCCACCCTCGAGCGAGAATCGCTTCTGGCCCACGAACTTCGTCTGCAGGAACGTCTCGAAGGCCTCGGCAGCGTTGAGTCGCCGCATGATCCGCAGCTGCTCCTCGCGCGAGATCTTCTTGTAGGGCACCTCCACCTTGTTCTGGATCCACGTGCGCTGGTCCGGGTCCTGGATGTGCATGTACTCGATGCCGACGGTGCGGCAGTACGAGTCGCGCAGGATGCCGAGGATCTTGCGGAACTTGAGGAAGGGTGCGCCGCCGAAGCCGCCGGTGGCGAAGGTGCGGTCGAGGTCCCACAAGGTCAGTCCGTGGGTGGTGACGTCGAGGTCGTGGTGCCGGCGCTGCTTGTATTCCAGCGGGTCGGTGTCCGCCATGAGGTGGCCGCGGACGCGGTAGGCATGGATCAGCTCCTGAACCCTGGCCACCTTGTTGATGTCGTCGTCGTGCGACGAGTCGATGTCCCGGATCCAGCGGACCGGCTCGTAGGGGATTCGCAGCGACTCGAAGATCTCGTCGTAGAAGCGGTTCCCGCCAAGGAGCAGCTCGTGGATGACGCCGAGGAACTCCCCGCTCACCGCGCCCTGGATGATCCGGTGGTCGTAGGTCGAGGTGAGCGTGAGGATCTTGCTCACGGCGTTGCGGTTGAGCGTCTCGCTGCTCGCTCCCTGCCACTCGGCGGGGTAGTCGAGGGCGCCGACGCCGATGATGGCGCCCTGCCCCTTCATGAGCCGAGGGACCGAGTGGACGGTGCCGATGCCACCGGGATTCGTCAGCGAGATGGTCGTGCCCTGGAAGTCCTCGACCGTCAGCTTGTTGTTGCGAGCCTTCTTGACCATGTCCTCGTAGGCGGTCCAGAAGTGGACGAAGTCCATCTCCTCCGCCGACTTGATCGACGGGACGACGAGGGTGCGCGACCCGTCCTCCTTCTGGAGGTCGATCGCGAGGCCGAAGTTGACGTGCGCCGGCCGGACGAGGCTGGGCTTGCCGTCCTTCTGGGTGTACCCGTAGTTCATCTCGGGCATGACGGCGAGGGCCTTGACCATCGCGTAGCCGATGATGTGCGTGAAGCTCACCTTGCCGCCGCGAGAGCGAGCGAGGTGGTTGTTGATGACCACCCGGTTGTCGATGAGCAGCTTGGCCGGGATGGCGCGGACGCTCGTGGCGGTCGGGACCTCGAGCGAGGACTCCATGTTGGCGACGACGCGCGCCGACGCTCCGCGCATGGGTGTGAGCACGTCCTCGTTGACGGGGCCGGTCCCCTTGACGGCGGGGATGTCGCGCGGCTTCGGCGTCGGCTCCGTCGCGGGCCCCTTGGCGGCGGGTGCCTTGGCCGGGGGCTCCTTGGCGGCGGGTGCCTTGGCGGCGGGTGCCTTGGCGGCGGGTGCCTTGGC
>NZ_JAJJPG010000077.1:2274-17890 GCF_032907665.1 Intrasporangium sp.
GCTCCTTGGCGGCGGGTGCCTTGGCGGCGGGTGCCTTGGCGGCGGGTGCCTTGGCCGGGGGCTCCTTGGCAGTCGCCTTTGCTGCCGGCATGGACGTGGCGGCGGGCGCAGGAGCATCGGTCGGCTGGGTGGTGGTGGCCTTGGCCGATCGGCCCGCGGGGTCGCCGTTGACGTTGGGAGCAGACGCGGCGTTGGCGTCCAGCGGGGTGTAGTCGTCGAAGAACGCCCACCAGGCCCGATCCACAGAGTCCTTGTCCGTCAGGTACTGCTGGTACAGCTCGTCGACGAGCCATTCGTTCGGTCCGAAGAAAGCCATCGGGTCACCGGACGTGGACTGTTCAGACACGGCGAATGCGCCTCTTTCGTTGCCTGGGATGCGTCAATGCGGAGTATGGGACAAGCCTAGCCCTCAACGACCGGAGGGCTGACACACGTCTGAATGGCGAAAGTGCACCCGAGTCCACGGGTCGGGCGAGCGCGAGCCGGCTCAGCGGCATACGTCATCCGGCAACCGCCTGGAGTCGTCACGTCGTCACCGTGGTCGTCACTGCACGCCTCAGGAGATGTCGGACCGCACCGTGCGGAGCGTGCCGATGAGCGCCATGATCGCGGCATAGGCGGCGAGGACGATCGCTCCGGCCCACCAGCTGAGCTGGTCCGAGACGGGCCCGCCGAAGCCGACGTTCTGGACGTCGAGGGTGGCGTTCGTCGCCTGCGAGGGCAGGTAGCGGGCGATCGTCGAGCCGATCTCGGTGAGCGGCAGCACCGCCCCGATGATCGGCTCGACGATCCACGCGACGCCGACGGCAATGAGCAGGGCGGCCACCTGGTTGGGGATGAGGATGCCCACGCCGAGGCCGATGAGGGCCCAGAGCCCGAGCACGAGCAGGGACAGGGCGAGCGTGCGCCAGATCGCGGTGTCCCCGAACGGTTCGTGGCCTCGGGAGGACAGGATGATCGCGCCGGTGCCGACGGAGGCGGCGAGGGAGGCGATGCCGTACATCGCGCCGAGGGCGAGCAGGAGGATCGACTTCGCGACGAGGACGACGCTGCGCTTCGGCTGCGCGAGGAACGTCGCGGTGATCGTCTTGTGGCGGTACTCGGAGCCGACGGTCATGACGCCGATGGCCAGGGTGAGCAGGTAGCCGACGCCGATTCCGCTCGTGAACGTCGTCCGCGCGAGGTCTGCGTCGTTGGTCGGGATCCCGACCCCGCCCTCGCCCACGACGGCGTCGCTCGTGAAGAGGAGGGCGAACAGGGCGGCGAAGCCCGCCCCCGCCACGATGACCGCGATGAGCATGCCCCACCAGAGCCGGGTCGTGAAGAACTTGCGGAACTCGGAGCTGATCGCCCTGCTCATCGCCCACCCTCCTTCTCGTCCCGCTCCTCTGGTGTCGCGGGGACCTGTGGCGCCTCAGTCGGCGCCCTCCCGGACTGGCCGCCCACGGGCTCGACGGCGATGAGGCTCGGCTCGACGGGTGGGCCGCTCGGTGGAGGCAGCTCGTCGAGCGGTCGACCGGTGCGGACCCCGAGGTTGCGGTTGCGGTACTCGTCCGCCTCGGTGAGGTTGAAGTAGAGCTCCTCGAGGTGGGTCTTCTCGGCGCGCAGCTCGTGGATCGCGATGTCGGCAGCGTGGGCGAGGTCGCCGACCATCGCGAGGTCGTCCGTCGTCACCCGGATGCCACCGTCACGCCGGGTGACGCTGAGCCCGCGACCGGCGAGGGTGCTCGCGAGCCGGTCGGGGTCGGAGGTTCGGACGAAGGCGGTGGGCTCTCCCCGGAGCTGCTCGATGGTGCCCTGGGCGATCCGCTTGCCATTGGCGATGATGACGACGTCGTCGACGGTCTGCTCGACCTCGGAGAGCATGTGGCTGGAGATGAGCAGGGTGCGGCCCTCCGAGGCGAGGTGGCGGAGGAAGCCGCGCAACCAGCGGATCCCGTCGGGGTCCAGGCCGTTGGCGGGCTCGTCGAGGATGATGACGCGAGGGTCGCCGAGGAGCGCCGCGGCCAGGCCGAGTCGCTGGCGCATGCCCATGGAGTAGCCACCGGCGCGCTTCCTCGCCGCAGCGGGGATCCCCACGAGCTCGAGCAGCTCGTCCACCCGGCCGCGAGGGATGCCGGCGGCCGCCGCCAGCGTGAGCAGGTGGTTGCGTCCGGTGCGCCCGGGATGGAAGTTCGTCGCCTCGAGCGCAGAGCCCACGACCGTGAGCGGGTTGACGATGTCGTGGTAGCGGCGCCCCTCGATCGTCGCGCTGCCGGCTGTCGGTCGGATGAGGCCGAGGAGCATCCGCAGGGTCGTCGTCTTGCCGGCGCCGTTGGGACCGAGGAAACCCGTGATCCGACCGGGCACGACATCGAGGTCGAGGTGGTCCACGGCCGTGAGGCGACCGAACTTCTTCGTCAGGCCACGGGCCTCGATCCGGCCCGACATCGGGTCCACCGTCGACGAGGAACCGCCCCGGGATTGTGGTGCGGGTGTCGCTGGCGACGCGGCTGTCACAAACGCCTCCTTCAAGGCCCCCGAAGGGCGGATCCATGGTGTGCGTCCTAACTCAACCACACCGCGCCGCGTCGCCCACGAGGTCCATATAGTGACAGCCGGTGACGGCTGGTGAGGCCCGAGGGGCGACGGAGCGGAGGGCGCGGTGACGGAGTGGCTGCTCGTACTCGCGGCGGTGCTCCTGACCGGCGGCACGGCCGTGTTCGTCGCTGCCGAGTTCTCCCTCGTGGCACTCGACCGTCCGACCGTGCAGCGGGCCATCGACCGCGGCGACACCCGCGCCCGCGTCGTCCTGCAGTCGCTGAAGCAGCTGTCGACCCAGCTCTCCGCGGCGCAGGTCGGCATCACCATCACGACGCTCGTCGTCGGGTACCTGGCGCAGCCGTCCATCGGTCGGCTCCTTGCCGGTCCGCTCGGTGACCTCGGTCTCGCGTCCGCCGCTGTCGAGGCGATCTCGAGCGGTGTCGCCCTCCTGCTCGCGACGGTGTTCTCCATGGTCGTCGGCGAGCTGCTGCCGCAGTTCCTCGGGATCTCTGCGCCGCTGACGACCGCGAAGATCGTCGCGTTGCCCGTGAGGGTCTTCGCGACGCTGGCCCGGCCCCTCATCCTCGTCCTCAACGGCTCGGCCAACGCGTTCCTTCGCGCCATCGGGATCGAGCCGCAGGAGGAGCTCTCCGGGGCTCGCACGCCGCAGGAGCTGGCCAGTCTCGTGCAGCGCTCCGCGGAGGCCGGGACCCTCGAGGTCACCACCGCCCGACTGCTCACGAAGACCCTCGGCTTCGGCGAGCGCACCGCGGACGACGTGATGACCCCCCGTGTCCGCTGCGCCGGCATCCACCGTGACGAGTCGGCCGACGACGTCCTCCGTCTGTCGCGGCGGACGGGGCACTCGCGCTTCCCGGTCCTCGGCAACGACTGGGACGACATCGACGGGGTGGTCCACGTCAAGCGGGCCATGGCCGTGCCGCACGACCGTCGCAAGGACGTGCCGGTGTCGGCCCTGATGTCCGACCGGCTCGTCGTGCCCGAGACGATCCGGCTCGAGCCGCTCCTCCGCCAGCTGCGGGAGGGCGGCTTCCAGATGGCCGTCGTCGTCGACGAGTACGGCGGCACCTCCGGCATCGTCACCCTCGAGGACGTCGTCGAGGAGATCGTCGGCGAGGTCGCCGACGAGCACGACCATCGGAGGCAGAGCGGCCGCGAGCTGACGGACGGTTCCTGGACGGTGCCGGGCCTGTGGCGGCCGGACGAGGTGCGAGATGCGTTCGACGCAGAGGTGCCCGACGGCGCGCACTACGAGACGATGGGCGGCTACGTCATGTCCCGGCTGGGCCGGGTCCCCGTCGTCGGAGACGTGATCGCCCTTCCGGGGTGGCGCGTCCACGTGACGGGCATGGCTCGTCGGCGCATCGACCGGTTGCGTTTCGTCCCCGACCTTCACTTCGCTCCAGAGCCACCCGCGCGGGAACGGGACGGCGTGAGGCACCGCGATGAGTGACGCCTGGGTCTATGTCGTCTCGTTCCTGCTGCTGCTCGGCAACGCCTTCTTCGTCGGCGCGGAGTTCGCCGCGATGGCCGTTCGCCGCTCGAGCCTCGAGCCCTTGGCGGAGGCCGGGAGCAGGCGCGCGGCAACGAGCCTGGAGGCACTCGAGCGGCTGGGGTCGATGCTCGCCACCGCCCAGCTCGGCATCACGGTCTGCTCGGTCGGCCTCGGAGCCCTGGCAGAGGCGGCGCTGCACCACCTGCTCGAGCCGATCTTCGCCGCCTGGGGCCTGTCCGAAGCCTGGGCAGGCGGGGTGGCGCTCGCGGTGGCGCTGCTCATCGTCTCGTACCTGCACGTCGTCGCGGGGGAGATGATCCCCAAGAACATCGCCATCGCGGGGCCGGAGCGCACCGCCCTCGTGCTCGTCCCGGCCCTCCACGCCGTCACCCGGTTGCTGCGGCCACTCGTCTTCG
Source organism: Intrasporangium sp. (assembly GCF_032907665.1). GTDB lineage: Bacteria > Actinomycetota > Actinomycetes > Actinomycetales > Dermatophilaceae > Intrasporangium. The sequence goes on from NZ_JAJJPG010000077.1 coordinate 6,730, forward strand.
CGATGGAGGCCCTGGCCAAGGGCCTGGTCCGCCTCTTCGGTATCGAGCCGAAGGACGAGATCGCCTCGGCGTTCACGGCGGAGGAGGTCGCCCACATCGTCGGCGAGTCGCATCGCGAGGGCCTCATCGCCGAGGAGCGCCACGGGCTCGTCTCCAAGACGCTCGAGTTCTCCGACAAGCTGGCCCGTGACGTCGCCGTCGGCCTCGACGGCCTGGCGACGGTCCAGCTGGGCGTCACCCCCGCTGACATCGAGCGGCTCGTGGCCCGGAAGGGCTTCTCCCGCTACCCGGTCGTCGATGCCGCCGGTGACCTCGCGGGCTACCTCCACCTCAAGGACGTCCTCTACGCCGACGACGAGCGGCACGACCTGCCGATCCCTCCGAAGCGCGTGCGGCGTCTCGCGACCGTGCGCCAGGAGGACGAGGTCGAGGAGGTGCTCGCCACGATGCAGCTCACCGGGTCGCACCTCGCGAGGGTGATCGACACGGCGGGGGCGGTCACCGGGGTGGTCTTCCTCGAGGACGTCCTCGAGGAGCTCGTCGGCGAGGTCACCGACACGACACAGCGCTGAGGCCGGGAGCGAGCCCAGCGGCATACGACCATGGCCGTATGCCGCTGGGCCTGCTCCCTGGAGTCAGTTGCCTTCCAGCGTGGCGAGGTAGGCGGCGCCGCGGGGGGACAGCTCGTAGCCGACCTCGTGGCTGATCGTCAGGCCGAGCGCCTTGAGCTTGCGGATGTCGGCCTTGAGGGGCAGCAGCTCGACGCCGCGCAGGGCGGCGAGCTCCTTCGAGACGACACGGGGGTGGTCGCGGATCCACTCGAGGACGTCTCGGGTCCAGGCACCGGTCGGGCGCGCGTCGAGCCGCTGGAGCCGACGCTGGATCACCGCCAGCTCCGCGGCGTCAGGGAGCCTGTCCCGCAAGGAGATCCGGGGATCCTCGCCGACCCAGGCCACGTGGATCCGGTAGACCTTGTCGCCGCCTCGGCTCCCTCTCGCACTCGGCTTGCGCTGCTTCGGTGCGAGGGCCCGACGCAGGGCCGCCGCGTCCTTGAGGCCGGCTGCGCGGGCAGCACGGTCCGAGACTCGGTCGAGGTCCTTGACCTGGGCGACCCGGGTGAAGGTGACGAGACCTGCCGAGGTCAGCTGCGTGCCCCCGACCTTGACCCGGGGCGCGTCCCAACGGCGGTACTGCGTCGTCACCCGCCCGTCCCTGATGGCCTCGGCGATCGGCTTCGAGATGAGCACCCGGCCATGCTGCCAGAGCGGCCCCGTCCTGGGCCTGCCGTTTCGAGGGTCGCCCTGGGTAGCCCCGGCAGGGGCTACGTGCCGACCGAGTCGACCACCTCTCCGACACGGATCCGTCGGAGGTGCGTCGTGCCGGGGTGGCCGTCGACGAAGCCGAGCCGCACCTCGAAGCCGGTCGTGCCGGGGCCGGTGAGGCGCACGAGCCACTGGTCGCCGACGTGCTCTTCAGCCGTGACCGACAGGGCCGTCAGGGCCGTGCTGGGGGCTGCCTCGGCGAGGCGCCGCCGCGCCGTTGTCATCGCCTCGTCGCGGCCGAGGTCGGCGACCTCGGTCGGCGGGAACTCGGCGATGAGGGAGCGGAGGGCTGCCGCTACGGCATCCTCGAACGCAGCGTGCTGCTCGCTCCGGCCATGGGGGTCGGTCTCGTCGGCGCGCTCACGTGGCCGCGGTAGCGACACCGAGACGTCCACGGCGCTCCTGGGCCGTCCACCGAGCCGGTGCTCCCGGCCGATCCGGACGACGCATCCGTCCAGCGAGTCCACCACGGCGACGACGGGCGACAGGGCTGCGAGGTAGACCTCGTCGTCGAGCACTGGCCCAGGCTGGTCGAGGTGCAGGTCGAGCAGGAAGATCTCGTCCGGGCCGTCCGACGTGTCGAAGCCGACCCTGACGTGCACGTCGTCGACGAGCGCCAGGTCGCTCAGGGGTGGGGGCGCCATGGGATCAGCGTCGCGGCCCGGGGCATCCCGGTCAATGCGGCCCGGTCACTGCGGCCCGGTCACTGCTGCTCGGTCAATGCGTCTGCGTGACTGAGGCGCGCAGCACCACGGGGAGCGGCGGCCATGCGTCGTACTGTGGACGGATGATCGACGTCGACCTGGCCCGCCGCCTCCAGGCCGAGGGTGTCCTCTGGGATCCGAGGCCGGGGGACCGCTTCACGATCGACCAGCCCACCCTGGTCGACGAGGTCTTCTGGATCAGCGAGCTGACCATCGACGTGCACGTCTACCACGGCCAGCCGATCCTCGGCTTCAACGGCACGACGGAGTGGGCGTTGGACTCGGTGACGCTCGACAAGGCGATCTGGCTGCCGCGGGAGGAGCAGCTCCGGGAGCTGCTCGGATCCCGATTCCGCGGGCTGTCACCGGTCGAGCATGGCTGGCGGGTCACGGTCACGACCGATGGGGCAGAGCGGTCCTTCGAGGCCCCGGATGTCGAGGACGCCTATGCCCTGGCCCTGCTGAGCTTCGTCTGAGCCGTTCCGTGCAGGCCCGTCAGGCACGGCCTCACCTGCCACCTGCGGCCGAGCGCGGCAGGGCTCGCCGGGCGCCTGCTGCCCGGCGAGCCACAGTCGTGCGGCGCGTTACTCCTGACGCTTGACCGGGATCGTCTTGGTCGGACGCTCCGGTGACGCCAGGGGGACGCGGATCTCGAGAACCCCGTCCGTGTAGGACGCCTCGACGTCATCCGCCTTGACCTCGTGAGGGAGGCGGATGGTCCGGGTGAAGGAGCCGTAGTGCATTTCACTGCGGTTCTTCTCCTTCATCTCCTCACGTCGCTCGCCGGCGATCGTCAGGACGTCGCCGTCAATCGTCACCGTGACGTCCTTGTCCGGGTCGATGCCGGGCATCTCCGCGCGGACGACGTAGACGTCGTCCTCCATGAAGTCCTCCACGTGGAGGTACGGCGCGAGTCCCATCCCGCGCAGGTTCAGTCCGTTCTCGAACCAGTCGAACACGTCGGCAAGAGGGTGCGAAGTCCTCGTAACGATGCTCGTCATTGCCATCACTCCTCAGTGCGGGCAAGTGGGGGCCAGCGCCCGCAGTCTCATCGTGCGCGGGTCGCCGGGACCAAGCCAAGGGACGAAGGTCCCGCTCCCCGGATGTGCGTGTGGGGGAGACTCGGACCATGGCTGCGACCTCAGTGCTCGTGTTCGTCGCCGCAGGAGTGTTGGTCGCGTGGGCGGGGGTCACCCTGGCCCGTGCAGGCGACGAGATCGCCAGGCGCGCGGGCCTGTCGCGGCTCCTCGTCGGGGTCCTCCTCGTCGGAGCTGCCACCTCGCTCCCGGAGATCGCGACCGACGTGAGCGCGTCCCTGGCCGGCTCCCCGGACCTGGCGGTCGGCGATCTCATGGGAAGCAGCATGGCCAACATGGCCATCCTCGCGTTGATCGACCTGATGCACCGGCACCAGGTGTGGCCCGCCGTCGAGATCGGCCACGCCCGGGTCGCGTCCGTCGCCATCGGGCTGACCGCTCTGGCCACGCTCGGCGTCCTGACCCCGCCAGGGGTGGCGATCGGCTGGGTCGGACTGGACACCATCGTGATCGCCGGAGCGTACGTCGCCATGGTGGCGTGGATGCGCCGGTCACCCTCAGGCCGGTTCGGCAGCAGCTCGCTCATCCCCGTGCCGACCGGGTGGTCGAAACCGACCCGGGGCGAGCTGCGTCCGGCGGTCCTCCGGTTCGGCTTCGCCGCCCTCGTCATCCTCGGCGCGGCGCCGTTGCTCGCCAACTCCGCGCAGGAGATCGCAGCCGCGGCCGGGATCGCCGAGACCTTCGTCGGCGCGACCATGTTGGCCCTGGCCACCTCGGCGCCGGAGCTCGTCGCGGCCGTGGCGGCCGTCCGGATCGGTGCCCACGACCTCGCCGTGGGCAACCTCTTCGGCAGCAACGCCTTCAACATGGCCGCCCTCGTGGTGGCCGATGCCGCCTATCTCCCCGGCCCGATGCTCACGGTGGTCGATCCCGGCCACGCCGTGGCCGGAGTGAGCGCGATCCTCCTCATGGGGCTGGCCCTCGCGGCTCTGGTCCACGGCACCGAGACCCGGCTGCGCCGGCTCGAGCCGGACGCCCTCGTCCTCCTGGTGGCCTACCTGGGTGGGCTCTTCGCCATCTGGAGCACGGGGGCCTGACGCCCCCCGGACACCAGTCGCACGCGCATCGTGGGAAGCGCCCGTGTTGACGGTGTCCGTCCGGCGGCTCCGAGACGTCCATGCACCGCAGCCCGAAACCGTGGGTCTCGGGCTGTCGGCGGGTGTCCTGACACATCACCCGAGGTCCTGAGACATCACAGGGTGCCCCCGGCAGGATTCGAACCTGCGCTCCCGCCTCCGGAGGGCGGTGCTCTATCCCCTGAGCTACGGGGGCGGCGCGGCACTTTCGTGCGCCCCGTGAGGTTAGCAGCACCGAGGCCGGATCGTGGAATGGGCCTGTGCCGACCAGAGGCAGCAGGGCACCGGGCAGCGGGCGGGGCACAGCGGCATACGGACAGCTGTCCGGGCGGGACGCTCATAGACTCGCCGGCATGACCCCAGAGGAGCTGCGACGGCTGCTCGAGCAGGTCGCCGCCACCGCAGCCCGCGTCGGGGAGCTGCCGGACGAGGCGGAGGCCGGCCCGCCCGCAGGGCCGATCTTCCGGCCCGCCGACCAGCGGTCAGCCGGGGTCGTCGCCGACTGGGTGACCCCGGTCGCGCAGCGATGGGCGCCCCAGCTCGACCTCGAGCCCCTCGAGCTCGGCAGGGTCCTGGCGCAGCGGCTCGTCGACCACGACGCGATCGGGGCCGTCGAGGTGGCGCCCACCGGGCTGCTGTCCATCACGCTGGCTGACGTGGGCCGGTCGGCGATCATCGAGGAGATCCTCGACCACGCCGCGACGTACGCCCTCCCCAACGGCTGGTCCGCCCTCGACGTGCGTCGGCCTGGAGCCGACCTGCCGGCATGGCTCGACGACGACCCCGTGCTCCGGCCCGCCCAGCTCGCCCATGCACGACTGCGCCGTCTCATCCGCAACGCTCGAACGGCAGGAGTGGAGATGCGCCCCACCGACCGCCGTGAGGACCTCGGGCACGTCGCGGAGCGCCTCCTGCTCGTCGCGCTGGCGGACTTCCCTCAGCGGATGGACCGCCACGAAGGGGACCGGGCGCAGCAGGTCCGGGCCGTGACCGACCTCGCCGGTCTGGCCGACGCCTGGAACCAGCCGACCCGGCCATTGGACACGGACGACCGCGTCACGGGGATCCACGGAGCTCGTCTGGCCCTGGCCAGTGCCACCGCCGTCGTCTTGCGCAATGGACTGGCCCGGCTCGGCGCGACTGCCCCGGAGAGGATGTAGGCATGCGCGCACACGAGGCCGGCGCACTCCACGCCGAGGGTTACCGAGGGCCGACCTGGCTCGAACCCCCCGGCGATGTCAACGCACTGGTGCCGACGCTCTGGGCCTCGTCCGTGGCACGCGGGCCAGAAGGGACGGTCACGGTCGGCGGAGTGAGCGTCGCAGACCTGGCGCAGGACTTCGGGACTCCCGCCTACATCCTCGACGAGAACGACTTCCGCTCGCGCGCCCGCGAGTTCAAGCGTGCCTATGCGGAGGCCTTCGACGAGCTCGGTGGCGGGGCCGACGTCTACTACGCCGGCAAGGCCTTCCTCTGCACCGAGGTCGCCCGGTGGATCCACGAGGACGGCCTCTTCCTCGACGTCTGCACCGGCGGCGAGCTCGCCGTCGCGATGCGCGCCGGTCTTCCCGGGTCGAGCATCGGGATGCACGGCAACAACAAGAGCGTCGCCGAGATCCGAACGGCCTTGGAGTACGGCGTCTCGCGGATCATCGTCGACTCCTTCGAGGAGATCGAACGCGTGTCCGCCATCGCCGCCGAGCTCGGCGTCGTCGCGCCGGTGCTCGTCCGCGTCACGGTCGGCGTCGAGGCGCACACGCATGAGTTCATCGCGACGTCGCACGAGGACCAGAAGTTCGGGTTCTCCCTCACCGGCGGACACGCCCTCGACGCCGTCCGCCGCATCCTTGACCGGACCGAGACGCTTCGTCTGCTCGGCCTGCACAGCCACATCGGTTCGCAGATCTTCGACACGTCCGGCTTCGAGGTGTCGGCCCGGCGTGTGCTCGGCCTGCACACCCAGGTTGCCCGGGAGCTCGGCGTGGAGCTCCCCGAGCTCGACCTCGGGGGCGGCTTCGGCATCGCCTATACGACCGAGCACGACCCGCAGTCACCCACGGTGCTTGCGGCAGGCATGGCGGAGATCGTCGAGCGCGAGTGCCGGGCAGACGGTGTCGCGATCCCGCGGATCTCCATCGAGCCCGGCCGCGCCATCGCCGGGCCGAGCACCTTCACCCTCTACGAGGTGGGCACCGTGAAGCCGGTCGACCTCGACGGGGGAGCGAGCCGCCTCTACGTCTCCGTCGACGGCGGGATGAGCGACAACATCCGGACCGCCCTCTACGACGCGGACTACTCCTGCACGGTGGCCAGCCGCAGCTCCGGGGCCACCCCCGTGCTCGCCCGCGTCGTCGGGAGGCACTGCGAGAGCGGGGACATCGTCGTCAAGGACGAGTTCATCCCCGACGACGTCGCGCCAGGAGACCTCATCGCCGTGCCCGGGACCGGCGCCTACTGCCGGTCGCTCTCGAGCCAGTACAACCACACGCCGCGTCCGCCCGTCATCGCTGTGCGGGATGGCCGCGCCCGGGTCATCGTGCGGCGCGAGACGATCGACGACCTGCTCGCCCTGGATGTCTGACGTGCCGATGACCGACCTGCGAAGATTCTGCGTGAACGTGTCCGGATCGCGAAACGATGGACGCTGCCGGGCGGGGCGGACGGCAGGATTCGCGGGGCGGCGTTCCAGGACCGTGTTTCTGGGCGCAGACAGCCGGGCAGGACAGCCAGGCCGACGGCAAGGTGAGGACAGCGACGTGAGGACAGTGATGTGAGCGCCCGCGAGCCCCTCCGCGTGGCCCTGCTCGGGGCCGGCGTCGTCGGCGGTGCGGTGGCCCGTCACCTCACGCAACGCGCTGACGACATGGCCGCCCGGGTCGGGACCCCCCTCGAGCTCGTCGGCATCGCGGTGCGCCGGGCAGGGCGCGACCGCTCGGCCCTCGGGGTCGATCCCGCGCTCTTCACGACCGACGCGGAGGAGCTCGTGACGCGCGCCGACATCGTCGTGGAGGTCATCGGCGGCATCGAGCCCGCGCGCAGCCTGATCCTGCGCGCCATGGAGCACGGCGCCTCCGTGGTGACGGCCAACAAGGCCCTGCTCGCCGAGGACGGCCCACGCCTCTACGCCGCGGCGGCCGAGTGCGGTGTGGACCTCTACTACGAGGCGGCCGTCGCCGGAGCCATCCCGCTGCTCCGCCCGCTGCGTGAGTCCCTGGCCGGCGACGAGGTGCGCAGGGTCCTCGGCATCGTCAACGGCACGACGAACTACGTCCTGGACAAGATGGACACGACTGGCGCCGGCTTCGCCGACGCGGTCGAGCAGGCCCAGGCGCTCGGCTACGCGGAGGCCGACCCGACCGCCGACGTCGAGGGATTCGACGCGGCGGCCAAGGCCGCGATCCTCGCCTCCCTGGCCTTTCACACGAGGGTCGCGGGCAGCGACGTCTACCGGGAGGGCATCACCGAGGTCTCGGCGGCCGACGTCGCCGCCGCTCGCGAGATGGACTGTGTCGTCAAGCTGCTCGCGATCTGCGAGCGCACCGGCGCGGGGGTCTCGGTGCGCGTCCATCCGGCGATGATCCCGCGGTCCCACCCGCTCGCCAGCGTCCGCGAGGCCTTCAACGCGGTGTTCGTCGAGGCCGATGCGGCCGGTCAGCTGATGTTCTACGGCCGGGGAGCCGGTGGCGAGCCGACGGCCTCCGCAGTCCTCGGCGACCTCGTCGCGGTCGCGCGCCACCGCGTCGGCGGGGGGCTCGGCCCGGGCGAGTCGAGCTACGCGGACCTGCCCATCCTCTCGATGGGTGACGCCCAGACGCGCTACCACATCAGCCTCGACGTCGCCGACCGTTCCGGGGTCCTCGCCAAGGTGGCTGCCGCGTTCGCCGACCACGACGTCTCGATCGAGACCGTCCGGCAGCAGCTCGTCCCCGCCGAGGACGATGGCGAGGACGATGACGAGGGCGCCGTCCCGGGCGCTGGCTCGGGCGCTGCCCACGGCGGCACGCGCACGACCGGCGGCAACGGCAACGCCCGAGCCAACCTCATCATCGTGACCCACACGGCCACGGATGCGGCCCTGTCCGCCACCGTGGAGAGCCTCCGCACTCTCGAGGTGGTCCGCGGCGTCAACTCCGTCATGCGGGTGGAAGGCTTCTGATGGCTCACCAGTGGCGTGGCGTGATCCGCGAGTACGCCGACCGGCTCCCGCTCCTCGAGGGGGCACCCGTCGTCACGCTCCACGAAGGCGGCACGCCGCTCATCCACGCGGCGAAGCTCTCGGAGCGCGTCGGGGCCGAGGTGCACCTCAAGTACGAAGGGCTCAACCCCACGGGCTCCTTCAAGGACCGGGGCATGACCACGGCGATCAGCGTCGCGGCCAGGCACGGCGCGCGGGCAGTGATCGCAGCGAGCACGGGCAACACGAGCGCGTCGGCAGCCGCCTACGCCACGAAGGCGGGGATGACGTGCGGAGTCCTCGTCCCCGAGGGCAAGATCGCCATGGGCAAGCTGAGCCAGGCGATCGCCCACGGCGCCACCCTGCTCCAGGTGGAGGGCAACTTCGACGACTGCCTCACGCTCGCCCGCAAGCTCGCCGAGGCCTACCCCATCGAGCTGGTCAACTCGGTCAACCCGGCTCGGATCGAGGGTCAGAAGACCGCGGCCTTCGAGGTCGTCGACGCGCTCGGCGATGCTCCCGACATCCACTGCCTGCCGGTCGGCAACGCCGGCAACATCACGGCCTACTGGAAGGGCTACCGCGAGTACTCCGCGGACCCCGCGGTGAGCGACCAACCGGGACCCGCGACGCAGCTGCCGCAGATGTGGGGCTTCCAGGCTGCCGGGGCGGCCCCGCTCGTGCTCGGCCACCCTGTTGACCAGCCCGAGACGATCGCGACCGCGATCCGCATCGGCAACCCCGCGTCCTGGCACCAGGCCATCGCCGCGCGGGACGACTCGGGCGGTCGCATCGAGGCGGTGACCGACGAGCAGATCCTCGAGGCGCACCGCTACCTGTCCGCGGATGAGGGCGTCTTCGTCGAGCCTGCCTCGGCCGCCTCCGTCGCGGGTCTCCTCGCGAGCCATGCCGCGGGACTCGTGCCAGCCGGCGCGCGGATCGTCTGCACGGTCACCGGTCACGGACTCAAGGACCCGCAGTGGGCGCTACGCACGGCGGACGGCTCGGAGGTGACCCCGACCCGGGTTCCCGTGGACGCCTACACCGCGGCCCGGGCCCTCGGGCTCGAGGACTGAGCATGTCCGGAGCGGCACGCTCGGTGCGGATCCGCGTCCCCGCGAGCACTGCGAACCTCGGCCCCGGATTCGACTCGATCGGCCTCGCGCTCGGGCTCTGGGACGAGTACGTCGCCACTGCCCTCGACCGGCCGGCTCTCGAGGTCTCCGTGACGGGGGAGGCCGCTGCGGACGTGCCCACCGACGAGTCGCACCTCGTCGTGCGGACCATGCGCCACACGTGGCGCACGCTCGGCGTCCCCGCCCCTGCTGGGCTTCGGCTGGACGCGTGCAACGGCGTGCCGCACGGCCGGGGGCTGGGGTCGTCTGCCACCGCGATCGTCGCGGGGGTCGTTGCGGCACAGGCGTTGTCGTATGCCGCTGAGCTGGCTCCCGGCGCCGAGGTGCCCCTTGATCTCGAGGTGACCTCCCACATCGCGAGCGTTCTCGAGGGCCATCCGGACAACGCGTCGGCCAGCGTCTACGGTGGGCTGACCGTGAGCTGGATGCCGGACGGCTCCGGACTGGACGTCGGGGAGGTCACCGTGACGGCGCGACCGGTGCTGCACCCCGAGGTCGACGTCGTCGTCTTCGTCCCCGAGGCGCAGCTCGCGACCCAGCACGCCAGGTCGGTGCTGCCGACATCGGTTCCGCTCAGGGACGCCGCCGCCAACAGTGGTCGCGCTGCGCTGCTCGTCCATGCGCTGACGGCCGAGCCGCAGCACTTGCACGCGGCCACCCGGGACTGGCTGCACCAGGAGCCGCGCCGCGCCGCGTATCCGGAGTCGATGGGCCTCGTCGACGCGCTCCGGGCCGAGGGGCACGCCGCCGTCATCTCGGGAGCGGGCCCGACGGTGCTCGTCCTGACGACGCGGGACCGGGCCGATCAGGTCGTGGTGCCGGCGCGCCGGGGCTCGTGGGACCGGTGCACCCCGGGGATCCCCGGTGCCGGCGTGAGCGCCGTCCTCGCAGACTGACGGGCGTCCGGGGACACCCGTCCAGTGTGCCGATGGACGCCGACGTGGCGCTCGAGGCGGTCTGGCGGTCGTCGTGTCGAGGCCCGGTGCTAGAGTGATGACGCACCACGGCCGCACGACGCAGGCTGGTGCAACCACCCCCACACTGAGGCGACTGTCTCTGGGCGCTGTGTGCGCCGACGTGGATCTCGATAGGCCAGTCTCTGGCCCCAGTCCGGCCCTGTGGGATCTCCCGGGCCGCAAACGAGGGGGAAGGATCCTTCGTGTCAGAAACAACCACCCGTCCGGTGTCCGGTCTGTCCGCGATGAAGCTGGACGAGCTCAAGAGCGTGGCATCGTCGATGGGCATCAAGGGCACGGCGAAGATGCGCAAGGGCGATCTCGTCGAAGCCATCAAGGCGCGGCAGTCCGGCGGTGCGCCGGCCGTTGACACCCCAGCTCCAGCCCGCGCCTCGCGCCGGGTCACCCGTGCCGCGGGGGCCGCGGAGCCAGCGGCACCGCGCGAGGCCGGCCCGGAGGAGCGGTCCAGCGGCTCGCGGCCCGACGAGGTCGAGCGTGCTGAACGGGCCGCCGCAGCGGTGGCAGCCGCGACCAGCCAGGCCGTCAAGCGTGACGACCGCGGGAGTCAACGCGAGAGTCGCGGCGACGCGTCCGGCCCCGCACGCGCGGATGACCGTGCCGAGGCGAAGGGCCGCCAGCAGGGCGACCGGCCGCAGTCCGACCGGCCGCAGTCCGACCGGCCGCAGTCCGACCGGC
>NZ_JAJJPG010000078.1:0-17517 GCF_032907665.1 Intrasporangium sp.
GTTGGGGCTTTTGGGGCCACTCGACCGAGGGGCTGGGGCTTTTGGGGCCACTCGAGTAGGCATCGGATGGAGGGCATATACCCCATGGGGTATATTTGCGCTCGTTGACCCGCTCTCCCGCTCGCACCCAAGGACCCCGCTCGTGCCCACCGCACGCCTCGAACACCTTCCCGTGACCCTCTTCTCGACCGTCATGGGGATCGCCGGGCTCTCCCTCGCCTGGCGGCGGGCCGCTCACACGTGGGAGGTGCCCGAGTGGCCGGCGCAGCTGCTCTTCTGGGTCGCGGCCGCGGTGTTCGTCCTCATCGCCGCCCTCTACGCGAGCAAGTGGGTGAAGCATCCGCGCGCGGCTCGCGCCGAGCTGCACCACCCCATCCGCATGACGTTCGCCCCGACGATCACCATCGCCCTCCTCCTGCTCGCGACCGCTGCCCAGGACCTCCTTCCCGCGCTGGCCAGCACGCTCTGGTGGGTGGGCGCGGTCGGGCACCTCGTCGCCACCGTCGTCGTCATGAGCGCGTGGTTCGCCCGGTCCGACATCGGGGTCGACCAGATGACGCCGGCGTGGTTCATCCCCGTCGTCGGCAATCTCGTCACCCCACTCGCCGCCCCCACCATCGGGTCCGTCGAGCTCGGCTGGTTCGCCTTCGGAGCCGGTCTCGTGCTCTGGATCGCGCTGCTTCCACTCCTGCTCCAACGCGTCCTCATCCACGAGCGGGTCCTGCCCGTCAAGCTCCTCCCCACGCTCGCCATCTTCCTCGCCCCACCTGCCGTCGCGATGCTCTCGTGGCAGTCCCTCACCGGCGACGCCGACGGTCCCTTCCCCCGGATCCTCTACGCGACCGCCATGGTGTTCACGGCGTTCCTCCTGGCGCAGTTCGCGCGGCTGCACCGGGTGCCCTTCGCCTTGCCGTACTGGGCCTACACCTTCCCGATGGCCGCGGCGACGACGGCCGCGATCTCGATGGCGGCCGCACGGAGCCAGACCGCCTACGACGTCGTCGCCCTCGCCCTCCTCGCAGGGACCACCGTCCTCGCCGTGCTCGTCTCGGCCCTCACCGTCCGGGCCGCCGCCCGTGGCCAGATCTGCGTTCCCGAATGACCGTTCCCGAATGGCCTTGCCGAATGGCCGTCCCTCAATGACCCCTCGTCACCGTCACACCCAGGAGCCCCCCGTGCCTTCTCGTCGTCTTGCCGGCGCTGTCCTCGCGCTCGTCGCCCTCACGTCCGTCGCCGCCTGCAGTGGCTCAGAGGACGCGGGTCTGGCCACTCTCCCGGCTGCCGCAGCGGCTCCCGCCGCAGGCGCCGAGCTGTCCGCGACCGACTTCGCCGCAGCCTCGAAGCGCGCCGGCACGACGATCATCGACGTGCGCACTCCGGCCGAGTTCGCGGAAGGGCACCTGCCCGGCGCGGTGAACATCGACGTCCAGAGCCCCGACTTCGCCGCGCGGATCGCCCAGCTCGACCCGGGGGCGACCTACGCCGTGTACTGCCGCTCCGGCAACCGGTCCGCGGCCGCCCTCCAGCTGATGCAGTCCGCGGGGCTGAGGTCCGCCTACCACCTCGGTGGTGGCATCGGGGCCTGGCAGGCGGCCGGCGGCGAGGTCGTCACCGGCTGACCGCTGTCGGCCCCCTCGCGAGCCGCAGGTCCGCCCACGCGAGGATGGACCGCATGACCGACCAAGCAGCAGGGCCGACACCTCCTCAGGGGCGAGCGCTTCCGCCCTACCTGCATGCCATGGCTGCCGAGCTCACCGACGAGCGGGTCGCCGGCGCGGACGAGGACGTCCACTTCACGGAACACGTGGCCACCGAGGTCATCACCGCCCTCACGATCCCCGGTGACCTCGTGCTAGACCCCTTCGCCGGATTCGGCACGACCCTGGCCGTGGCCCACCGGCTCGGCCGTCGCGCCCTCGGCGTCGAGCTGCTGCCCGAGCGCGTCGCGGCGATCCACGAGCGCGCCCCCGACGCCACCGTCATCGAGGGCGATGCCCGCGGCCTCCACCAGCTCCTCTCCGCTGCGGACACCGGCCCGGTCGCGCTGTGCCTCACCTCGCCGCCCTACATGACGGCCAATGCGCACCCTCACAACCCGCTGACCGCCTACCAGACCCTGGGTGCGCACTACAACACCTACCTGGGCGACCTCACCAACATCGCGGGCAGCATCCACGACCTGCTCCGACCGGGCGGCCACCTCGTGCTCAATGTCGCGAACATCCGCCACCAGGGCCACACGACGACCCTCGCCTGGGACGTCGCGCGCGTCGTGAGCCGAGCCATCCCGTTCGTCGCGGAGACCGTCATCTGTTGGGACACGTTGCCGCACGACCTCACGGGCGACTACCTGCTCACGTTCCGGCGGGACGGCTGACCGCACCCGCGCTCCGACCGAGCCCAGCGGCATACGGACCCTGCCGTATGCCGCTGGGCTGGGACCGCACGTCCGTGGCCGCGGGTGCCGGTCTCAGCCTGCGTGCTTGGCGAGGCGCAGCCACGTGTCGACGACGGTGTCGGGGTTGAGCGACATCGACTCGATGCCCTCGTCGAGGAGCCACTCCGCGAGATCCGGGTGGTCGGACGGGCCCTGCCCGCAGATCCCGACGTACTTGCCCCGCTCGCGGCAGGCGCGGATCGCCATGCTGAGCAGCGCCTTGACGGCAGGGTCGCGCTCGTCGAAGGAGCCCGCGACGAGCGCCGAGTCACGGTCCACGCCCAGGGTCAGCTGGGTCAGGTCGTTGGACCCGATGGAGAAGCCGTCGAAGTGCTCGAGGAACTCAGCCGCGTTGACGGCGTTCGACGGGATCTCGCACATCATGATGACCTGCAGGTCGTTCTCACCACGGCGCAGTCCGTGCTGGGCCAGCAGCTCGATGACACCCTCGGCCTCGGCCACGGTCCGGACGAAGGGGATCATCACCTTGACGTTCGTCAGGCCCATGTCGTCGCGGACGTGCCTCAGCGCCTCGCACTCCATCGCGAAGCACTCCACGAATCCCTCGGAGAGGTAGCGCGCGGCGCCACGGTAGCCGAGCATCGGGTTCTCCTCGTGCGGCTCGTAGCGCTCGCCGCCGAGGAGGCCGGCGTACTCGTTCGACTTGAAGTCGGACATCCGCACGATGACCGGCTCTGGCGCAAAGGCCGCGGCGAGCATCGCGATGCCTTCGCTCAGCCGCTTGACGAAGTAGTCGCGGGGGTCGGCATAGGCCGCGATGAGCTGCTGGATCTGCTCCTTGACGGCGGGCTCCTGGTCGTCGAGCTCGAGCAGCGCACGCGGGTGGATCCCGATCTGGCGGTTGATGATGAACTCGAGGCGGGCGAGGCCGATGCCGCGATGGGGCAGCCGGGAGAACTCGAACGCCTGCTCAGGCGTGCCGACGTTCATCATGATCTTGACGGGCACGTCAGGCATCTCGTCGAGGGCAGTCTCGGTGACGGTGAAGTCACGCAGACCCTCGTAGACGAATCCGGTGTCTCCTTCGGCGCACGAGACGGTGACCTCGTGGCCGTCCTCCATCGCGGTCGTCGCGTTGCCCGTGCCGACGACGGCGGGGATGCCGAGCTCGCGGGCGATGATCGCTGCATGGCAGGTGCGCCCACCGCGGTCGGTGACGATCGCGCTCGCGCGCTTCATGATCGGCTCCCAGTCCGGGTCGGTCATGTCGGCGACGAGCACCTCACCCGGCTGGAACTCGTGCATCGAGCCGACGTCCCTGAGCACGCGAACCGCCCCGGCCCCGATCTTCTGGCCGATGGCCCTGCCCTCCACGACGACCGGGCCGCGCTCGTTCATCCGGAAGCGCTTCAGCGTCGAGGAGCCGGCTCGGGACTTCACCGTCTCGGGGCGGGCCTGGAGGATGTAGAGGCGGCCGTCGACGCCGTCGCGGGCCCACTCGATGTCCATCGGGCGTCCGTAGTGCTCCTCGATCTTCACGGCGTGACGGGCCAGCTCGGTGACCTCGTCGTCGCTGAGGCTGAACCGCACCTGGTCGGCAGGGTCGACGGGGACGAACTCCGTCGTGCGACCCACCGAGGCGTCCCGGGTGTAGATCATCTTCGTCGCCTTGGCGCCGATGCCGCGCTTGAGGATGGCGGGGCGGCCGGCTCGCAGCGCCGGCTTGTGGACGTAGAACTCGTCCGGGTTGACGGCGCCCTGGACGACGCCCTCGCCGAGACCGTAGGCGCTCGTGATGAACACCGCGTCGGGGAAGCCGGACTCGGTGTCGATGGTGAACATCACCCCTGAGGCGCCGAGGTCGGACCGGACCATGCGCTGCACACCTGCCGAGAGCGCGACGACGGAGTGGTCGAAGTTGCTGTGCACCCGATACGCGATCGCCCGGTCGTTGTAGAGCGACGCGAAGACGAGCTTGATCGCGTGGAGGATGTTGGCGATGCCGCTGATGTTGAGAAAGGTCTCCTGCTGCCCGGCGAAGGACGCGTCGGGCAGGTCCTCGGCCGTGGCGCTCGAGCGGACCGCCCAGCTCACCCCGTCGCCGCCGTCACCGGCCAGCTGGGCGTAGGCGCTCCGGATGTCCTGCTCGAGGTCGGCAGGGAACTCCTGGGCCTCGACGGCATCACGGATCTCCTTGCCGACCTCGGCGAGGCGGCGGACGTCGTCGACGTCGAGGCCGTCGAGCAGCGCGTTGATCCGGTCGGCGAGACCGTCGTTGGCGAGGAAGCGCCGATAGGCCTCCGCCGTCGTCGCGAACCCGTCGGGGACCGCCACTCCCGCCTCGGACAGGTGCTGGACCATCTCGCCGAGGGAGGCGTTCTTGCCTCCCACCGACTCGACGTCGTCGAGGCCCAGCTCGCGGAACCAGAGAATGTTGGCGGTCATGTGTTGTCCTTTCGTCGGCGATGACGGCGGCTGGCCGGGTGCGTGGTGTGGCCGAGGCGTTGCTGCCCTACTGGGCGAGATTGCTGAGGGGCCGGGCCTGCATGATCACCGCTGCCATCTCCTCGACCGACATCGACGCCGAGTTGATCCAGGGGATCCGGTGAGAACGGTAGAGGGCCTCGGCACGCCGGAGCTCCCAGCTGCACTGGGCGAGCGACGCATAGGTGGACCCGGGACGCCGCTCACCCCGGACCTGGCTGAGGCGCGCGGGCGTGGATACCAGGCCGAAGCACCGGTCCGCGTAGGAGCGGATCGGACGAGGCAGGTCACTCGACTGGAAGTCCTCGTCGACGAGCGGGTAGTTCGCGACCTTGATGCCGTGCTGGAGCGCGAGGTACATCGAGGTCGGGGTCTTGCCGCAGCGCGACGGGGCGATGAGGATGAGCTCCGACTGGGACAGGTTGCGCAGGCTCTGCCCGTCGTCGTGCTCCATGGCGAACTCGATGGCCTTCATCCGCTGCTCGTAGCGCCGCAGGTCGCCGAGACCGTGCAGGCCGGCGAGGTTGTGGCTCGCGTTGACGTGCAGGACCCGCTCGATCGCGTCGAGATGGGAGCCGAAGAGGTCGATGAAGGCGCACCTCGTCTTCTGCAGCTCGGTCCGGACATCCTCGTCCGCGACCGTCGAGAAGACGAGTGGAGTGACCGAGTCGGTCATCGCGGCATCCATCTCGGCGACGACCTGGCGGGCCACCTCGACCGTCGTGATGAAGGGGATCTTCCGCCGCAGGAAACGGACGGTGGGGAACTGGTTGAGCATGAGGTTGCCCAACGTCTCCGCGGAGATGCCCGTGCCACCGGCGAGGAAGAACACCGGTGTGTCGGGGACGCGTCGGGGTGCGCTCACGGCGCCACTGTGCCACAGGCGCAGGACGCCCGGCGGGTGTCGTCCGCCCCTGCGGAACGGGGGGCGCCGGCGGCGGGAATGCGCACGCCGGCGACCGACGTTGTCGAATCACGCCCAACGAGGAGGAGCTCATGCGCGCAATCTGGAACGGGGCCGTGATCGCAGACAGCGACGACACCGTCGTCGTCGAAGGCAACCACTACTTCCCCCGCGATGCCGTCGACCCGGCGGTGCTCCGGGAGTCATCCACGAAGACCACCTGTCCGTGGAAGGGCGAGGCCTCCTACTTCTCGATCGAGGTCGATGGCCAGGTCAACCAGGACGCCGCGTGGTACTACCCCACGCCGAAGCCGGCCGCTGCCGAGATCGAGGGCCGGATCGCCTTCTGGAGGGGCGTCACCGTCACCGGCTAGCTGGACCGGTCGCCTCAGTCCGTTGCCTGCCTCGGCTGCGGCGGGACAGGAGGGATCTCCAGCCCCGTGAGCGGGTGTCCGTGTGCCTGCTCGTACCAGCGCGCGTAGGCGGCGACGGCGGTCGGCAGCGTCGGGAAGATGAGGTCGATCCCGACGTTGTCGACGAAGCCGGCCGCCTCGAGAGAGTCACGCATGTCCTGCTTGACCCGGGCCATGGCGAAGCGGATCCCCTCCTCCTCCAAGCTGATCCGCAGGGTGTCGAGCGCGTCCACGGCGGTGAGGTCGACTTCGGTGTTGGCCTCTGCGTTGAGGAGGAACCACTCGACCGGCGCGACCCGCTGGGAGTCCGAGACGGCCCCGAGGGCGCGCCGGACGAAGTCGTGGGAGTTGGCGAAGAAGAGGGGCGAGTCGTAGCGGTAGACGACGAGGCCGGGCACCTGCACGGCGTTCGAATGGTCGTCGATGTCATGCATGCCGGCGACGTCGGGCACGTAGCCGAGCACACCGTCATGAGGGTGGACGATCCGGCGCAACAGCTCGAGCACGGACAGGACGATGGCCACGCCGATCCCGGGCAGGACCCCGAAGACGAGGACAGCGAACGTCGTCGAGAGTGACAGGACGAGCTCGGCGCGCCGGAAGGCGGTGATGCGGCGCAGCTCGGCCACGTCGACCAGCCGAAGAGCCGCATAGACGACCACTCCGCCGAGAGCCGCCTCGGGGAACGTCGCGAGCACCGGACCGAGCCAGAACATCGTCGCGGCGAGCACGACGACCGACACGAGGGAGTGCAGCTGCGTGCGCGCGCCCATGGCGTCGGCGAGGACGGTGCGGCTGCCGCTCGAGCTGACGGGGAACCCGGACGACATGCTCGAGGCGATGTTGGCGAACCCGAGGGCGACGAACTCCTGGTTGCTGTCGATGGCCTCGCGTCGCTTGAGGGCGAAGGCGCGTCCGGTGAGCACGTTGTCGCTGTAGGCGACGACGGCGACGCCGACGGCGGCCGGGACGAGCGTCCAGACCTCGACGTCGTCCAGCCTCGGCAGACCGAGCGGCGGCAGCCCCTGGGGCACCTCCCCCACCACGGCGACGCCGTCGTCGACGAGGCCGAGCACCTGCACGGCTGCCGCGGCGGTGAGCATGGCGATGAGCGGCCCCGGCCAGCGCCTGGCCCAGCGGCCGAAGGCGAGCAGGGCAGCGAGAACGGTCGCGGCCACGGCAAGGGTGGGCCAGTGCGCCTCACCGAGGTGGGTTGCGGTGTACCTCAGCTCCTCGAGGAAGGTCCCGCCCTCCACGTCGATGCCGGTGATCTTGCCGAGCTGGCTGACGACCATGAGCGCCGCGATGCCGGCCATGTAGCCGACGAGCACGGGCTTGGAGAGCAGCTCGGCGAGGAAACCGAGGCGGGCGAGCCAGGCGAGCACGCAGACGACCCCGACTGCGAGGGCGAGCAGGGCGGCGACCTCCGCGTGCCGGCCGGCGCCGACGGTGCCGACGAGAGCCCCCACGCCCGCCGCGGTCATGAGGGCCGTCGTCGACTCGGGCCCCACCGACAGCTGCCGAGACGAGCCGAGCAGGGCGTAGACGACGAGGGCCGGAGCGCAGGCCCAGAGCCCGGTGATCGCCGGCAGTCCGGCCACCTCGGCGTAGGCCATCACCTGGGGGACGAGGTAGGCGGAGACGGTGATGCCGGCGAGAACGTCGCCGCGCAGCCAGGCCCGGTCGTAGGACAGGAGCACGCCGAGCCCGGGAGCGAGACGCTCCCACCTGGCCTGACGTCGCTCGGT
This sequence comes from Intrasporangium sp., assembly GCF_032907665.1. Taxonomy (GTDB): domain Bacteria; phylum Actinomycetota; class Actinomycetes; order Actinomycetales; family Dermatophilaceae; genus Intrasporangium. The sequence continues at coordinate 7,948 of NZ_JAJJPG010000078.1, forward strand.
CACGTGCCGAAGGTACCTGCCCGCGCGGCGTGTGACCCACGAGACGCGTGCCGTCCGCCACAGCTGTCCGTCGCCGGGCGGCCGGTGCGATGGACTGGACTCAAAGGAAGAGGGCGCCATGGGCACCGACCGCCGACCCCGGATCCGCTGGGTGGCCGCAGCGGCGATGGCGCTCGGCCTGTTCGCGACCGCCTGCGGCAGCGAAACCCCCGCGCCGGCGGGCGCCACGACGGCGAGCCCCTCGACCACGACGACGACCCGACCGACCACGACGCCGACCACCACGCCGACCACCACGGTCCCGCCCACCACGACCTCCGTCCGGCCGACCACCACGTCCCCGAGGCCGACGACCTCGACACCCGCGCCCACGACCGCGACCCCGAGCCCCACGGGGACGACCCCCCGCCCGCCGACGTGCGCGATCCCGACCCGACTGCTCGGCCGCGACCTCACGACGGTGCCGACGGACCGCGAGGTCGTCGCCCTCACCTTCGACGCGGGCGCGAGCAACGACGGGGTCGCACCGATCCTCGCCACCCTGTCCGCGAAGGGCGTGCCGGCAACCTTCTTCCTCACCGGTGACTTCGTGGACGACTTCCCGTCGAGCGCACGGGCCATGGCGCGGTACCCGGTCGGCAACCACACCTACAACCACCCGGACCTGACGACGGTGTCGGACAGCCGCATCCGCACCGAGATCAACTCGGCCGAGTCACGCATCAAGGCGGTCACCGGTCAGGATCCACGGCCCTACTTCCGCTTCCCCTTCGGGGCCGTCGACGCCCACACGATCTCGGTGGTCAACTCGGAGTGCTACGTGCCCTTCCGGTGGACCGTCGACACCCTGGGGTGGAAGGGCACGTCGGAGGGCCAGTCGGTCACGACGGTCGTGAGCCGGGTCCTCGCTGCGGCGGTCCCCGGCGAGATCGTCCTCATGCACGTCGGCGCGCACCCCAAGGACGGCTCGACCCTCGACGCCGACGCCCTCCCCCGGGTCATCGATGAGCTGCGTGAGCGCGGATACGGCTTCGTCAGCCTCGAAGCCGTCCTCGGATCGGCTCCGTGAGGCGATCGTCATGCGCTCCTGTCGCTGCCCCCTCGACCTCCCCCAACCCCGACCAGGAGGGTCGGTCGGCACCGCCGCGCCGGCCTGCTGGTCCCCACAGACGCCCGCCCAGCGGCATACGAGAACGGTCCAGGCACGTCGAGCCCCCTTGCGGGCCTGGACCCACGACCCCGACGGGTCGATGACCCGCGCACCGACGCTGTCGGGCGCGTGCGCCCGGGTCTCCAGCCGTCGACCCGTCGTGGCTCTCGGTCGTATGCCGCTGGGCTGGCTAGACGTCCCCCGTCAGGAGGCGTGAGCGGCGGTCCGTCACTCCGAAGAGCTCTGACGTTGACGGTCCGAGCCCAGCGTCGGGTTGTCGAGGCCTGCGATGAGCACGACAGCGAGCTCTGCCGCGCCCGGCTGGCCGAGCGCGGAGCGGTGCAACGCCGCCCGGGCGACGAACTCGCGCAGCCCACGGCGCGCGGCGAAGTCCTCCAGGTCGTCGACCCAGGCGGGAGCCTCGGCCAGCCCGCGTGAGACGCCGAACCAGCACAGCGCCTCCAGGCAGTACCCCTCCACCCAGTCGTGGGCGTCCCGGATCCGTCGACAGGCCGCCGGCGCCTCGAGAAGCAGCTCCAGAGCGAGGTCGTCCGCTCCCTGTGCAGCAGCGAGCAGACCGCGGCCGCGAAGGGAGTAGCTCTCCCAGCACGGGTCACCGACCTGACAGGCCAGCGCGTGGGCGTGGTCGAACGCGGCGCCGGCCGCCTCCAGGTCGCCGGCCGCCAGCCACACCTCGGCGAGCAGCGCTCGAGGGAAGGGGACGAAGGCGGTCCATCCGATCGAGGTGGCGACGTCGCAGGCGGACTCGAGGGTGGCGCGGGCGGCCGGCTCCCGCCGGAGCAGCTGGAGCCGACCGAGCGCAGTCAACGCGTAGGCCCGTGCGCGCGCGTCGCCGATGGACCCGCCGAGCTCGACCGCCCGCACGAGTCTGGGCAGGGCTGCGGCATGGTTGCCCTCGTCGGTGCGCCCCATCCCCCGGAAGAGCTCGACCCAGGCGAGGATCCGCGCATCGTCGCCGGCCAGCTCCGTTGCCCTGCTGAACCAGACCTCAGCCCGCGGGTAGTGCGCGCGCAGCGTCTCGACGTGGCCGAGCTCGAGGGCGGCGCGCGCCCCGGCCTGCGCCTCGCCGACCGTCCCGGTCAGCGCGATCGCCTCGTGCAGGAGGAGGACCGCCTCCTCATCGCTTCCGCGGACTCCCTGGACCAGGACCGTGCCGAGCTCGACCAGCGCCCGAGCCAGCCGTGGACGGTCATCCAGTGCGCGGGCTCCGGCCACGGCGGAGCGGAGCAGCTCGATGGCTCGTTCGTAGGCACCCGCGTGCGCAGCGCCCACCCCGCCCTCGATCCCGGCGTCCACGGCCGCCGTCGTGCCGGCCGTGGCAGGGGCGACCCGGTGCCGGAGGGCCGCGGACAGGGCCGCCGATGGCTCGACGCCGAGCTCGCGGGCAAACAGCGTGCGACACCGATCGACCCTGGCGGCAGCTGCTGCCGGCTCACCGGCGGCGATCAGCGCCCGCACGAGCAGCTCGTGGCTCGACTCCACGAGTGGCTCGGCCTGGACGAGCCGGGCCGCCAGGTCGGCGGCTGACCCCGCTGACCCGGCAGCGAGGCGGCTCTGGGCCGCCTCCCGAAGCACGGCTGCCGTGAGTCCGGCGAGGCGGCGGCGCTCGGTCGAGAGCCAGAGGTCGAACGTCGCGCCGACCCTCGGGGAGACCCCTTCGAGCAGCTCGCCCCCGAGGCCGGGCAGGCGCAGGGCCTCGCCCCAGGACCCCCGCGCCACCACATCGACGTCGACGACGGTGCCGGGCCGAAAGGTCAGCCTGACCGGGTCACCGTCCACGTCCGCGACTCCCGCCAGGGCACGGCGCAGCTGCGACAGGCTCCAACGCAGCGCCGCAGCAGGGTCTTCGGCGTCCTCGAAGAGGAGGCCGGCAAGGCGGGAGCGGGGAACGCGGGCATCCGTGAGGGAAAGGTAGGCGAGCAGCGCCCACGCCTTGCTGCCCCGGGGAGGGGGAAGTGCCCCACCATCGAGCTCGACGGAGGGTGGCCCCAAGAGGCTGACGCGCGCGGGCACCGGGACATCGTCCCACCCCGACGGGTCGGGCCAAGGCCGTTTCACACGGCCGCGCACACGGCCTCGGGCCACAGTCGCTCGTGCCACCTGTCCCCGAGCCGAGAAGGTCCCCATGTCTCATCTGTCCGCCCGTCGGGAGGGGTGTCGCGACGGCCTGTCCATCGTCATCGGCTACATCCCGTTCGCCCTGGCGCTCGGGGCGGCCCTCGGCTCGGCCGGGGTCGACCCCTGGATCGCCTGGCTGAGCTCGCCTGTCGTGATCGCCGGCGCAGCACAGCTCGTCACCGTCGAGATGCTCGGCGCCGGGGCGAGCGCCGTCCTCGCCCTGACGACGGCGCTCGTCGTGAATGCGAGGCACCTGCTCTACAGCGCCACGCTGGCGACGCTCGTCGGTCACTGGCGGCGTCGGGACCGCTGGGTCGCGGCGTACCTGCTCGCGGACCCGATGTTCGCGCTTGCTGCGGCCCGCCTTCACGCAGGCGATCCACCCTCCGCGCAGGCCGCTCACCGGGCCTACTTCTTCGCAGCGTCGTGGACGTGCTGGGCCGGCTGGCTCGCCCTGACCGGAGCCGGCGTCCTCATCGGGGACCTGCTGCCCACGTCACTCCCCATGGACGTGGCCGCACCGCTCACGTTCCTTCTCCTCGTGTTGCCGACGGTGACGTCGCCACCGACGCGAACCGCGGCGTCCGTCGGTGGCCTGGTCGCGGTGCTCGCCTCCGGCCTCCCCCTGGGACTCGGGCTGCTGGCCGGAGTCGCCGCGGGAGTTGCTGCCGGGGCCGCGACCCCGGCAGGCGGAGGTGCCCGCAACTCGAGTGCCGCTCCACCCACGGTCACGGATCTGGGCACAGGTGAGCCCGGGGAGCCCGGCACCTCCGCCCCGGGAGGGGAGAGGACCCATGGTTGAGCTCCTCGTCATCGTGCTGGTCGGCCTCGGCACCTTTGGCATGCGCGCCGCCTTCCTCGTGAGGACCCACAGGGCCGGTGCCGCTGGCCAGAGCGCCCTGCTGCCACTCGTGGCCCCCGCAGTCCTCGCGGCCATCGCCGCACCTGCCCTCCTCGCCCCCCGGGGAACGGGCGGATGGACGGAGTCCATCCCCTCCCTGCTCGCTGCGCTCGTCACCCTCCTCGTCTGGCGCCGCGCCGGGGGCTTCCCCATCCCCCTGCTCGCGGGGCTCGTCACGTGGTGGGCCGCCCTGGCCCTGGTGTCGCTGCTGTGAACGCCGTCGTCACACGGATGTTCACACGGCCACCGGCCACGCTCGACTCGTCCAACAGAAACCACTGAAAGGAGCGGCCTCATGCCGTTCGTCAACGTCAAGGTCATCGAGAACGTCTTCACCGAGGACCAGAAGCAGGAGATCCTCACGCGGGTCACCGATGCACTGGTCGCCGTCGAGGGGGAGGCCATGCGAGGGGTCACGTGGGTCGTCATCGACGAGGTGAAGAGCGGTGACTGGGCCATCGGGGGCCAGGCACTCAGCACCCGCGCGGTCCACGAGCTCGCCGGCGTCGCCGTGGGCTAGCCCGCCCGGAGCAGCCAATCCTTGGAGACCCCTTCGCGACCCACGTCGCCGAGGGGGTCTCCAGCATTGGCTCGCCGACCACCGGGCCGACGCGGCCAGCGTCGTCGTCTACGCCTGGTGCTGAGGCCGGCCCGACTCGTCGGCGTCCTGTGGTCGACCGTCCCGTTCTCCGGTCGGTCCACCGTCGGGGCGCCGCGAGGCAAGTGTCGACTCCATCAGCTCGACCGCGGCGCCGATGCCGTGCCCGAGCGGCACGGTCTCGGCGCCGACCTCGTCCTGCATCGCCCCGCCGACGAAGACGAGCAGCTGGGGGTGGGCGGCCAGGAGCCGCTCGCTGAGCTGGCGCGCTGCGACGATGTCCGCGGCGCGAGGGACGGCGAGGACGACGGCCGCGGCACGGCGCGCGGAGACGGCGGCGTCCCAGTCGTCAGCCGGCAGGTCGGCCCCGACATACGTCGTCGCGAATCCCGCCCGTCTGGCAGCCACGGCGAAGGCGAGGATGCCGAGCTCGTGCCGCGCCCCCGTCGGGAGGCCGACGACGACCACGGGTCTGGTGGGCCGGCTCCCGGCCGCCTCGTAGGCTGCCGCGAGTCGCCGGGAGACGGCATAGCTGAGCAGGTGCTCGCCCGCGACCGAGATGCGTCCGTCGGCCCAGGCCTCCCCGACGGCCACGAGAGCGGGCATGAGCCAGTCGTCGACGACGCGCTCGAAGCCGGCCCGGGCGAAGGCCTCGTCGAGGATGTCCGCGACCTTGGCGGAGTCGAGGCGGTGGCCGGCCTCGAGAAGGTCATCGAGGCGCGGCCGTGACGTCGTCTCCGACGTGGCCGGAGTCCACGGCATCGTGCGGCCCGAGTCGGAGATCCGCGCCTTCGTCTCCGCAGCGGCCTCCTTGGCCGACCACCCGTCGTTGACGAGCGCAGCCATGATCGCGAGAGTGCGCAGGTCCTCCGCGGAGTAGAGGCGGTAGCGACCGTCCGACCGAGCGGGCGTGACGACGCCGTAGCGCCTCTCCCAGGCACGCAGCGTCGAGAGGCTGACGCCGGTCAGCTCGGCAGCCCGCTTGATGGTGTACATGGTTTGCGCAGTCTAGGTCGCAGGTGGCGACCTCAGACGGCGAGCCCGGCCAGGGTGCGGCGCAGGCCATCCGCGCCGTTGTCGACGAGCCGCCTCAGGGCCGGGGCCAGCGCGAAGGCGGCGATCTTGCGGAGGCCCTTGAGCTCGAAAGTGGCCGAGTAGGTGACGGTCGCCCGCGTCGAGTCGCCCTCCACGGTCATCTCGTCGAGAGCGACGAGGGTGGAGTTCTCACCGCGCAGCACGAGCCGGCGGCCCGGCTCCAGCTCGGTGACGACATACATCACCTCCGCCTCACGGCCCATGAAGCTCGAGACGTTCCGGTAGCGAGTGCCCACCCCGCCGTCACCAGAGACGCGCTCGGTCGTCACGGACGCGGGATCCCACTCGGTCGTGGTCGTGAAGTCGGCGAGATAGGCGAAGACCCGGTCGGCCGGGACAGGGACGGTGACGGTGCGAACGAACTGCATGGCGCTCTCCTTTGACGAACCTTTGACAAACTTTGTACAGCCAATCTACAGTGAAGTCGTGGCCAAGGGAAGTCCGAGCCACCGAACCCACCGAGAGGGCCCCCATGAACCAGAGCAGGCAACCGACCGCAGCCGTCATCGGCTCAGGCGTCGCCGGGCTGACCGCCGCACACGTCCTGTCCCGCTCGCACGCGGTCACGCTCTTCGAGGCGGACAGCCGGGTGGGTGGCCACGCCCACACCCACACCGTCCCGGGCTCCGCGGGCGACGTGCGGGTCGACAGCGGGTTCATCGTCCACAACGAGAAGACGTATCCGCACCTGCTGCGCCTCTTCCGTGAGCTGGACATCGAGACCCGACCCACGGAGATGAGCATGAGCATCACGTGCGAGGGCTGCGGGCTGTCGTATGCCGGTGGGCGGGGCCTGCGGGGCATCGTGGCCCAGCCGTGGCGCATCGCCGATCCGCGGTTCGTGCGGATGCTCGTCGAGGTGCCGCGTTTCCACCGGGCGGCCAGACGCCTCCTCGCCGACCCGACGACGGAGCCGACCTGGGGCGAGTTCCTGCGGGACGGCGGCTTCTCGACCTACTTCGTGCGTCACTTCGCGATCCCCCTCGTCTCGTCCGTCTGGTCCTGCGGCGACCTCGACGCCGAGACCTACCCCGCCCGGCACCTCTTCCAGTTCCTCGATCACCACGGGATGCTCACCGTCACCGGCTCGCCCCGGTGGCGCACCGTGGTCGGCGGGTCGGCCACCTACGTCGACCGGCTCGTCTCACGACTGCCGGACGTCCGGCGCTCGGCGCGCGTGACTGCTGTCGAGCGGCGCGACGACGGCGTCGAGGTTCGCGTCGGCGACGGCCCGCCCGAGCGGTTCGACCGGGTCGTCATCGCCACCCATGCCAACCAGGCACTCGACCTGCTCGTGGACGCCACGCCGGAGGAGAAGGAGAGCCTCGCCGCAATCCAGTACTCCCGCAACCACGTCTGGCTCCACCGTGACTCGTCCGTCCTGCCTGCTACCCAGCAGGCGCGCGCGTCGTGGAACTACCGGATGGACGCGTGCGACGCACCCGCCCCGCAGGTGACGGTGACCTACTGGATGAACCGACTCCAGGGCCTGCAGGACGCCGATGACCACCTCGTCACGCTCGAGCCCTCCGGCCACGTCGATCCCGCGACCGTCACGGCCGAGATGACCTACGAGCATCCGATCTTCACGAGCGAGGCAGTGGCCGCCGCGGCCTACCTCCGCTCGGCCGGCGGCGAGCGTCTCGCCTTCGCCGGCGCCCACCTCGGCTGGGGCTTCCACGAGGACGGCTGCCGCTCCGGCGTCGAGGCCGCAGAGTCGTTCGGAGTCCGCTGGTGAGCCTCCACGTCAGCCCACCGCAGGTGCCGGCCATCGTCGAGGGGATGGTGTCCCACACGCGCCGCACGCCGCTCGTCCATCGATTCCGCTATCGCCACTACCAGTGGCTGGTCGACCTCGACGACCTGCCCCACCTTCGCTGGCCGTTGTCCCTCCTGGCGCGGTTCGACCCGGCCGACCACCTTGACGGCGGGCGCCTCGGAGGAGGCATCCGCGGCGACCTCGACCGCTTCCTCGCCCAGCGCGGCGTCGCGCTGCCCACTGGCACGAAGGTGCTCATGCTCGCCCACGCGCGTTCCCTCGGGCACGTCTTCGACCCCCTCACCGTCTTCTGGTGCCTCGCCCCCGACGGCGAGGTCGTCGCGACAGTCCTCGAGGTGCACAACACCTACCACGGTCGCCACTCCTACCTCGTCGAGGTCGACGACACCGGCCGCGCGGTCGTCGACAAACAGTTCTACGTGTCGCCGTTCAACGAGGTCTCCGGCTCCTACGCCGTCCGGCTCGTGCTCGACGAGCGACGCGTCGCGGTCGCCATCCGCCTGCTCCGGGACGGCCAGACCGTCCTCGACGCCGCGGTCTCGGGCTCGCCCATCCCCGCGACGAGCCGCTCCATCGTCTCCACCTTCGCTCGCCACGCCCTCATGACCTATCGCGTCTCTGCCCTCATCCGGTGGCACGGCGTGCGACTGTGGATGAGACGTCTGCCCGTCGTGGCCCGACCACGCGACCTCGAGGAGGCCGTCCGATGACGACGATCCAGACCCGGCCCGTCATTCCCACCCTGGCGCCCCTGCGGCTCCAGGCGAGACTCGCGCGCACCATCTTCGAGCAGGTCGTCGACCGAGTGCCCGTCGACGTGCTCCTCCCCGACGGGTCCCGGCTGGGAGGATCACGAACGAGCGCGAGCGAGCCCAGCGGCATACGACCTGCGGTCGAGCTGCGCCAGCCGGCCGCCTTCTTCGAGCGCCTCGCGCACCACCCGAAGATCGGGATCGGCGAGGGCTACATGGCAGGTGACTGGCGGCCCGCTCCCGGGACCGACCTCGCCGACGTCCTGCGGCCCTTCGCCGAGCGCCTCACGACCGCCATCCCCCGCCCGTGGGTCGCCCTGCGGCAGATCGTCGACCGCGCCATCCCCCACGAGCAGCGCAACACGCTCACCGGGTCGCGGCGCAACATCGAGGCGCACTACGACCTCTCCAACGACCTCTTCGCGGCCTTCCTCGACGAGACGATGACCTACAGCTCCGCACTCTTCGACCGGTCCGTGCCCACGCATGCGCAGTCGCTCGAGGAGGCGCAGCTGCGCAAGGTCCACGCCATCCTCGATGATGCCCGGGTCATCGCGGGCACGCGCCTCCTCGAGATCGGCACGGGCTGGGGCACTCTCGCCATCGAGGCCGCGAAGCGTGGTGCCCACGTGACGACGCTGACCCTCTCGCGTGAGCAGGCGGACCTGGCGCGCGCCCGCGCCGAGGCGGCCGGCGTCGCGTCGCAGGTCGACATCCGGCTCCAGGACTACCGCGAGGCGCGTGGCTCCTATGACGCGATCGTGTCCGTCGAGATGATCGAGGCCGTCGGCGAGGAGTACTGGCCCGCCTACTTCCGGGCCGTCGACGGGCTCCTCGCGCCGGGCGGCACCGTCGCCATCCAGGCCATCCTCATGTCCCACGAGCGCTACCTCGTGACCCGCCGCTCCTTCGGCTGGATCCAGAAGCACATCTTCCCGGGAGGGCTCATCCCGAGCCTGCGGGCAATCGCCGAGGTGACGCAGCGCGACACGGCTCTGCGCGTGACGCGCGTCCACGCCTTCGGCCAGGACTATGCGGAGACGTTGAAGCGCTGGCGCACGACCTTCCTCGCGGCCTGGCCGCAGGTCGAGAGCCTCGGGTTCGACGAGACCTTCCGCCGCAAGTGGGAGTTCTACCTCGCCTACTGCGAGGCCG
>NZ_JAJJPG010000079.1:0-17243 GCF_032907665.1 Intrasporangium sp.
CCGACGGGGATGTTGCGCAGCGGGAGCGAGTTGCCGGGCTTGATGTCAGCGCCGGGCCCGTTCTCGATCGGGTCGCCCTGCTTGAGCCGGTTCGGCGCGAGGATGTAGCGCTTCTCGCCGTCGGCGTACTGCACGAGCGCGATCCGGGCGGTGCGGTTGGGGTCGTACTCGATGTGAGCGACCTTGGCCGGCACGCCGTCCTTGTCGTGGCGACGGAAGTCGATGACGCGGTAGGCGCGCTTGTGACCGCCACCGATGTGACGGGTCGTGATCCGGCCGGAGTTGTTGCGGCCACCCGACTTGGTCAGCGGGCGGACGAGGGACTTCTCCGGGGTGGAGCGCGTGATCTCGACGAAGTCGGCGACCGACGAGCCGCGGCGGCCCGGTGTGGTCGGCTTGTACTTGCGGATACCCATGTTCGTTAGTCCTCTAGGATCTCTCGTCGGTCTCAGGCGCCCGCACCGAAGATGTCGATCGAGCCCTCGCGGAGGGAGACGATCGCACGCTTGGTGTCCTTGCGCTTGCCGATGCCGAAGCGGGTGCGACGGGCCTTGCCCTGACGGTTCAGGGTGTGGACCTTGTCGACCTTGACGTTGAAGATCTGCTCGATGGCGATCTTGATCTCGGTCTTGTTCGCGCGGGGGTCGACGATGAAGGTGTACTTCCCCTCGTCGAGCAGGCCGTACGACTTCTCCGAGACGACCGGCGCGATCAGGATGTCGCGGGGGTCCTTGGCGTGGATGCTCACTTCGAGTCCTCCTTGGCGGGCTCGTCACCCTGGTCAGCCTGGTCGGCCCTGGCGCCCTTGGTGCTTGCCGCGACGAACGCGTCGAGGGCGGCCTGCGTGAAGACGATGTCGTCGGCGCACAGCACGTCGTAGGTGTTGAGCTGGTCTGCCACGAGCACGTGGACGTTCTCGAGGTTGCGTACCGACTTGAACGCGACCTCGTCACCGCGCTCCAGCACGACGAGCAGGTTGGGGCGCTCGGTCAGTCCGGCGAGGGCCGTGGCTGCCTCCTTCGCCGAGGGGACGTCGCCCTTGACGATGGAGTCGAGCACGTGGATGCGGCCGAAGCGGGCCCGGTCCGAGAGAGCGCCACGGAGCGCGGCGGCCTTCATCTTCTTCGGGGTGCGCTGCGCGTAGTCACGCGGCTGGGGGCCGTGGACGATGCCGCCGCCGGCGAACTGCGGGGCGCGGACCGAGCCCTGGCGGGCGCGGCCGGTGCCCTTCTGGCGGTAGGGCTTGCGGCCACCGCCGCGGACCTCACCACGGGTCTTGGTCGAGTGCGTGCCCTGGCGGGCGGCGGCGAGCTGGGCGACCACGACCTGGTGGATCAGCGGGACGTTCGTCTGGACATCGAAGATGTCAGCGGGAAGGTTCGGCGTCTTGGTTGCCATGTCGGTCATGCACCCTTCGCAGCCGTGCGGATCAGGACGATGCCGCCGCGGGGGCCGGGAACGGCACCCTTGATGAGCAGCAGGCCCTTCTCGGCGTCCACGGCGTGGATCTGGAGGTTCTGGGTCGTCTGGCGGACGCCACCCATGCGACCGGCCATCCGCATGCCCTTGAAGACACGGCCCGGAGTGGCGCAGCCGCCGATGGAGCCCGGCTTGCGGTGGTTGCGGTGGGCACCGTGCGAGGCGGAGACGCCGGCGAAGCCGTGGCGCTTCATCACACCTGCGAAGCCCTTGCCCTTCGTCGTTCCGGTCGCGTCGACGCGCTGACCGGCCTCGAAGACATCGGCGGAGATCTCCTGGCCGAGCTCGTAGTCGGCGGCGTCCGCGGTGCGGAGCTCGACGAGGTGGCGGCGCGGCGTGACGCCGGCCTTCTCGAAGTGGCCCGTCATGGGCTTGTTGACCTTGCGGGGGTCGATCGCGCCGAAGGCGAGCTGGATCGCGTCGTAGCCATCGGTCTCGCCGTTGCGGACCTGGGTCACGACGCAGGGGCCGGCCTCGACGACGGTCACGGGAACGAGCCGGTTGTCGGCGTCCCAGACCTGGGTCATGCCGAGCTTCTTGCCGAGCAGGCCCTTGACGGTCTGGCTGGAGGTGGTGGCTGCAACAGTCATGGTGGCCGCCTCAGAGCTTGATCTCGATGTTGACGTCCGCCGGCAGGTCGAGACGCATCAACGAGTCGACGGCCTTGGGCGTCGGGTCGATGATGTCGATGAGGCGCTTGTGCGTGCGCATCTCGAAGTGCTCGCGGCTGTCCTTGTACTTGTGCGGCGACCGGATGACGACGAAGACGTTCTTCTCCGTCGGCAGCGGAACCGGGCCCACCACGGTGGCGCCGGCACGCGTCACCGTGTCGACAATCTTGCGCGCCGAGTTGTCGATGACCTCGTGGTCATACGACTTCAAGCGGATGCGGATCTTCTGTCCCGCCATCTCCGTTACGTCTCTCTCTCGCCGTACCTTGCAGGCCGGTTCCCTTGGCATCCGACCCCCGAGGTCGGGCGTGTCGCGCCCGCTCCGCGGTGAAAGCCCGCACCGAAGTGCCGCTCTCGTCGTGGATTGCCCGGCCGAACCGGGTGGCTTGCGCTTCCCTCGGCCTCTGTATCGAGTCCAAGTCATCGTGGTCGCATGCGCGTGATGACGAGGGGCGGCGGCGCCGACATGGGTCAGCGACGCGCGTCAAGCAACCTGATAAGTGTGCCAGAGGGCCGAACCACTATCAAATCGGCCCCGACGGGTCCCGGAGGTGCCACTCCCTGGCGCGCCGTGCCTCCTGGGAGCGGCAGGTGAGGCATCCCCGACCCGGCTGCCGTCGTCAGGGCAGCGGCGCGAGGAAGGCGCTCAGCGCAGCGGCATACATCGCCGGGTCCTCGGCACCACAGAGCTCGCGCGCGCTGTGCATCGAGAGCACGGGGGCACCGAAGTCGACCGTCGTGGCACCCGTGAGCGCCGAGGTCATCGGGCCCACGGTGGACCCGCTGGGCAGGTCGGTGCGGACCACGAACGACTGCATCGGAACGCCCGCCTGCTCGCACGCGAGCTGGAAGGCCGCCGCGCCGAGAGAGTCCGTGGCGTAGCGGAGGTTGGCGTTGACCTTGAGGACCGGGCCGGCGTTGACGGCGATGTGGTGAAGCGGCTCGTGGCGGTCGGCGTAGTTGGGGTGCGTCGCGTGAGCCATGTCGCCGCTGGCGATGACGGTCGACGACAGGGCACGCCAGTAGTCGTCGCGCGTCCCTCCCCCGGCGAGGACGATGCGCTCGAGGACCGAGGGCAGGAGGGTGGACATGGCCCCCCGCTCCGAGGTGCTGCCCACCTCCTCGTGGTCGAAGAGGACGAGGACGGGCACGTGGCGCAGCTCGCTGCGAGTGGCTTCGACGAAGGCCCGCACCCCGGCGTACGAGGTCGCGAGGTTGTCGAGACGGGGCGCCGCGATGAGCTCGCTGCGACGGCCGAGGCGGCGCGACGGCTCGACCGGGTGGGTCATGACGTCCCACCCGAGGATGTCTGCGGCGGGCACGCGGATCTGCTCGCTGAGGTAGCCGCGGACGTCGCCCGGCGAGTCACCGAGACCCCACAACGGCTCGAGGTGCTGCTGCCGGTTGAGGGTCAGGCCCTCGTTCTGCTCGCGGTCGAGGTGGATCGCGAGCTGGGCGACGCGCAGCAGCGGCGCGGTGTCGTGGAAGAGCCGCGACTCGACGCGGCCCGCCCCCCCGCGGACCGCGACCCGGCCGGCGAGACCGAGGTCGCGGTCGAGCCACGAGTTGAGCAGCGGCCCCCCGTAGACCTCGACCCCGAGTGTCTGCCAGCCCGCCTTGAGACGGTCGGGGTTCGGTTTGATGCGCAGGTTGGGGCTGTCGGTGTGGGCCCCGACGACACGGAACCCGGCCGCGGGAGCGGACCCAGCGGCATACGCCCCTCTCGTGTCCCACGCGATGAGCGAGCCGCCCCGGATGAGGAAGTGGGCACCCGGCTCGGTCGGGAAGGCATCGGACTCGTCCACCTCGGTCAGGCCCGCTTCGCTGAGGAGTGCAGCAGCTCGGACGCAGGCGTGGAAGGGGGTCGGCGACGAGTCCACGAAGTCGATCAGGCCCTGGGCTTCGGTGTCGGGGTCGAACGGGTGCGCCATGGCAGTGACCCTATCCCTGTCCCAATCAGGCTCGTATGCCGCTGTGCCGGCTCCCGACGTCCCCGCCCTCCCGAACCCGCTCGTCGCGGACTCTGCCGGGCCGGCCGCTCCAGCCCCTGACGTCGGGAAAGCCGTCGCGACCCGCTCGCCCACAGGACATGCTGGGGAAATGACCGTCCATGGGGAGGTGGCCGCCGGATTCGCGGTGGTGCGAGACGTCTTCGCCGGTATCGTCCGCCGCGAGGAGGGCACGGGTGCGGCCGTCGCGATCTGGCACGACGGCCGATGGGTCGTCGACCTGTGGGGCGGGCACGCCGATGCGGCCAGGGCCCGTCCCTGGGAGCGAGACAGCATCGTCATGCCCTACTCGGTCTCGAAGCCCTTCGCCGCGATGGCTGCGCTCACGCTGGTCGACCGCGGCCTGCTCGACCTCGATGTCCCGGTGCAGCGGCACTGGCCGCAGCTGGAGACTCCGGCCACGGTGCGGCAGCTGCTGTCCCACCAGGTCGGCCTGGTCGCCCTCCGCGAGCCGGCCCCGACGTCCCTCCTGCTCGACTGGACCGCACTGTGCGACCGGCTCGGCACGGAGGCCGCCCTGTGGGCATCCGGAGAGGCCATCGGCGAGTCCGCCCTCTTCTACGGCCACCTCGTCGGTGAGCTCGTCCGCCGGGTCGACGGGCGCGACGTGGGGAGGTTCCTTCGCGAGGAGGTCTGCGGACCGGCCGGGATCGACTTCTCCGTCGGGCTCGACGACGGCGAGCTGGACAGGGCCGTCGAGCTCACCGGGCTCGAGGGCCTCGCCGACCAGGTGCACGACCCCACACGACCGGAACTCCTCCGGCGCGCTCTGCTGAACCCTCCGGGTGCCCTCGATGCGGCGGTCGTCAACAGCCGGGAGTTCCGCAGCGCCCAGGTGCCGGCGATCAACGGCCACGGCACGGCCCGAGCCGTTGCCGGCCTCTACGCCGCCCTCCTGCAAGGCGAGCTGCTCCACCCGGACCTGCGTGACGAAGCCATCCGCCCTCAGGCGACCGGGGTCGACCGGGTGATGGGCGGCGAGCCGAGGTCGTGGGGTCTCGGCTTCGGGGTCGATGAGTGGGGCTTCGGCATGGGCGGCATCGGTGGCAGCGGTGGGGTTGCCTGCCCCGGAGGCGGCTACGCACTCGCCTTCGTCACCGGGAGTCTCGGCTCGCACGACCGCCTCGACCTGCTCGAGCGCGCCTTTCGAGAGGTGATCGGGCTCCCCGCCGTCTGACGCACCCGGACTCCGTGGGTCGGTGGCCAGGGGCACCCGTCGTGCCGGTGACCCGCAAGGCCCGCTACCGACCTGGCGGCCGGACGAACCGCCGCCCCAAGTCGCTCCCAAGTCGGTCGCCCCGAGCACAAGTCAGGCCCCAGTCCCGTGCAGGCCCCGGCGTCCACGGTGGGGACAACACCCACCACACGACAAGGACCCATCACGATGTCTCGTCTGCTCTACCGGCTCGGCCGCAGCGCCGCTGCCCACCCCTGGCGGGCGCTCACCGCCTGGCTCCTCACGACGGCAGCCCTCATCGGCCTCTCGATCACCCTGGGAGGCCAGACCCAGGACGACTGGGACATACCGGACGCCCGTGCCCAGCATGGTATCGACCTCCTCCGGGAGCACGTTCCCGGCGCCGGCAACGCCTCGGCCCGGGTCGTCGTCCACGATCCTCAGGCAGCGACGCCGGACGCCGCGGTCCTGCTCGACCTGCGTGACCGCCTCGCGGCCATGCCGCACGTCGTGGACGTCTCCAGCCCTGTCCACTCGGCAGACGGTGACACGTCCCTGATCTCCGTCAGCTACGACGTGCCGGTCACCCACACGGACCTCATGGGCCGGCTGGAGCCCCTCGACGACGCGGTCGGCCCCGCGCGAGCCTCCGGCCTCGAGGTCGAGCTCGGCGGGGACGTGCCGGACAGCGCCGCCGCGCCGATGAAGGGCCACGGCGAGCTCATCGGGATCATCGCCGCCCTGTTCATCCTCATCGTCACGTTCGGGTCGGTCGTCAGCGCCGGCCTCCCCATTGCGGTGGCTCTGGCCGGGCTCGCCGTCGGTAGCGCCGGAGTGACCATCTTGGCCGCCACGACCGATGTGAGCACGGTCGCGCCGGTCGTCGCCTCCATGGTCGGACTGGGCGTCGGCATCGACTACGCCCTGCTCCTCGTGACCCGCCACGTGGAGTTCCTCCGCGAGGGCCACGACGTCGCCGAGGCGGCCGGGCTCGCCTCGGCCACGGCCGGCCGCTCCGTCGTCTTCGCCGCCGGCACCGTTCTCGTCTCCCTCATGGGGCTGCGGCTGACCGGGCTGCCCACTTTCGCCTCCTTCGGCTTCGCCACGGCGATCGCCGTCGCGGCCGTCCTCGCCGCCGCGCTCACCCTGGTGCCCGTGCTCTGCCGCTTCGCCGGGCGGCGGCTCCTGGCGCGTCAGGAGCGGCTTCACGGAGCGAGCGAGCGAGAAGGGGCCGGTGTGCGCGACAACCTGACCGCCCGCTGGGCGGCGAGGGTCTCGCGCAGGCCACTTCCCTGGGCGCTCGCTGCGACCACGCTGCTGCTCGCCGCGGCCTGGCCCGCGCTCGACATGCGAACCTGGCCGCAGGACCCGAGCAGCGGATCGACCGAACTGACGACGCGTCGGGCCTACGACCTCGTCGCTGCCGAGTACGGTCCGGGGACGAACGGGACGCTCATGGTCGTCGCCGAGCGGGACCTCGTCGCCGACGCGGTCGTGGACGACCTCGCAGCCACCCTCGACGCCCGCTCGGACATCGTCGCGGTCACTGCCCCGGCGACGTCGCCGGACGAGGCTCTCACCACCTTCACGGCCGTGCCGGCCTTCGGCCCGACCGACTCGCGGATGGGCGACCTCGTCGAGGACATCCGCTCCGTCCTGCCCGGCGGGGCGGAGCTGACTGGGGGCACCGCCCTCTTCTCGGACATCTCCGACCTGCTCGCGGACCGGCTGTGGCTCGTCATCGCGTTCGTCGTCGCCGTCTCGGTGTTGTTGCTCGCGATGGTGTTCCGCTCCGTCGTCATCCCGGTCAAGGCGGCCGTGATGAACCTGCTGTCCATCGGCGCCGCCTACGGCGTCATGGTCGCGGTCTTCCAGTGGGGCTGGGGCACCGAGCTCCTCGGACTGGACCACGCGATGCCCGTCTCGAGCTGGATCCCCATCCTGCTCTTCGCCATCCTCTTCGGCCTGTCGATGGACTACGAGGTCTTCCTGCTGTCCCGGATCCGCGAGGACTGGGAGCGCACCGGCGACCCCCATGGCAGCGTCGTGCGGGGCCTCTCCTCGACGGGGAGGGTCATCTCGTCGGCCGCCGCGATCATGGTCGCCGTCTTCCTCGGCTTCGCCACGGAGGTCGACGTCGTCGTCAAGATGCTCGGCGTCGGCATGGCCGTCGCGATCCTCCTCGACGCGACCGTCGTCCGCATGGTTCTCGTCCCGGCGACGATGTCGCTCCTCGGCCGGCTCAACTGGTGGGTCCCCGCCTGGCTCGACCGGGCACTCCCCACCGTCCGCGCTGAGGCCTCCGAGGCCCACCTCACGCAGCTCGCCTTACCCGCCATCACCGGAACCGCACCCGCCCCGACACCCAGCTCAGCGGCATACGCGGAATCACCTCTGCACCAAGCAAACACGGTCGACAGCGCCCAGCAGGACGCCGATCACACCGAGCGCGACATCGTCGGCGCACGCTGACCACCTCAACCAGTTCCACTGTCACACAGGAGAATCGACATGAGCACTACCACTGGGCCCAGCTGGCCGACCCAGATCACCCTCCCCGGCCAGACTGCCGCGCACCCGGGTCCCGTCGACATGACGATGATGTACGTCATGCACCACGCCTTCCGGCGTGACCTCACGGCCTTCGCCGCTGCGGCGGCATCCACCCCTGTCGCCGACCGCACCTCGTGGCAGGCGCTCGCCGAGCGCTGGGGAGTGTTCTCGCAGTGCCTGCACCACCACCACTCCGGCGAGGACGCCGGGATATGGCCACTTCTCATGGGGCGAGCCGACGCTGCACAGCGAGAGACGCTCGAGGCGATGGAGGGCGAGCACGCGGAGATCGATCCCATCCTCACCGCCTGCGCCGCCGGCTTCACGCGTCTCGCGGAGCACGCCGACGAGGACGCCCGCGCGGCGCTCGCCGTCCGCCTCGCGGCGGCCCGCGAGAGCCTCGGACGACACCTGCGCCACGAAGAGACCGACGCCATCCGCATCATCCAGGAGCACATGACAAACGCGGAGTGGCACGCGCTCGACGAGGAGTACTTCAAGCAGGGCGTCTCATTCAGGCAGGTGCTGGCCATCGTGCCGTGGATCCTGCATGGGCTCCCCGTGGAGGCCCGTGAAAGCCTCTTCACCGGCCCCGGCGGGCGTCTGCACCGCGTCCTGTGGCTCGCCACGAAGGGTCAGTTCGACCGGCGCGAGAAGGTCGCCTTCCGCTACGTGTCCTGATCAGAATCCGAAGCGATCCCGCTGGCCGCGGAACCACTGCGCGACCAGCGGGATGCGCCACTCCGTCATCAGCTCGAGCGCGCGGTCAGCGTGCCGGGCGGCGAGATCCCCTTCACCGACGGCGGCCGCGGCCTGGGCCAGGTAGGCATCCGTCGGGCCCATGGCGTTGCCCGACCCGGCACTGCAGCTTCGTCCGGCGTAGGGCGCGATCCGTTCATAGGCCGCGGAGCCGAGTTCCGCGTCACCGAGCCACAGGGCCGCCTCGGCGGCGCAGCACCAGTTGAGCATGGCGAACCAGTCGTCACCGCTGAGGTCCACCGGACGTTCGGCCACGAGTCGGCGTGCCTGGTCGAGTTCCCCACCGCGGCAATGGAAGACCACCCGACAGCTGAGGATCGGCAGGGAGCCACCGTCGATTGCGGCGAGAAGCGGACCCACCTCGGCGCTGCGCCCCTGCCAGAGCATGAGGGTGATGAGCGCCCCCGCCGCGGCGTCGTCGCCCTGAGGGATCTCCATCTGCGACTGCAGCTGCCGGATCCGCGCGAGGTAGCGCTCGCAGTCGTCGAAGCGACCCGCCATCGCCGCCCAGGGCAGCTCGAGGCTGTCGAGGACGATGAAGGCGTAGGGCAGGCGCAAGCGCTCCGCGAGCTCGCGCGCCTGCGCAGCCGTGGACCACATCTCCTCGACGCGCCCCAGCTCTCCCTCGACGACCGCCTTCAGGGTCAGCGAGACGACGAGCGCGGACTCATTGTCCAGCGCCCGCGCAAGCCCGATGGCTTCTCGGACGTACCCGAGCCGCTCCTCCGCGGTGCGGTGGCACCAGAGGGCGGCGAAGGCGATCTGGTATGCATCGAGCAGGAGCGCCTCGTCGGCCAGACGCCGGGCCATCGCGACCCCCTCGTCGACGAGCGCCCGCCGCTCCTCGAAGGTCGCACCGTAGTAGAGCTCGTTGGCGAGGCTCAGCATGGCGCGGCATCGCATCGCGCTGTCCTCGGGAGGAAGCGATGCCAAGGACCGGCGCAGCGCGTCGACGACGACCGCGTGGACCTGACCGTGCGGCCCGGACTGCCAGAGCGCTCCCTGCGTCGGTGCCATCGCGGCGAGCGCCACCGCCTCGACGTCGCCCAGCTCCCCGGCGACCCCGATGCATTCCTCGACCGTCGCGACGAGCTGGGTCCAGCGTCCCATCCACCGATAGGCATCGACGAGCTGCATGAGGACGTCGTAGCGGTCACGCGGCGTCGCCCGAGGATCCAGGTCCATGGTCGTCAGAGCCGCGCAAAGGAGCTCCTCTGACGACTCGTAGGCGTAGAGACGGCGGGTCACTGCGGCCGCGGAGACGGCCGCCCGCCACGCCTGGTGTGCGTGGGACGGGCCGGCCGCCAGCCAGTGGCGCGCCCGCTCGGTCTCTCGGGTCGGACTCATCGACAGGGCCTGCGCGACGCGTGCGTGCAGGCGCGCCCGGCGTGAGGCAGAGAGCCCCGCGGTGATCGTGTCACGCACGAGCGCGTGCGCGAACACGAAGTGGTCGATGCCGTCCTCGCGCACGAGGCCGGAGGCCATGGCCACGTCGAGCCCGTCGAGCACCTGCTCCTCGGGGTGGCCTGCGGATCCCGCCAGGGTCACCAGGTCGAAGTCACGACCGATCACGGCGGCCACCCGCAGCAGTTCCACCGTCGGTTCGGGGAGGCGGGCCAGCCGTCGGACGAGGACGTCGTGCACCGCCGCTGGGAGCTGCTCTTCCGCGAGTAGCGAGGTCAGGTCGCCACGCTCGGCGGCGAGACGCGCGAACTCCACGAGGAAGAAGGGGTTGCCCTCGGTGCGG
Organism: Intrasporangium sp.; assembly: GCF_032907665.1. Lineage (GTDB taxonomy): Bacteria > Actinomycetota > Actinomycetes > Actinomycetales > Dermatophilaceae > Intrasporangium. The sequence continues at coordinate 10,396 of NZ_JAJJPG010000079.1, forward strand.
TCCCGCAGGGAGTCCGCCTCGGCTGACGTCGGCCGCTCGTGTGCGACCCGCTCCACGAGCTCCGCGGCCGCCTCGGTGCCCAGACCCTCGAGCTCGACGCGCAGCGCGTGCCTGCGCGCGAGAGCCTCTGCGACCTCCGCCAACGACCCCGTCGGCTCCGGCCGGGCTCGCCACGTGACCAGGACGAGCAGCCTGCCCCGGTGCACGGTCTCGGCGAGCAGGCGAAGCACCCGCAGTGTCGAGGTGTCCGCCCATTGGAGGTCGTCGAGCGCCACGACGACGAGCTCGTCGCTGGCCGTGTCCCCGACCGCCGAGACGATCCCCTCCCACGTCCGGAACTGCGCGCCCTCCTCATCGCCAAGCACCGTCGGAAGGTCCTGGTCGAGCCCGCGAAGCACTGCGGCCCAAGGCCACAGCGGAGGGGCGCCACCGTCCTGCGAGCACCGGCCCGTGAGGACGCGGGCCCCCCGGGCGCGGGCCACCCCGAGCACCTCGGCAGCCAGCCGGCTCTTGCCGATTCCCGGCTCGCCGAGGATGACAGCGAACTGGGGCGTGTCTTCGTCGGCGGCGGCGAGGCGGTCCGTCAGGGCGCGCAGCTGGGTGTCCCGCCCGACCAGGGGCCAGGCGACCGCCGCCGAGCCCTGGGCGGGGATGGCCGCCGTCCTGGACGCCGGCGGCTCCCCGGAGTGCGACGGCGATGCGGCCGGGACAGCGGCGGACACGGCCGGTGGCATCGAGGACTGAGGCTCGGCCCCGTCGCCTACCTGCCCCGACTGCGCGGGGGCAATCCAGTCGAGCACCGGATCCTGCCGCAGGATCGCCGACTGGAGCTCGCGCAGCTCAGGTCCGGGATCGAGGCCGAGCTCCGCGTCGAGCACCTCGCGCACCTCGCGAAGCACCTCGAGCGCCTCGGCCTGCCGGCCGGCGCGGACGAGGGCCACGGCGCGCAGGGCCCACAGCCGCTCACGCAGCGGATGGGCACGGGTCAGGTGCTCCAGCTCGGCGGCCGCGAGCGCATGCTGGCCGAGAGCCAGGGCGATGACCATGCGCGACTCGACGGCGACGAGCCGAAGCTCCTCCAGCCGGGCCCGCTCCGCCTGTGCCGACGGGGCGTCGCCGAGGTCCGCGAAGGGGGCGCCGCGCCAGCAGGCCAGCGCGCCGTCGAGCCGCCGGGCAAGGTCGAGCAGCTCACGACGACTGAACGGGTTGGTCGCCCCGAGGGTGGCGATGGGCTCCACGGCCTGGTGCACGGACGTCACGGCCCGCTCGAACCCGACGACATCGAGTGCCTCCTCCGGCAGTCGCAGAGCGTAACCGCCTCCCTCCGTGACGAGCACCGACGCGGGGGCCCGCGCCGGACGATCCGGCTCCAATGAGCGACGCAGACCGGCAACATAGGCTTGGAGGGTCCCGCTCACACTTCGTGGCGGGTGGTCGCCCCAGAGCAGGTCGATGATCATGTCGACACTGACGGCGCGCCCCCGCGAGAGCGCCAGGGCAGCGAGGAGGGCACGCTGTTTGTGCGTGCCCAGCTCCACGGCGAGATCTCCCCGCCGGACCTCGGTGGTCCCGAGGACTCCCACCTCCACTCTCGGAGGATACGGCGGACGGGGCCGGCCCGTGCGCGGTTCGCGGCACGGGCCCGTCCCCCGTCCTCGAGGGTCGCTGGCACACCGGCCGCAGTCGCCCCGGCGGGGGTGGCAGCGGGGAGCGCTCCCCGTTGGCCGAGCCACGCAGTCCACCTAGTCTGTCGGGTGGGTCGGGCGCGCCGACCGTCGACGTCAGGGAGGAACTCAGGGTGGTCGTCTTCAGGAAGGGCGCCGATCCTGTGGCGCTCGACGCGAGCGCCAGTCGGCTCGAGGCCTTCGCCCGCGAGTGCCGCAGTGTGCGGATCGCGTCCGAGGAGGTCGTCGGGCGTCTCGGTGACGCTTGGGCCGGGCGCGACCTCGAACGACTCAGAGGCGACTGGCAGCGCGCCGCACCGGGGATGGACCTGGTGGAGAAGACCCTGGTCGCTCTCGGCGCGAGGCTGCGTGAGAACGCCGCTCGCCAGCGCGGCACCAGCGGGGCGAGCGGTGACTCGGCCATCAGCGGGGCGAGCGGTGGCTCGGCCATCAGCGGGGCGAGCGGTGGCTCGGCCACCAGCGCGCCCACCAAGGGCGCTCCTCAGGACGGCCTCGGGGTCACCCAGAGCGGGGGCCGAGGGGGCCTCTCGGCAGGTAGCGGGAGCACTGCCCCGGCGATGACATTGGCGTACAGCACGCCTTCGCCCCAGCCGGGACCCAGCCCCACACCCCCGCCGGCCCCGCCCGCGACCACCGGAACCGGTGGCCCTGTCGACGGCTACGACTTCGGCGCTCCCGACAAGCCCGACATCACGTGGGACGAGGGGTTCGTCTACAACTCCAAGGACTCCACCTGGCGGGACCACATCTCCAAGGCAGAGTGGATGGCCAAGCTCGAGGGCGGACGGGTGGTCCGCCCCGACCTCGATGACGCCACCGCGATGTACGAGCACTACTGGGACAACAACGGCGAGCCCATCCGATTCGACTACGAGGAGGGCTTTCGCGAGGACGAGGCGATCCGCGCGAACGTCAACACCGAGATCGCCACCACCGCGGCTGCAGTCGACCAGATGGCGCGCAACGGCAACTCCTCCTTCTCGGTCACCGGGCCGGCACACCTCGCTCCGAGCTACCCGACCACCGAGAACTGGCAGAAGACCATCGGTGGCTACCAGCAATGGAGCAGCGCCGACGTCCGCGTCGAGGACGGGCAGGTCACCATGACGATCACGGTGCACGCCGAGGACTACTACAACTTCAACCCGTCGCAGAGCGACATCGCCACGGGTGCGGGAGACGACGAGAACGGACGCTTCACTGAGATCGGGTGGGCAAAGCCCTTCCCGTCGAGTGGGGATGTCACCCGCACGATCAGCTGGCCCGTCGGCTCCCCGCCACCCACTGTCGATGTCGGCACCGGGGAGATGGAACGCACCCCGGGCCTGGGTCGCGAGGACCGCGCCGATGGCCGCGGGAGCGAACGATGACCTGGCGCCGTGTGGGCATCGCCCTGGCGCTCGTCGGCGTCGTCCTGGCCGGCACGGCCTGCACCGACGCCGACCCCGCGGACTCGACAGCCCGTGGCGGTACCACCGCAGACAACCCGAGGAGCAGTGTGGGCACACAGAACAAGACCGGCACGGGAGAGCTGCGGCACGACCTGGCGCCGCTGACCACGCGGTTCACCGCGCTCGGCGATCCTGTTTCGGCGACGTGGCAGTCCGGGACCCTGGCCAGTGACGCGCCGGGCCCGACGACCTACTGGATCGACGCCGTCGTCGAGGTCACGCCGGAGGTGGCGACAGCCCTACGGGCCCACGAGACCGAGCCAACCGAGGAGACCCCCGAGGTCGTGGACGCCGTTCGCGCCGCCATCCCGTCCGGCCCCCTACGGCGCGGCGCCGACCTCGATGCGGCTTTCGCCCAGGGTTCCTTCCGGGCCAAGGTGTACCTCGTCGAGGGAACCGACACTGTGGTGCTCACCGCCCTGGGCGAGTGACACGCGGGAAGGCCCGGCCGCCGAAGCGAGCCGGGCCCTCCCGGAGATCCTGCCGCTGGGCTGCTCAGAGGCTGCCCTCGCGGCGGGGGATCACTTGTTGATCTTGGTGACGCGACCGGCGCCGACCGTCCGGCCACCCTCACGGATGGCGAACTTGAGGCCCTCCTCCATGGCGATCGGCTGGATGAGCTCGACCTTCATGTCGGTGTTGTCGCCGGGCATGACCATCTCGGTGCCCTCGGGCAGGTGCACGACACCAGTGACGTCCGTCGTGCGGAAGTAGAACTGCGGACGGTAGTTGTCGTAGAACGGCGTGTGCCGGCCGCCCTCGTCCTTGGACAGGATGTAGACCTGCGCGTCGAACTCGGTGTGCGGGGTGATCGAGCCCGGCTTGCAGACGACCTGGCCACGCTCGACGTCCTCACGCTTGACACCGCGAAGGAGCAGGCCGACGTTCTCACCCGCGCGACCCTCGTCGAGGAGCTTGCGGAACATCTCGACACCGGTGACGACCGTCTTCGTGGGCGGGCCGTCGTGGATGCCGACGATCTCCACCTCCTCGTTGACCTTGAGGACGCCACGCTCGATACGGCCCGTGACGACGGTGCCGCGACCGGTGATCGTGAAGACGTCCTCGACCGGCATGAGGAACGGCTTGTCGATGTCGCGCTCGGGCTCCGGGATGTAGGTGTCCACGGCGTCCATGAGGTCGAGCACCGACTGGGACCACTCCGGGTCACCCTCGAGCGCCTTGAGCGCCGAGACCTTGACGACCGGCAGGTCGTCACCCGGGAACTCGTAGGTCGAGAGGAGCTCACGGACCTCCATCTCGACGAGCTCGAGGATCTCCTCGTCGTCGACCATGTCGGCCTTGTTGAGCGCGACGACGATGTAGGGGACGCCGACCTGGCGGGCCAGGAGGACGTGCTCCTTCGTCTGCGGCATCGGACCGTCGGTGGCGGCGACCACGAGGATCGCGCCGTCCATCTGCGCAGCCCCGGTGATCATGTTCTTGACGTAGTCGGCGTGCCCCGGGCAGTCGACGTGGGCGTAGTGGCGCCCCTCCGTCTGGTACTCGATGTGGGCGATCGAGATCGTGATACCGCGCTGGCGCTCCTCGGGCGCCTTGTCGATGTCCTCGAACGCGAACTGGGGGTTGAGGTCCGGGTACTTGTCGTGCAGGACCTTGGAGATCGCAGCCGTCAGCGTCGTCTTGCCGTGGTCGATGTGACCGATGGTGCCGATGTTGACGTGCGGCTTGGTCCGCTCGAACTTTGCCTTCGCCACTGTGGTCCTCCTCAGGACTTCTTAGTGTTACGCCGTACGACCAGGGCAGGACGTGGCGCTGTGGGTTGTGATTTCCGGTTGGATTCCTCGGGAGAGACTATCGGGATTGCCCGAAAGTCACTCGCCGCGGGTCTTCTTGATGATCTCCTCGGCCACGGCCTTGGGGACCTCTGCGTAGGAGTCGAACTCCATGGAGAAGCTTGCGCGACCCTGGGTCTTGGATCGCAGGTCGCCGACGTAGCCGAACATCTCGGACAGCGGGACGAGACCGCGCACGACCTTGGCGCCGCTGATGTCGTCCATGCCCTGGATGTGGCCACGACGGGAGTTGATGTCACCGATGACGTCACCCATGTAGTCCTCAGGGGTGCGGACCTCGACAGCCATCATCGGCTCGAGGAGCACGGGGTCGGCCTTTCGGACGGCCTCCTTGAGCACCATGGAGCCGGCGATCTTGAACGCCATCTCGGACGAGTCGACGTCGTGGTAGCCGCCGTCGACGAGCGTCGCCTTGATCCCCACCAACGGGTAGCCGGCGAGCACGCCGTACTGCATGGCGTCCTGGATCCCGGCGTCGACCGACGGGATGTACTCGCGCGGCACGCGACCACCCGTGACCGCGTTGACGAACTCGTAGAGCTCGCCGCCCTCGGCGTCGACGAGGGGCTCGATGGTCACCTGGACCTTCGCGAACTGGCCCGAGCCACCCGTCTGCTTCTTGTGGGTGTAGTCGTACTTCTCGACGGCCCTGCGGATCGTCTCGCGGTACGCGACCTGCGGCTTGCCGACGTTGGCCTCGACCTTGAACTCCCGCTTCATGCGGTCGACGAGGATGTCGAGGTGGAGCTCGCCCATGCCCGCGATGATGGTCTGGCCGGTCTCCTCGTCGAGGTGGACCTGGAAGGTCGGGTCCTCGGACGAGAGCTTCTGGATGGCGGTGGAGAGCTTCTCCTGGTCGCTCTTGGTCTTCGGCTCGATGGCGACCTGGATGACCGGCTCCGGGAACGTCATCGACTCGAGGACGATCGGGTCGCCGATGTCGCAGAGCGTGTCGCCCGTCGTCGTGTCCTTGAGACCGATGGCAGCGTAGATGTGCCCCGCCATGGCCTCGTCGACCGGGTTCTCCTTGTTGGCGTGCATCTGGAAGAGCTTCCCGATGCGCTCCTTCTTGCCCTTGGTCGAGTTCATGACCTGGGTGCCTGCCGAGATCTGGCCCGAGTAGACCCGGATGAAGGTCAACGTGCCGAAGAACGGGTGCGTGGCCACCTTGAAGGCGAGCGCCGAGAACGGCGCGTCCTTCGACGGCTCCCGCGTCATCTCGACCTCCTCGTGCCCCGGCTTGTGCCCGATCATGGCGGGCACGTCGAGGGGTGAGGGCAGGAAGTCGACAACGGCGTCGAGCATCGGCTGGACGCCCCGGTTCTTGAACGCCGAGCCGCAGAGGACCGGGTAGAGCTCCGAGCTCACCGTGAGCTTGCGGATGCCGGCCTTCAGCTCGTCGACGGTGAGGTCCTCGCCGCCGAGGTACTTCTCCATGAGGTCGTCGTCGGACTCGGCGACCCGCTCCACGAGCGCGTGCCGGTACTCCTCGGCCTTCGCCTGGAGGTCCGCGGGAATCTCCTGGACCTCGTACTTGGCGCCCATCGTCACGTCGCCCTTGGCGTCGCCGGGCCAGACCAGGGCGCGCATCTCGAGCAGGTCGACGACGCCGACGAAGTCGCTCTCCGAGCCGATCGGCAGCTGCAGCACGAGGGGCTCGGCGCCGAGGCGCTCCTTGATCGTCTGCACCGTGAAGTAGAAGTCCGCGCCGAGCTTGTCCATCTTGTTGACGAAGCAGACCCGCGGGACGTCGTACTTGTCCGCCTGGCGCCAGACCGTCTCGGACTGGGGCTCGACACCCTCCTTGCCGTCGAAGACGGCGACCGCGCCGTCGAGGACACGCAGGGAGCGCTCGACCTCGACCGTGAAGTCGACGTGGCCGGGCGTGTCGATGA
>NZ_JAJJPG010000080.1:0-1492 GCF_032907665.1 Intrasporangium sp.
GCACAGGCCACACACGCTCCATCTGCCGTATGCCGCTGAGCTGGGAGAGCGCCTCAGGCGCGGAGCCAGCCCAGCGGCATACCGCTCGGACCGTGGGTGCTGGTGGGCGCGCTCAGCTGCCCGCACCGGCGAGGCGGGCCACCACCTCGACGAGATGGCCCACCTCCGGGGCCGTGCCGAAGGCCAGCCGAAGGTGTGGGCCGTGTGACTCCTCGGCGAAGAACCGGCTACCCGAGGCGACCTGAACGCCGTGGTCGCGTGCGCGAGCGGCCAGTGCGTCGACGTCGGTGCCGTGCGGAAGCTCGGCCCAGAGGTGGAGGCCCCCCCTGGGCGTGGTGACACTCCACGTCGGCAGGTCGCGCCTGACCGCCGTGCCAAGAACCTCACAGCGTTCCCCCAGGGCTCTGGCGAGGGAGCGCAGGTGGCGATTCCACGCCGGCGAGCCCACCAGCTCCACCGCCGCCGCCTGGAGCACGCGGCTGACGAAGAGGTCCTCCACGTGCTGGATGCGACGGAGTCGCTCGCCGACCGGTCCGCGAGCGACAACAGCCGCAACACGCAGGCTGGGCGCTGCTGGCTTGGTCAGCGAGGTCACCAGGATCACCGTGCCATCGGGATCGAACGCGGTGAGCTGCGGTGGATGCTCGGGCCCGTGGGAGAGCAGCCGCGCGTAGTCGTCCTCGACCACGAAGGCGTTGGCAGCCCGGGCGATCTGCACCACGGCCCTGCGACGCTCGGTCGACATCGTCGCTCCAGTGGGATTGTGGTGGGTCGGCTGACAGTAGACGGCGCGCGCCCCTGTCATCTCGAAGGCCACGGCGAGCAGGTCTGGGCGCACGCCCTCCTCGTCCATCGGCACCGCCACCGGCCGCAGCCCGGCAGCGCGCACAGCGGCCAACGCGCCCGGGTAGGTTGGCGCCTCCACCAGGACGGGCCGGCCCGGCCGCGCAACCGCCCGGAGGACCAGGGAGATCCCGCGCTGACCGCCCGAGGTCACGAGGACGTCGTCGGCCGCCACATCCCCGGCGGTGCCGTTGGCGAAGTACGTCCGCAGCGTTGTCAAGCCGCGCGCCGGCGCCCGACCCCAGACGTCGAGGCGGCGTGCGGCCCGGCCCATCGCGGTGCCGAGAGCGCTGGTGGGTTGCAGAGCGCTCGTGACGTAGCCGCCGTCGAGGACGAGGGTGGCGTCGCCCACGACCTGGGACTCGTCCTCGAACGGCCGGGTGTCGACCGGCCGGTCGGCGAGCGCCAGGCTCTGCCACGCGAGGTCGGGTGCCACCGGGTGTTCCGACCGGCGCGCCGCCACGTAGGTGCCACTGCCAGGGCGCGTCACCAGCAGACCCTCTGCCACGAGCTGAGCGACCGCGCGGCTGATCGTGACCGGGCTCGCGTGGTGATACTCCTGCAACTCACGGCTGCTCGGCACGCGGGTCCCAGGTGGCGCCGTCCGCACGAGCTCGCGGAGCGCGCGGGCAACGCCGTCCGAAGTGTT
>NZ_JAJJPG010000080.1:1592-17191 GCF_032907665.1 Intrasporangium sp.
GTGGCGCCGTCCGCACGAGCTCGCGGAGCGCGCGGGCAACGCCGTCCGAAGTGTTCGCCGGCCTTCTGAACTGCCGACCGGAGAACGTGGCCTTCGCCAGCAGCGCCACTCACGCCTACTCCACTGCGCTCTCGGCCATTCCGTTCGAGGCGGGCAGCGTCATCCTGACCACGCGCAACGACTTCATCTCCAACCAGATCGCGTTCCTGTCACTTCGAAAGCGTTTCGGCGTGCGCGTCGTGCACGCTCCGGACCTCCCCGAGGGAGGTGTCGACGTCTCCGCCATGGCCGACCTCATGCGGGAGCTCCGCCCGGCGCTCGTGGCAGCCACGCACATCCCCACCAACTCGGGGCTGGTGCAGCCGGTCGCGGAGATCGGCCGGCACGCCCGCGAGCTGGGCCTGCCCTACCTCGTCGATGCCTGCCAGTCGGTGGGGCAGCTACCCGTCGACGTCGAGGAGATCGGCTGCGACTTCCTCACATCCACGTGTCGCACGTTTCTGCGGGGTCCGCGCGGCTCCGGGTTCCTCTACGTCTCGGACCGGGTGCTCGGCTCCGGGCTCGAGCCTCTCTTCCTCGACATGTACGGTGCCCGCTGGACCTCCGCGGAGTCCTACACCCCGATGACGACGGCGCAGCGGTTCGAGGACTGGGAGTTCCCCTATGCCACCCTTCTCGGGTGCGCGGCAGCCGTCGCGTACGCCCGCGGGGTCGGACTCGACGTCATCGGGCGCCGCACGCCGGCCCTGGCAGCCGAGCTGCGTCGTCGGCTCGAGGGCACTCCGGGTCTCCGGCTCCTGGACCACGGCTCCGTCCTCGGGGGCATCGTCACGGTGGAGGTGGCCGGGTGGCAACCCGACGCCCTCAAGGCGGGGCTGGACGACGCGGGCATCAACTCGGCCCTGAGCCTCCGGCAGTTCGCCCAGTTCGACTTCAGCGACAAGCAGGTGGACTGGTGCGTCCGGCTCGCCCCGCACTACTACAACACCATTGACGAGGTGGACATCGTGGCCGACGTGATGCGCGGGCTCGCAGCCGAGCGGCAGTGAACCCGGCTCCGGATCTGGCTGTCCCCCATCGGCTTCTGGCCGAAAATCACTGGTAGCGTGCAGGGCCCGCCGTCCTAGACTGCGGATTCTCTACACGGACGGCGCGCTGCGGCGTCGCAGACCACAGGGGGTTGGACGTGACGAAACTTCGCTCTGCCGTGGCGCTCCTCGCGCTTGTGCTCTTTCCGCTCTTCGTCATCGCCCTCGTCGGCGGAGCGACCATCGGGGTGGTTGCCCTGGTGCAGGGAGGCCATAGCGGTCTGCCTGCGATCAAGTTCCTGCTCGTTCCCATCGTCTTCGCGATCTACTGGGCCATCAAGGACCTCAAGCGCGCTCCTGCTCAAGGGCCCGACGGCCCCGCTCTCACGAGAGACGAGCATCCCAGGCTGTGGTCCGAGATCGACCGGCTCGCCGCGATGGTGCACACGCGTGGCCCCGAGCGTGTCGTCCTGGCCCCTTATGTCAATGCCGCGGTCATGGAGATCGACCGCCGACGGGAGATGGTCATCGGCCTGCCCTTGCTCGCGAGTATGACGGTCGGACAGGTGCGGTCGGTGCTCGCACACGAGCTGGGACATTTCGCAGGAGGCGACACGGCTGCCGCCGCACGTGCCCGCGCGTGGCTCGTCACACTGCACCGGATCCGCGACAACGCCACGGGCCCGATGCGTTGGCTGCTCAACGCGTATGTCTGGTTCTACACGCGCGTGTCGGCCGCGGCCAGCCGAGACCTCGAGCGCGCTGCCGACGACTTCTCCGCCCGTGTGGCCGGTCCCGCCGTCGCCGCATCGGCGATGCGGCGACTCGCCGAGACGACTGTCGCGTGGACGGTCCTCAACGACAACTACGTGGCCCTGTTCAGACACGCTGGGGCGCGAGCATCTTTGGCGCAAGGGCTCAGCCACGTGCTCGATGCCAACCTTCCGGCCATCCGCGCAACCGTCGACCAGGAGTTGGCGGGAGAACGGCGCCAGGCGAACGACACGCATCCGACGACGCGGGAGCGGATCGCGACCTTCGAGACAATGCCGACCGCCGCGCCCCAGCTGAGCGGTGGCGATGAGCCCGCTCTCGCGCTCCTGTCCAGCCCCGCGTGGCTCCTCGAAGCCGAGGGCGAGCTGTTTGCGGACGACCTCGCGGTCGTCACGTGGGACGAGGTCGTCGCTCGGGCCGGCGCCGCCGCGGCGACCGCGAGCGCAGCAGAGATCACGCGTCATCTCGAGGCGCAAGGCGCGATCTCCGGTCGCCACCTCGGCGCGGCTCTCGGGCTGCTCGACGGCGATCCCGTGGGACGGGCACTGGGCTCGTGGTTCGCGCCGCAGGCCCAGACCGCCGAGCTCGCCCGGACGAACCGCGACATCCTGGGCACTCTGGTGGTGGCAAGCCTCGTCCAGGCCGGCATAGCCCGGCACGCGACCAACTGGAGTGGACCATGGCAGATAGTCAGGGAGGACGGAACGCTCCTGGACACCGAGTCAGTCGTCGCTGACGCCCTCACGGATCCAGATGGTGCAACCCGCCTGCGCGCTTGGCTCACGACACAGGGTGTTGACCTCGACAGCGACGCCGGCGAACCGACTCCGGAACGGGCTCGACTTCTCGCCGTCACCACGCTGATGACAGGCCCCTGGGAAGGGCGGCGCGATGGCTACTTCTACTCGACGGGCCTGCTGTTCCTCGATCCCGGCGACGAGGCGGTCTCCCGAATCCCGGGCGCGCAGAACCAGTCTCGTCAGCGAGAGCGAGTGACCGACACCGCCAGCCAGGGCTTGGAGCGGCTACGGGGGCTGTCGGGAGCACAGTGGTTCGACCGCGACGAGGTCACGGCCGCCCGGATCGCTGGCCTCGCCGACCCGAAGGTCACTCTGCGCCTCTCGAACGGCTCCGTCGTGCAGATGCGCGGCAAGAGCGACTCCTGGTCCTCCGAGGATGCCCATGCGGCGCTCCGAGACATTTTCGCGGACAAGCTGGTCGACAACGTCTGACCATCGCGAGGACGCGAGCTCTTGCGCCAGCTCGCGGGCGAGTGGAGTGATGCCGGTCGAGCGGGCGAAAGCGGCTACGAACCGACTCTCATCGCGCGAGCCTGTGACCTGTCATAGAGCCGAACGATGCGCTCGAAACTCGGTGGCATGCTGAGCGGCTCGTCCTCGGCGGGGTGGCCATCGACAAGGACAGAGTAGGTCGTGCCCTCGTCCTCCAGGTTCTCCACCACCACAACATCGTGCGTTCCGAACCTGTGCCGTTCGATGATCCTCATCGCAACCTCCCGGATGGGTGGATCCCTACATTCTCAGCGTGGGCCACCGTCGCAGGGCCGGCCAGTGCCAAAGGACCCGATTCAGTTCCCCCCCGGCCGTCAGCCGTGCGGGCCGCCGGACACGTAGAGGACCTGACCGGTCACGTAGCCCGAGCGCTCGTCCGCGAAGAAGTCCACCGCGTGGGCGATGTCGTCCACCGTTCCGAATCGCCGCACCGGCAAGGACTCCGCGGCGCGTCGGCGGTGCTCGTCGAGCGAGCGCCCAAGGACACGTGCCGTGTCCACCGTCATGGCAGTGTCCGTGAAGCCGGGCGCCACGGCGTTGACGGTGATTCCTTGTGGCCCGAGCTCCTGCGCCAGCGCCCGGGTGAACCCGTTCAGTCCGGACTTGGCCGCGATGTAGTTGGCGCGTCGCTCGCCGCCGAGGGCAGAGATGCTGGAGATGTTGACGATGCGACCCCATCTCGCCTGCTCCATGTAGGGACTGACCGCGCGCGACATGAGGAAGGATCCACGCAGGTGCACCCCGAGCACCGAGTCCCAGTCGTCCAGGCTCAGCTCGGACAGGTACCCATCCCGGGCAAAACCCGCGTTGTTCACCAGCACGGTCGGCGGGCCGAGCTCGTCGACCACCCGGGCGGTGGCCCGCGCGACGTCGTCAGCGTCAGCCACGTCTGCCCCCGCGGCGATCGCCGATCCCCCGGCAGCGCGGAGGCTCGACGCGACGTCGGCCGCGCCATCATCGTTGCGATCCAGCACTGCCACGGACCAGCCGCGGGCCGAGAGTCTTCGGGCGACCGCCTCACCGATGCCCTGCGCGGCGCCGGTGACGACCGCGACTCGGTCGTGACGCTCGGGGCCCGGGGACGTGGTCGGTGGCGCGTCGGACCCGGTCATCATTGCCTCCCTTGGCTGATTGTGGACGTGTTCTGCACACAGGTGTCGCCGCTCGATCATGGAGGTTCCGCGCATGATCTGCGCGGGAATTTCCGACCGTAGGGCGCGTGCCGCCGGGTGGACGCCCTCATCGATTGACAGGAGGGTCGAGCACGAGAGATCGCCCGATCGCCTTGACGAGCTGTCGAACTCCGGGTTCAGACGGTGGAGTAGCTCCGCGCGGTGACGAGGTGCTCGCCGTGCCGGTGCGCCCACTCGGCGACCGGTTCGAGGGCCTCGTTGAGTGCGACGCCCCGCTCCGTGAGCGAGTACTCGACGTGCAACGGGAAACCTCCCCGCTCGGCACGGCTCACGATCCCGTCACGCTGCAGCTCGCGGAGCTGGGAGGCAAGGACCTTCTCGGAGACCGGGCCGACCTCGCGACGGAGCTCCGCGAAGCGGCGCGCCCCTTGGGAGAGCACCCAGACGATGGTGGGCTTCCACTTGCTGCCGACAACGGAGAACGCGATGTTGACGCCGCAGGTCTCGTCCTGGACGACCATGGCCCGGCTCCTTACCTCGAGGTGCGTGCTGGGGAGAAAGTGCGTAATGGTCGGCGCGCGCCACCGCTGGCACCGTTGATGACATGAACGATGTGACGACACAACTTCATCCCCACCACACCACCGCCCCACGCCGTGTCACGGTCCTCGGCCTCGGAGCGATGGGCGCCGCTCTCGCGCGCGCCCTCGTGGCAGCCGAGCACGACGTCGTGGTGTGGAACCGTAGCCCGAAGGACCTCGCGAGACTTGGCCTGGAGGAAGCGCGCCCGGCGGCCGACCCAGCCGCAGCGGTCCGTGACGCCGACGTGGTGCTGGTCTGCGTCCTCGACCACCAGGCAAGCCGCAACGTTATCGAGCAGCTCGCCCCTGCCCTCTCTCCCCGAGTGCCTGTCGTCAACGTCTCCTCGGGGACTCCGGACCAGGCCGTCGAGTCAGCGGCCGCCGCCCAGGATCTCGGTGTCGACTACCTCACCGGAGCGATCATGGTCCCGGTGCCGCTCATCGGCACGGAGGACAACGTCGTGCTGTATGCGGGGCGAGGCGAGGCTCTCGCCGCGGCGCGGCCTGTTCTGGACAGCCTCGGCGGAACTGTCGACGTGCTGGGAGAGGACCACTCGTTGCCGCCGGTCCTCGACATGGCCATGCTCGATGTCTACTTCGCCGGCATGTACGCCTTCCTCCATTCGGCGGCGATGGTCCGTGCGCACGGGATCGAGCCGACTGCCTACCTGCCCTACGCGACCGGCCTCATGTCCACCCTCACGACATCGTTGCCGGGTCTGGCACAGGCCTACGAGTCGCACAAGTACGACGGCGGCGAGGCCACCATCGAGATGTGCCTGAGCTTCCTCAACCACATCGTCGCCACGAGTGAGGCCGCGGGGGTGGATGCCCGGCTGCCCCGTCTGGTCCGGGACGCCACCCTGGCGGAGGTCGACCGGAACCCACGAGGGATCGACTGGGACGTCGTGGCCGAGGGCCTCACCGACGCGCGTTGACCGCCGCGGGGTTGGCGAGCGTTGGGCCGACAACCCCGCAGACGTGGGTCAGTGCCCGCCGCCGAAGCCCAGGTCGGTCATCTCCTGCTCGGTGAGAGTGCCGTCGGAGTCCGCGGCGGCCTCGAACATCGGGAGATGGGCGGTCTCGGAGGCCCTGCGCAGGTTCGTCAGCACCCGTGTCAGGGAGGCGTCGGTCGTCTGGGTGAGCAGCGTGTCGTACCTCCTGATGTTGGCGATCTCATTGGCTACCCCAGCCTTTGCCGCGGCAATGAGGTCGCCCGGGGCTTGGAGCGTGCCCAGGTAGGCGTTGTCTGGCGCGTCGACCCCGAGCCTTTCCAGCTGCCGGGTGAGGGCGTCGGCGTGTCGCTGCTCTGCTGCCCTGATCGTGACGTAGGGCTCGAGATCGCCGTACTTGTCGATGACCGCCGCGTAGGTGGCCGGCTGAAAGTCGCAGCGGACTTGGCGAGGCACCCTCGGCCTGCCCGCCCTCCAACGAGCCGCCCATGCCGCGTCGAGCATCGGCCATCACCACGCGAGACCGCTGGGCCACAACGAGCGTGACGTTGTGGAACCCCACTGGAGCGAAAGCGAAGCTCGAGGTAGGACCGCGGGCACGGCGAAGCCGCCCGGAGAACCGGGCGGCCTCGCCGTCCACACAGCTGGTGCGGAGTTCGGGGGGTGGGGCGCCGGGGGGACGCCCCACCGGTGGTGTTCAGCTGGCGTCGTCGTCGAGCAGCGGGCAGTCTGCCGGGCGCTCGCCCGTCACGCCGTAGCCGGTGCCGTCACCGGGGCCCATCCCGGCTCCGCCGCCGGCCCTGCCCATCCGGGCCTGCCCCTGGCCCTTGGCCTGTCCCTTGCCGGCGCCGTTGCCGAGCCCGTTCGGGCGCTCGTCCGAGCCGCCCCAGCGGTTCATCTGGCCGGCGCCGTCCTGGGTGCCGAGGACCTTGCCGTCCGCGGCCGCCTGGAAGGCTGCGAGGTGGTGCTCCGAGCCCGCGAGGAGGTTGCCGAGCACGCGGTCGACGTCGGCCTCGGTGTGCTCGTTGATCGCGGACTTGAGGTCGGCGATGTCCGCCGTCTCGAGCTCGACGCCGACGTCGTAGGCCGCGTCGAGGGACACACTGCCGTCGGCGAGCCAGCCGTCGTAGAGCTTCTGGATCTCAGGGAAGGCGTACGTTCCCGCAGCCTTGCCCGCGGACGGGTCCGTCACGTCGTAGCGGTCGAGCAGGACGCCGACGGCGTCGAAGTGCCGGGCCTCGCTCCGGACGATGTTCTTGAACGGGGCGGCGTCGTCGTACTTGTCCGCGAAGGCCTGGTAGAGCTCGCGGGCCATCCGCTCCTCCTCGCGCATGAACTGCAGGTCCTTGGCGAGGTCGGCATCCGCAGCCGCAGCCACAGTCGTCGCCTCGGGCAGGACCTGTGCCTGCGCGGTGGCTGCGAAGAAGCCGCCACCGGCGAGCGCGACAGCGGCCGCCCAGCTCATCGTCTTCTTCAGGTTGGTGTTCATGGTCAGCTCCTTGCTGGATGTGGTTCGGTGGTGCGTCTGCTTCCACTACCGAGTCAACGGCACGGGCGTGAAGGGACGAGCGACGTGACTGTGAAGCCTCCGTGAAGGCGGCAAGCTGATGGGAGACGGCAGGAGCAGCACGCGCTTGCCTCGGCCGCCCGCTCATCGCCCCCGCCCGCTCATCCCCGCGCGCCCCTACGCCGTGGCGCCACCGTCGATCACGTGGTCGTGACCGACGACGTAGCTGGACTTCTCCGACGAGAGCCACAGGACAGCGTTGGCGACCTCCTGCGGGTCGGCAACCCTGCCCAGCGGCACGCTCGGGGCGATCCGAGCGTCACGCTGCTCTCGGCTCTCGCCCTGAAGGTAGGACATGGGGGTGTCGATCGGTCCTGGACTGATGGCGTTGACGCGCACCCCGTAGCGGATGTACTCCAGCGCTGCGGTCCGTGTCAGAAAGCTCACCCCCGCCTTGGAGGTCGAGTAGGCGCTCATGCCGGCGAGTCGCCAGTGGGCGCCGAGGTTCGAGGCCGTGTTGACGATGGCACCGCCGCCGTGTGCCGCCATGTGCGCGGTCTCGTGCTTGAGGGCAAGGAAGACGCCGGTGAGGTTGACGGAGATGACCCGGTTCCACACGTCCTCGTCGTGGTGGCCGACTGGCGTGCCCCCATCGAGGATGCCTGCGTTGTTGAAGGCGACATGCAAGCCGCCGTGTCGGGAGACCGCGGTGTCGACCATCGCCTTGACGCTCTCGGAGTCGGTCACGTCGACGACGACACCCGAGGCCGCGCCGCCCTGTGCCTGGATCTGCGCCACCGTCTCGTCGACGCCGGCCTGGTTGACGTCGGCCACGACGACGGTCGCACCTTGCTGAGCGAAGGCCAGCGACGTCGTGCGGCCCAGCACGCCACCGGCACCGGTGACCAGGACGACCTTGTCGGCGAACTGTGCATTCATGATGAGCTCCTCTTCGTTGGTGTTGTCCTTGCGTTGGTTTCGTCTGGGTGCGCGAGCCCGACGTCCCGCACCGGCCCTGGGTCCGCCTTGATCACGAGCGGGAATCGCCTCTCCCTGTCGCGCGCTGGAGCAGGATGAGCCCGGCGACCGCGGCCAGTGCGAGGGCCGCAGCTCCGAACCCGAAGGCGTAGCCGCCCGCGTCCCCCTCCGCCCCGCCCCCACGCCCTTCCGCGTGACTGGTGGCGAGTGGCACGAGGATGGCCAGGCCGACCGGGGGACCGATCTCCATGGCCGTGTTCACGATGCCGCCCACCAGGCCGGCGTCCCGGAGTGCGGTACCTCCCACGGCCCACACGGTCGCACCTGAGAAGGCGAGACCCGCGCCGACCGGGAAGAGCGTGATCCCCACCACGAGCAGCCCCCAGTAGGAGGAGTCGGCCTCGAGCGTGCTGAGCAACGCCATCCCGACCGCAGCCAGGACCAGACCGACGGCCGTGAGCCCTCCTCCTCCGAGCCTGCGCGCCGCTCGGCCGCCGGCGGCCCCGGCAAGCAGGACCGCGAGAACAGCCGGTAGGAAGGCGGCCGAGGTGCGCAGTGGCGGGTAGCCCAGCGTCGTCTGGAAGTAGAGCGAGAGCATGAAGAAGTACGCCGCCATCCCGGCTGCTGTCAGGCCGATGGCGAGCAGCGCCGCCAATCTGGGTCCCGACGCCAGCAGCGACGGCGGCACCAGTGGCGTTGCCGTCCGAGCTTGACGCGCCGCAAAGACGGACAGAATGACCAGGCCGCTTCCGATCAACCCCCAAGCCGACTCACCCAAGCCGACGGCGAAGGCGCTCAGCCCCGCAGTGACGAGCAGGGCTCCGGGCACGTCGAGTTGCACGGGCCGGTGGCCGGGGCCCGGGGGGAGGACGGGGACGCAGACGACGCTGATCGCGGCGATGATGGCTGGCAGGATGAAGAGCCAGCGCCAGTGGCCCCAGGACAGAATCACCCCGGACACGAGGTTGCCTGAACTAGCGCCGATGCTGGCCAGGACGCCCCACAATGCCAGGGCCCGGGTGCGCCGCGCTGGGTCCGGGAACACCGAGCTGAGCAGTGCCATCGCGGCCGGGGCCGCAAGGGCGGCCCCGACCCCCTGCGCGAAGCGTGCGGACGCCAGGACCCACAGCGTCTCGGCGGCCGCGGCGGCCAACGAAGCGCCGCCGAAGACAACTGCACCGGTGACGAAGATCGCCCGGTGACCGCGTAGGTCGGCGAGCCGACCTCCCAAGATGAGCAAGCCACCGAAGGACAGGCTGTACGCCGAGGTGGCGAGGACGAGCTGGGTGTCGGTCAGGCCCAGGTCTCGTTGGATCGCCGGCAGGGCCACCGTCATCACCGTGATGGCCGCGATCAAGGTGATCTGGACGGAAGCGAGGATCGCGAAGGACAGGCCTGGCCTCTCCGGTGCTGCCGAGCCGTGCAGTGAGGTGCTGTGAGAAGGCGAGGCCATAGGTGAGCGCATTCCAATCCGGACGTTGCACTCCGCAGCGCCCCTCCGGCAGGGGGACGAGTGCGACGCTAGCCAAACCAGAACGCTCGATCTAGTTAATTCCGTGAACAGCACCCAGGAGAGCAAGCCGCGCTTCACACAAACCGGTCCGATTATGGACCGCTCGGTCTAACCAATTTGATAGAGTGAGGCATGGCTCGGACCAAAGAATTCGATCCCGACCGCGTGCTCCAACGCGCCATGGAGCTGTTCTGGGAGCGCGGCTACGAGGCGACGTCGATGGCAGATCTCGTCACGCACCTGGGGATCGGCCGGGCCAGCCTCTACAGCACCTTCGGCAGCAAGCACGACCTGTACCTCGCCGCCCTGCGGAGGTATCTGCGCCACAGCGAGGCCGGCTTCGTCAGCGCTCTCGCCCAGCCGGGCCCGGCCCTGCCTGCCCTGCGCGCCTTTGTCCAGAGCTGGGTCACGGAAGCCCTCACCGACCCGCAGCACCGGGGCTGCTTCGTGGTCAATGCAGCGGTGGAGCTGTCGGGTCGGGACTCCGAGGTGGCTCGCCAGGTGGAGGCCAGCTGGAGCGTCGTCGAGACGGCGGTGCTCTCCTCGCTGCTCCGGGCTCAGGCACAGGGCGAGCTGGCAGCCGACAAGGACCCCCACGAGATCGCGCACTTCCTGCTCGTGGTGATGCAAGGCGTGCGGGTCATCGCACGTGCCGCACCGGAGGCAGCGCGGCTGGAAGCCACAGCCCGACTGGCCCTGGCCGCGCTGGAGTGATCGTCTCCGTCATGGGCCGGAGGCGGGCAGCAGGTGCGTGCGGACCTCGGGAGAGTGCGTGTCAGGCCTGAGGCCGAGGTCTCTGCCTCCCCAACGTCGCGGATCCCCTGCTCGGTGGACTCCCCTGCCGGCGGATCCACCGGCAGGGGGATCCCGGCGGCCAGGGGACTCCTTAGGCTGAGCCCGTGCACATGACGGTCGAGCAGGCGCCCAGTCGGCGCTCGGTGCCCGCCCGTGTCGCCGCGTGGTTCGGGGTCGACTCGGACTGGGTGCGCGTGCCTGTCGATGCGGCACGCACGCGCCGCATCGACGCCGCCATCGCTGCCGCCTTCCTCGTCGACGGGATGCTCGGGCTCGAGCTGCTGCGGAGCCTCGACGCACTCGGCAGCCCGCCGGGCCCCATCTGGCTGCAGCACGTCCTCGTCGCTGCCGGCACGATCCCGCTCGCCTGGCGACGCCGCTGGCCCCTCGCCGTGGCAGCGCTGCTGTCGCTGCATCTGCTCGTCGTCGGGATCGTGGCCCCCGGGATCATGGCGTCGATCACCATGCAGGTGGCCTACTTCTTCGCCATCTTCACCGGGGTGGCCTGGGCGAGGGACAGGCGAGCCATGCTCCTCGTCGTTGGCGTGATCCTGCTCGCCATGGCCGCTCTGATCGCGTGGCAGTTCGGCGTCGGCAGCGGTGTCTCGGAGATCCTGAAGCGCGAAGGCGAAACCCTCGAGGAGCAGGGCCTCTTCAGCCCGATCCCTGCCTACCTCGCCTACTCCGTCATCATCAACGTCCTCTACTTCGGCGGGGCGATCGTCGGGGGCCAGACCGCGTGGCGCGCCGCACAGCGCCGCGACCGCCTCGCCGAGCAGGCCCTCACCATCGAGCGGCAGGCCCACGACCTCAAGCGCCGGGCCGTCGTCGAGGAGCGGCTGCGGATCGCGCGCGAGCTGCACGACGTGGTGGCGCACCACGTGTCCGTCATCGGCATCCAGGCCTCAGCCGCCAGGCGGACGCTGCGGCGGGACCCGGACTCCGCCGAGAGCGCCCTCCGGGCGGTCGAGACGTCCTCGCGCGAGGGGGTGACCCAGATGCGTGCCCTGCTCGGGACGCTCCGCTCGGGCGACGAGCCCGAGAACCCCGACGACTCTCGTGCGCCCGAGCCCTCTCTGGCCGACGTCGTGGCCCTCACGGCGAGCGCCTCGACTCCGGGCCTCGAGGTCACGTATGACGTGGTCGAGAACCCATCCGGCGCCCTCGCCGACGTGCCCGCACCGGTCGGCCTGTCCCTCTATCGCACCGTCCAGGAGGCGCTCGCCAACGTGCGCCGCCACTCGACGGCCTCTGCTGCACGTGTGTCCGTGCGCGTCGAGCGCTCGCCCCAGCCGCACTTCGCCGAGGGCTACGCCGAGGTGGAGGTCGTCGACAACGGCCGCCCCCGCACGGGCACATCGGGTTCCGGCCTCGGTCTCCTCGGCGTGCGCGAGCGCCTCGCCACCCATGGCGGGGTGAGCGAGATCGGTCCCCGGGTGACGGGCGGCTACCGCGTCAGGGTCCGTATGCCGCTGGGTTCGCTTCCCGACGCGGACGCGGGGTCGCGCTCGTGATCCGGGTGCTCCTCGTCGACGACCAGCAGCTCGTCAGGTCGGGGTTCGCCCTCATCCTCGGGGTGGAGGGCGACATCGAGGTCGTCGGCGAGGCCGCGAACGGCCGGGAGGCCATCGATCTGGCGCTGCGTCTTCGCCCCGATGTCGTGCTCATGGACGTCCAGATGCCCGTCATGGACGGCATCGCGGCCACGCGCGAGATCGTCGATGCCAACACCGCGAAGGTACTCATCCTGACGACGTTCGACCGGGACGACTACGTCTTCGCCGGCCTGGAGGCAGGCGCGAGCGGCTTCCTGCTCAAGAACTCCGACCCGGACCATCTCGTCGAGGGTGTCCGCACGGTCGCGGACGGCCATGCGCTCCTCGCGCCCGAGGTGACCAGACGGGTCATCGCCCAGCTCACCGGGTCGTCCGCCGCGCGGCGGGCACCTCGCGACGCGCAGGTGCTGGTCACGTCGCAGCAACGGGACGCCCGACTCGACGTGCTCACCCCTCGCGAGCTCGAGGTCCTCACCCTGGTCGGGCGCGGTCTGTCCAACGGCGAGATCGCGGGCGAGCTCTTCCTCGGCGAGGCGACCATCAAGACGCACCTGTCCAACGTCTTCGCCAAGCTCCACCTGCGCGACCGGGTCCAGGCAGTCCTGCTCGCCTTCGAGACCGGCCTGGTCCAACCGGGCGAGTAGGGCGCGCGGCCCGACTGCGGGCGCTCCCCCACGGGGCGGACCACGGGTTCCCACTGGGGTGTGATCCGGCCGGGGCGCCGGAACCCTAGCGTGGGGGCATGGACAGAAATGGACAGCCCACGGGGGACGGTGGCGACCTCGAGCTGCGCGTGCTCACCCGACAGTTCGGCGACCACCGTGCGGTCGACCGAGTCAGCTTCGAGGTGCCGGGCGGCACGCTCACCGGCTTCGTGGGGAGCAACGGGGCCGGCAAGACGACGACGATGCGGATGATCATGGGCGTCCTGTCCGTGACGAGCGGAGAGGTGCTCTGGCGCGGACGCCCGGTCACTCGGGAGGACCGCCGGGAGTTCGGCTACATGCCCGAGGAGCGGGGTCTCTATCCCAAGCAGCCGATCCTCGACCAACTCGTCTATCTCGGCAGACTGCGTGGGATGACGGCGGCGGGCGCGAAGGCGACCGTGCTCGAGCACCTCGAGCTGCTCGGACTGGCAGAGCGGGCGAAGGACCATGTCGAGAAGCTCTCGCTGGGCAACCAGCAGCGCGTCCAGATCATCGCCGCGCTCATGGGCCATCCCCAGGCCCTCGTCCTCGACGAGCCCTTCAGCGGCCTGGACCCCGTCGCCGTCGATGGCATGGCCGACCTCCTGCGCGCCCACACGGCCCGGGGTGTGCCCGTCCTCTTCTCCTCGCATCAGCTCGACCTCGTGGAGCGGCTGTGTGAGCGGCTCGTCATCCTCAAGCAGGGCCGGGTCGTCGCGGCCGGGACTCCCGACGACCTCCGAGCCAGCTCGATCGTGCGTCAACGCCTCGTCCTGTCCGGCGACGCCGGCTGGGTCCGCGACGTGCCCGGCGTCCACGTCGTCGACGTCGACGGGCGCTCAGCCCTGCTGGAGGTCGTGGAGCCCGAGGCCGAGCAACGGCTCCTCACCACCGCCGTGAGTCGAGGCAGTCTCCGCCAGTACTCGCCCGAGCGGCCGACCCTCGCGCAGATCTACCGAGAGGTGACGGAGTGACGACGACCCAGCCCCAGCGCACGGACACCCACGTGGGGAAGCCAGCTCGGCGGCATACGGAATCGGTCACGGCCCCTTGGGCGCTCGTGGCGCTCCGCGAGATCCAGGTCCGCGTGGTCAACCGGACGTTCCTCGTCTCGACGCTCCTCACAGTGCTGTTCATCGGCGGTTTCGCCGGGTTCCAGGTGTGGCAGGCGTCGCAGGCATCGACGCACACCATCGCCGTCACCGGCGCCCAAGGGACCGCCATCGTCGACGCGGCCCACGGTCTCGCGCGCGAGCTGGACGACAAGGTGTCGATCAGGGCCACAGCCGTGGACGGCGACGTGGGGGCCCGTGTCGCCCTCGAGGAGGAGCGCGCGGAGGCCTGGTTGCACGACGGACCCTCCGGCTGGGTCCTCACCTCGACGGATGACCTCGACCTCATCGTGACGACAGCGCTGCAGCAGGCCGTGCGCGACGAGGCCATCGCCACCAATGCCGCCGCCGCCGGCACGACCTACGAGGAGATGACGCGAGGGACGGAGCTGTCCACCGACCGACTCGACGGCGGAACCGACTCGGATGCGCTGCAGGGCGCGACCTTCGCCTTCGCCCTCCTCTTCTTCTTCGCGGCCATGACGTTCGGGCTGCAGATCGCCGGCAGCGTCATCGTGGAGAAGGAGTCACGGCTCGTCGAGATCCTCGCGACGGCAATCCCGCTGCGGCAGCTCCTCGCTGGCAAGGTCATCGGGAACTCGGTGATCGCGCTCGCCCAGGTCGTCCTCTACTGCATCATCGGCGTCGTGGCCCTGTCGTTCACCGACGCATCGACGATGCTGCCGTTCCTCACCTCTGCAGTGGGCTGGTTCGTGGCCTTCTTCGCGGTCGGCTTCCTCGCCATGGCCTGCCTCTACGCCGTGGGCGGCGCACTCGCCTCGCGCAACGAGGACCTCCAGAGCACGACGTCGCCGATGACGATGGTGGTCATGCTCGTCTACTTCGCCAGCTTCGGGCTGAGCGGCACCGCACTGCAGGTCGCGTCGTTCGTGCCCATCGTGTCGGTGGTGAGCATGCCGGCCCGGGTCCTCGCCGGCGAGGCCGCCTGGTGGGAGCCGGTCGTCGCGCTCGTCATCCTCGCCGGCTTTGCTGCCGGGTGCATCGCCATCGGCGAACGGGTCTATCGACGATCGCTCCTCCAGACCGGCGGCAAGCTCACCTGGCGGCAAGGTCTGAAGGCAGTGGAGTGACGTCAATCGTCGAGCCGGCGCCTGCTCAGGCGGGCTCGGAGGACTCGTCGACGGCATCGTGCTGCACCAGGTCCTCCAGTGGCATCACATGGTCAGCAACGTCGAGGACGCTCCGATGACGACGCTGGCGGGGCTCGAGATGAACACGCTCGCGGACGGCCTTCTTCCACGTCGCCACGTGGTTCCTCGTCCTCGCCGCCGTGATCACCGTGGTGAGGAGCTGGCAGCAGAGGCAGCTCACGCCGAGCTGGGCTTCCAGCTCGGGCTGATGGCGATGGGCTGGGGCGTCTTCAACGTCGTCGAGGGCCTCGACGACCACCTCCTCCTTGGGTCCACCACGTCCGCGATGACCTCGGGGACGGCTGTCGTGGGACGTCGGCGTCCTCGCCTTCGCGAACTGCTCATCGTCGGAGGATGACCCGTTTACCGGCGCGGCGTGGTGGCGCTGCAGGGGAGCACCGGCGAGATACCGTGAAACCCCGACTCACCAAGGAGATCACCACATGATCGGCTTCATCGTCGCAGGACTGATCATCGGAGCGTTGGCCAGGCTCATCAAGCCCGGCAAGCAGAACCTCAGCCTGCTGATGACGCTGCTGC
>NZ_JAJJPG010000081.1:0-17101 GCF_032907665.1 Intrasporangium sp.
CGATCAGAGGCCGGCCACCCACTCCGCCATCCCCGGGGTGATGAAGACGAGGCGGGCGCCCTCGCTGTAGAGGGTGCCCTTCTTGAGGAGGCGGTCGCGCAGGTAGGACACTTCGGTCGCCGCCTTCCCCAGCTCGGCGGCGACCGCCCCGCCCGTGGCCTCCCCCCTCCGGACGATGAGCCGCGCAGCCGCCGTGAGGTACTCGCGCTCCCGCTCCGACGCGTCGTTCCAGCGAGCGACGTAGAGGCCCTCCTCCAGCTCGCGGCGGGCCGCGGTGCGGGCGGCGAGCGCGTGCTCGAGGGCGATGTGGTCCGATCCCGACGACGCCCGCCAGGCGTGGTGGCCGTAGAGCTGGACGGCGTAGGGATAGCCCCCGGAGGCGGCGGCGAGCTCGCGGGCCGCATCGGCGTCCATGGGGCGGCCAGCGTCCGCAGCGGGTTCGCGAAGGGCCTGCTCCGCCTCGTCCCGGGTGAGCAGGCCGAGCTCATGCCACTCGCCGCGCTCCAGGTAGGTGACCGTGCGTCGCGGCTCGCGGATCGACGGCAGGCCCGCGACGAGGACGACGAGGGGCCAGTTGTCGCCCATGCGCTCCTGGAGGACCGCGGTGAAGCCGGCGAGCTCGGCCCGCTGAGCGTACTGGACCTCGTCGAGGGTGACGACGAGGCCGGCGCCCTCCTCCATCGCCGTGTGCATCGTGGCGCGGAGCGCCGCCTCGAGCGGATCGGCGGCGCCGGACCCGGGTCGCTCCAGGTGCACCTCCACCTCACCGCCGACACCGAGAGCCGAGGCCCCGATCTTGCCGCCCGTGATGACCGGGTGACGCCTGTCGTCCGCTGTCGTGTGCTCGAGGAGGTGACCCGCTGCGACGATCCGCTCGGTCAGTAGGGGCGTCAGGTCCCTCCCCGGTCTGACCTCGACGTGCACGGTCGGCCAGGCGTGCTCCGTCGCGGCCAGGGCTGCGGCCTCGCCGAGCGCGACCGTCTTGCCGACGCCGCGGGTGCCGGTGATGACGATGGGGCGGGGAGTGCGACCGTCGAGGGCGGCCACCGCGAGGGCCTCACGGACGGCGCCGAGCAGTCGTTCGCGCCCGACGAACGCGGGCGGTGGCGAGTTGAAGCCAGGTCGAAACGGATTCTCCGAGCGAGCCATGTGCAGACTCTAGCCCGTATAGCAGTTCAGTGCCTCCTATAGCGATGTGTGCGGGAACTTTGTCTGCCAAAGCAGTCACGGCCGGCGGCCAAGTCGGGTGCTATTGACCTACCACCCAAACCACGAAAGGGACGCCATGACTCTGCGCGCATTCCTGAGACACGAGGACCTCTTCAGCGACGTGCCCGACGACGTCCTGGACACGGTGATCGAGCGTGGCTCGGAGCAGCAGGTGCCCGCCGGCAGAGTGCTCGTGCAGCAGGGCCAGTCCGGCGGCGGTCTCCACCTCGTCCTCGAGGGGAGTGCCGTCGTCACGGTGGACGACACGGAGGTGGCGACCCTCGGACCGGGCGACTACTTCGGGGAGATGTCCCTCATCGACCGGGCGCCCCACTCGGCGACCGTCTCGAGCGGGCCGAGCGGGGTCACGACCTTCATCCTGTCGCCGGTGACCTTCCAAGGGCTGCTCGACCTGTCACCGCACTGCGACCGGGTGCTCCTGAAGATCCTCACGCGGCGCGTGCGACGGCTCGAGGAGGCGCTGCGGGCTGACGCGCCCTGACGCGCCCTGACGCCATCGTGCGGCCATGGCCGCGCGCCTCGTTTGGACCGGGGGGCCATCCTGCCTTACCCTCCTCGTGAGGGGAGTACTTCCCGAGTCCGTCCCGGTCATTCCGGTGGCCTGCCACCCCGGGCGGACGCCGACGGCCGAGCCGTCGGCGAAGGAGACCTCAGACCGCACACGCCGATCTGAGGAGACCCCATGCTCACTACCCTTGCGGGCGCGAGTCCAGCATTCACGACAGCCACCGTCACGCCCACGAGCATCACGACCACGACCATCGCCACCCCGACGTTGTGGATCGTGACCGTTGCCGGCATCATCGCGCTCTTCGCCGCCGACTTCGTGGTGACCCGCAGGCCCCACGACCCGAGCATGCGCGAGGCGGTCGGGTGGTCCGCGTTCTACATCGCCGTGCCCGTCGCGTTCGGTGCCTGGCTCTGGGCCGCCTACGGCTCCACGCAGGGCATCGAGTTCTACACGGGGTACCTCGTCGAGAAGTCCCTGTCCGTGGACAACCTGTTCGTCTTCATCGTCCTGCTCGCCGCGTTCGCGGTGCCGCGGGAGCTGCGCCAGCGCGTCCTGCTCCTCGGCGTCGCCGGAGCGCTCGTCCTGCGCGCCGTCTTCATCGCGGTCGGTGCCCAGCTCATCGCCACCTTCTCCTGGACGTTCCTGCTCTTCGGGGCCATCCTGCTCGTGACCGCGGTCAAGGTCGGCCGTGACGCGCTGGCGCACCGGGACCACGGCGTCGACATCCAGCAGCTCCGCAGCGTCCGCATCGTGCGACGCTTCTACCCGGTCACCGACGCCTACGCAGGCACCCGCTTGACGGTCCACCGCGACGGCCGCCGGGCGCTGACGCCGCTGGCGCTGGTCGCCGTCGCGATCCTCGGCACCGACATCGTCTTCGCCGTCGACTCCGTGCCGGCCGTCTACGGGATCACTGGCGACCCCTACCTCGTCTTCATCACCAACGCCTTCGCCCTGCTCGGCCTGCGGGCCCTCTACTTCGTGCTCGAGAACGCCCTCTCCGCCCTCGTCCACCTCGGGCACGGTCTGGCCCTCATCCTCGCCTTCATCGGGGTCAAGCTGGTCCTGCACTGGGCCCACGGCGAGTGGCCGGCCGTCCCCGAGATCCCGACGCTGCTCTCCCTCGGCGTCATCGTCGGCATCCTCGGCACGGTGACCGTGACCAGCCTCTTGGCGACGCGTCGGGCCCCGGACACGCCGATCCCCGACGACGAACGCCAGCCCACTGGCTGAGCCCCGCGCGCAGGAGGGAGCGGTATGCCGCTGAGCCGGCTCAGCGGCATACCGCTCCTCTTGCGCCTGGCTCAGGCGAAGATCGGCCCCACGGGCGGGTAGGCCGAGGTCAGCAGGGCCCGGATCTCCGTGAGGGACGGAGCCGGTCCGTCCGCGGGCGACTGGAATCCGGTGTCCAGCCGCATCGGCTTGCCCCACGCGACGAGGTCCTCGATCGTCGATCCCGTCGCCCCGCCCGAGAGGGTGTCGAACCAGTCCGCCCGCGCATAGGTGACGTCGCCGCCGATGCAGACGAGCTGCACCCAGGACGGGTCGGCCAGACACACGTTCTCGTAGGGGTCCTTGTGATGCCGCTCGAGGACGAGCAGGTCCGCGGGTCGGCCCACGGCGACCGAGCCCAGGTGCTCGTCGAGGCCGGCGAGCCGAGCCGCGACCGAGGTGACCATGGCGACGAGGTCCGCGGCAGGGATCGGATGTCCTTGCCGGGCGAGCTCGCGTCGGGCGACCTTCATCTCTCCGAGCAGGCTCGTCGAGCCGGACGGCAGCCAGTCGGCTCCCAGGGCCATGGGGATGCCGGCGCGCAGGGCCTCGCCCGCCAGGGTCGTCTCGCCGTAGAGGCGCAGGTTCGACTGCGGCGACCACACGAGGCGGCAGCCCGCGTCGGCGACCTCGTGCAGGTCTGCTGTTGTCAGGGCGGTGCCGTGGATGATGTTCGTCGCGGGGGTCGCCGCGCCGAGGTCGAGGAACCGGCGGAACTCGTCGGTGCTCACGTCGTCGCCCCGCCGCCCTTCGGACAGGTGGAGGTAGAAGGCGTTGACGGTGCCGGCCGCGATGTGGGCGATGATGCGGTCGAAGGACTCCTTGCCGAAGGAGCCGCTCGGCAGGTCGATCAGCGACCGAGCGCGGTGCGCTCCGAAGGCCCACCGGTCGATGTTGCGCACGAGCGGCTCGGCCGCGGCGCTGCTGCTCGCGGAGGCCGCACCCTGGATTCCGGTGACGCCCCCGACGAGGGCCCGGACCTCGGCGTAGCGGGTCTGCGTCTGCGGCGGAACGGCGTCACGGAGGGCGTTCTGCGGGTCGCGCACGAGCTGCTTGTAGGCCGTCGATCGTCGCCAGGCGTAGCGGTTGGCGTAGAGCTTCGGCGGCTCCCACGCGGCGAAGACGTTGAACTCGGGGTGACCGTGCAGGTCGAGCAGTCCGGGCAGGATCACCCCGTCGGTGTCGAGCACCGGAACCGACGTCGGACGTCTCCGACTCACCCGGTCGATCATGCCGTCGGCGACGGTGACGTAGCCGGTGGACCACGCGCTCTCCGGAGTGATCACGGCCCCTCGGAGCGCGAACGGCGCAGGGGGCAGGGCCCGCTGGCGCCGTGGGGGTGGTGGGAGCTCGTCGGTGATCCCGCGTTGGTAGGCCTCCTCGAAGGATGCGGCGGCCTTCGGGGTCTCGCTCCTCGCGGAGCCCGTCACAGGGTCGGCCACTGTCGCGCTCCCTTCGGCACGGTGACCCGGATGGTCGACCGCTTCTCCTGGGCGTCGGCGCCGGTGCGGACCGCCCAGGCGTCGACTGCGCGCCACCAGGCCGGCACGCCGGGCGGAAGGTCCTGCTCGGGGATGGCGACGAGGTCGTTCTCGGCCCAGGATTCGCCGTAGGGGCGCGGGTTGGGCGTCACCTCCGGTGCCACGGCCGCGCTCAGCTCGGGCAGGTGGGCGCTCCAGTCGGCCAGCTGCGCAGCCGTCGTGTCCTCGAGTGGCTGCCCGCTCGCCCGGGCCGAGCCCTCGGCGTAGGTGGGGTGCCGCACGGCAGCGAGGTGCAGCCCACCGGCACGGGCCTCGCGCTCCGGCGAGCTCGACGCCCAGTGTCCGTAGGCGCGCTTCGCCAGGGTGCCGAGCGCGAGGACGGCGGTGACCTGCGAGTCGAGGAGCACCGCGTCGAGCCACCGGTGTCGGTAGTCGACGATGGCGGTGTCCTTGACGTGGCGATACCCGGCTGCCTGGCCGAAGACGCTGTAGAGATACACATTGAGCATGACGTAGCTCGAGGAGATGCCGAGGCGGGCGAGCATCCCCTGGACGCGTTGTCCTGCCTCGCCGACGAGGACGCGTCGACTGATCGCCTCGTGCGTGGCCGGGTCCTGTCCGAGGACGAGGACCCGCGCCGAGCCGTCCAGCCTGCCTCGATGGAAGACCGGGCCCCACTCGACCCGGAAGTCGTCGGCGGGATAGGCCTCGACACCCGGGTACTCGGCGACGAGCGAGGCGAACGGCTCCTCGACGTAACCCGGGCAGCTGCGATGCGCGGCGACCATGCGAACCTCCCTTGCCGTCATTGTCCTGCAGGGTGATCAGACAGTAGTTCTGATACCTCCGGCTTGGGTGCAGATCGTGCCTCGGCTCCGGCTCCGTCGCCAGCGGCGCGCCGGAGGAGAAGATTGCGTTCCGCGTCGTTGTCCGTCATCGCGGCGGCCCGCCGGAACTCCTCGCGCGCCTCCTCCTCACGACCGAGCTTGCGCAGCAAGTCTGCCCGGACGCTCGGCAGCAGGTGGTAGTCCGCGAGCGCCGTGGACTCCACCAGCTGGTCGACGACGGCGAGAGCGGGGGCCGGCCCAGCGGCATACGACAGGGCGACCGCGAGGTTGAGGTCGATGACCGGGGAGGGGCGCAGGGCCCTGAGCTCCTCGTAGAGCGCGACGATCCGCGCCCAGTCGGTCTGCTCCGGCGTGCGAGCGCGCGCGTGGCACGCGGCGATCGCCGCCTGGAGGACGTACGGACCGCGTGGGCCGCCGTGCCGCGTCGCGCGGTCGAGCTCGGTGAGGGCATGGCGGATGAGTGCCCAGTCCCAGGTGGTCCGGTCCTGGTCGAGCAGCAGGACGGGGGCGCCGTCGGGGGCGATACGGGCCCGGGTGCGGGAGGCCTGGATCTCCATGAGGGCGACGAGTCCGTGGACCTCGGGTTCGTGGGGTGCGAGGGCGGAGAGGACCCGTCCGAGACGGATCGCCTCCTCCATGAGATCGCCGCGGACCCAGTCGCGGCCGGACGTGGCGGCATAGCCCTCGTTGAAGATGAGATAGATGACCTCGAGGACGGAGGCGAGGCGGGGTGCGAGCTCGGCCCCGGACGGCACCTCGATGCTCACGCCGTCCGCGCGGAGGGCCTTCTTGGCACGGGAGATGCGCTGCCCGATGGTCGACTCGGTCGTGAGGAAGGCACGCGCGATCTCCCGCGTCGTGAGGCCGCCGATCATCCTCAGGGTCAATGAGATTCGCGCCTGCGCGGTGAGCACGGGGTGGCATGCGGCGAAGATGAGCCCGAGGACGTCGTCGTCGATGTCCTCGAGGGCCTGGTCGAAGTCGGCCTCGGCGAGGTCGGCCACGCGGAGCTCCTCCGCGTGACCGACCTGCTGCAGCTTGTCCCTGAGGTTCACGTCTCGCCGGATCCGGTCGATGGCGCGGCGGCGGGCGGTCGCGGTGAGCCACGCGCCCGGGTTGTCGGGCAGGCCGTCGCGGGGCCACTGCTCCAGCGCCTGGACGAAGGCGTCCTGGGCAAGGTCCTCGGCGAGACCGATGTCGCCGACGAGCCGCGCCACGACGGCGGCCACCTTCGCGGCTTCGACCCGCCAGACCGCCTCGACCGTCCGCTGCACCTGGATGGGGTCACTCACGCCCCTCACTCTGTCACGATCGCGGTGACCGGGGCGGGGTGAGGTGGAGGCGGAGGGTCCGTCGGCGGGAGGGTGCAGCGGCTCCGTCAGCCGCGGGCTGCGGTGCGGGCCGCCTCCTCCCGCATGCGTGCCTCTCTCTCCGCGAGCTCGGGCGAGAAGGCGTCGGCGAAGTCCTCGGGCGAGTAGATCTGGCGCAGCTCCAGGGCTCGGCCGGGGCTCGGGGCGCAGGACCGGGGCCACCGCCTGACCCACTCGATGGCCTCCTCGCGCGACGACACCTCGATGATCGAGAACCCGGCGATGAGCTCCTTCGCCTCGGCGAACGGGCCGTCTGTCACGACCCACTCGCCGTCCTCCCACGTCACCCGGGCTCCCTTGGACGTCGGCTGCAGGCCCTGGCCGTCGACGTAGACCCCGGCACGGAGCATCTCCTCCTGGTACGCCTGCATGTCGGCGAACTGCTCCTCCGTGCCGGGCGTGCCGCTCTCGGTCTCCGGTCCGCCGGGAACGATGATCATGAAGCGCATGGCAACCCTTCCTCTCGCAGGGCCGGCTGCCCTGCCTCACTCCTACGTCGACCGGGACCGGCCGTGCTCGACATCGAGGCTCGCACGGTGCCGTCCCCCGAGGACACAGCCCGTATGCCGCTGGGCCGGCTAGAACTGGAGACGTGCCGTGGCGCTCGAGGGCACTCCGTCACGGAAGGGCGCGCCGTTCCTCGCCGCCTCGGCCACGCCCTCGAGGATCGGGACGAGACCGTCCTCCTCCACGTCCCCCGTGACCTCGTCGGCAATGGCCTTGACCTCGTCGGGGGCGTTGCCCATCGCCACGCCCCACGCCGCCCAGTGGAGCATCTCGAGGTCGTTGCGCTGGTCACCGACGGCCACGGTGTGAATCGGCTCGACACCGATGCGGCGGCGCACGAGCTCGAGAGCCGACGCCTTGCTCACGCCCTCGGGATTGATGTCGAGCCAGGCCGACCAGCCGACGGCGTAGGACACACCGTGGAGACCGGCCCGCTCCACCATGTCCATGAACTCCTCGGCCGTCGCCTCCGGCTGGCGCAGCGTCACGCGAGTGACCGGGTGTGCCACGAGCTCGTCCCAGTCGACGACACGCGTCCGACCCATGAGCTCCCCTTCGGGGAAGTGCTGGCTCACCTTGAAGCCGACGCCGAGCTCCTCGACGGCGATCCGTGCCGTGGGCAGGGTGCTGCGCAGGTTCTCGAGCACGGGCCGGGGGTCGAAGGTCACCTTGTCGACGATGGCGTAGCCCGAGGAAGTCCGCTCGTCGATCTCGATCGTCACGGCTCCGTTGGCGCACACGGCGAAGCCCTGCCGGATGTCGAGCGTCTCGAGGACCGGAGTGGTCGCGATGATGGAGCGGCCGGTGGCCACGACGACGATGACGTCGTCGGGCAGGGCGGCGACCGCCTTGCGCACGCCGTCGGAGAGTTCACCGGTGTGGGTGAGAGTCGTGCCGTCGAGGTCGAGGGCGACCATCCGCTGTTCCATGGACCAACGCTATCCGGCCCGCGACCCAGCCGTGAGCGGGTTGCGGTGGTGGCGGCCGATCGGGAGAGGTGGGGTCCCCGATCTTGGGACGCCACGTCTCGGGACGCGCGCCAGATGCCTGGCGGGTCAGTCGTCGATCTCCCGGAGCGCGCCCTCGGTGTAGACGTGCGGCGGGTCGCGCGGGTCCTCGGCCGGCTCGACGCTGGTGAGGACCTTCCGGCGGTGGTCGCGGCGGGAGAGGGCGATGAGGAGAGCCCCGGCAATCATGAGGATGACCCCGACGGTCGGCAGGCTGATCCCATCCGGGTCCGCCCGCACGGCGAAGGCGAGGATCGCCCCGATCACCGCCAGCGTGATTCCTGCTCCCATGGCCGACTCCTCTCGTGGTCTGGACGTCAGACACATCCCAACCCATACCCACCCGCGAGCGCGCGGCGCGCGCGAGCCGGCTCAGCGGCATACGGCATCCGCGTAGCGCCGCACAAGGTCGCGGACGCACGCGGCCAGCTCGGGTGAGGCCTGCTCATCGAACGCGAAGTCAGCGCCGAGCATCCCGAGGTATGCGGCAAGCTGCTCGGCCGAGTCCGAACCGAGCTCGAGTCGGCAGGTGGAGTCGTCCACACGTTCGATCGGGGCCATCCACGGCAGTCGCGCGGCAACGTGCTCGGCGGACGCCTGCACCGTGACCCGGGCTCGGTATGCCCAGGCCGCGGTGGCCAGGCCGGTCGAGATGCGCTCGGCCACCTCTGCGTCGGGGAGGTCACGGGGGGTGAAGCGCGGGCCGGCGGGCAGACGCAGTCGCATCCGGTCGATCCGGAAGGTTCGCCAGTCTCCCCTGTCGACGTCGTGCGCCAGCAGGTACCACCGGCGCCCAGCGCTGACCAGCCGATGCGGCTCGACCAGCCTGCGGCTCGACTCACCACCGCGCGTCACGTAGGCGAAGCGGAGGCGCTCGTGATCCCGGCAGGCAGCGGCGACCGCGAGGAGTGACTCGGGGTCGACAGGGGCGCCCGACGTGGGCGAGGGGAGGGCAACCGTCGCGGACCCCAGCACGGCGACCCGTCGACGAAGCCGTGACGGCAGGACCAGCTCGAGCTTCGCCAGGGCTCGGACGGAGGCCTCCTCGATGCCCTCGACCGCGGTCGAGGCGGCGCTGCGCAGCCCCACCACGACCGCGACCGCCTCCTCGTCGTCGAGGAGGAGGGGCGGCACCGCGGTGCCCACACCGAGTCGATAACCCCCGCCCACTCCGGGGACCGCGTCGACGACGTAGCCGAGCGACCGGAGCCGCTCGACGTCGGTGCGCACGGTCCGGCTCGACACCCCGAGCCGCTCGGCGAGCTGCCCTCCCGTCCAGTCCCTCCGGGAATGGAGGAGACCCAGCAGACGGAGCAGTCTCGCGGACGTCTCGAACATCTGCCGAGTCTCTCGCAGATCGCGGAAGAAAGTCTTCCGCAATGACTCCTAGCGTTGGGCCATGACCAGAATGAATCACCACCCCCTGATCCGGCCGTTCCGCATCCACGTCCCGCAGGCCGACCTCGACGACCTGCGCCACCGTCTCGCGGCCACCCGCTGGCCGTCCAGCCCGGCCGAGCCGAGCAGCACCTCCGACACGTCCAGCCCATCCCGCCCAGCCAGCCCGAACGACTGGAGTCGAGGTGTCCCCGAGGACTACCTCCGCGAGCTCGCGGACTACTGGGCCGACGGGTACGACTGGCGGGCGCAGGAGGCCGCGCTCAACGAGCTGCCGCAGTTCGTCACCGAGATCGACGGCCAGACGATCCACTTCTTCCACGTCTGCTCACCGGAGCCCGCCGCAGTGCCGCTGCTCATCACCCACGGCTGGCCGAGCTCCCCGGTGGAGTTCACCCGGCTCGTCGGCCCTCTCGCCGACCCTCGATCGCACGGTGGCGATCCGGACGACGCCTTCGACCTGGTCATTCCGGCGCTGCCGGGCTACGGCTTCTCCACTCCGCTCGGGCCCGGCGGCTTCAACCTCTTCGCCGTCGCCCAGGCCTGGACAGAGCTGATGAGCCGACTGGGCTACGAGCGGTTCGCCACCCAGGGAACCGACGTCGGGTCCGGCGTCGCCGGCATGATCGCGATGGTTGCGCCACACCGTGTCATCGGCGTGCACCTCACCGGCACTGCCGCCGCCGCACCGTTCGAGCCCGCCCTCGACGCCGATGCGTTCGTCGGCGACGACCGCGACCGTGCACAGCGGCACAACGCCTTCCGCGAGGACGGCTCCGGCTACCTCGCGATCATGTCCACACGGCCGCAGACCCTGGCGTACGGGCTGACGGACTCCCCGGTGGCGCAGCTGGCGTGGATCGCCGAGAAGTTCCACGAGTGGACCGACCCGGCTCACGAACGGCCGCACGAGGCGGTCGACAAGGACCAGCTGCTGACGAACGTCTCCATCTACTGGTTCACCAGGTCCGGCGCGTCCACCGCGCACGCGGTGCACGACGGCATGCGGGCCTGGCGCGAGTACCGGGCGGCAGCCTCGGAGGGCTCGCGGGACTCGGAGGACTCGGAGGACCCGGGGGGCGACCGAGACGGGGAGCAGCCACCAGCCGGTCCGCCGACGGGAGTCGCCGTCTTCCGGGCCGATACGACGATCCGCGCCCTCATGGACCCGGCAGGGTCGACGGCTCACTGGGCGGAGTACGACCGGGGCGGGCACTTCCCCGCGATGGAAGTGCCCGACCTCCTCATCGAGGACCTGAGGACCTTCTTCCGGCCGCTTCGGTGACCGCTACTCCCCGTCGACCTTGACGATGTCGTGCTCGGTCGTCGGACCGGGAGGTGCCGTGAAGCGGGCGTTGACGACATAGAGCCGGGACCCGTGGGCGGCGATCGTCGTCGGCACGTCGAAGTCGGGATCGGTCAGCGTCGCGACCACGGTGGCCGACAGGTGGTCCGGCGCCATCTGCAGCTCGACGATGGCGTTGGACCGGTTGCGCACGACGTAGAGGGTCTTCCCTCGCAAGAGGATGCCGTCGCCCTGGGTGAGGTCGGCACCCCCGGTGTCCACGGCCCTCGCCTCACCTGTCATCGGGTCGACGTGGTAGAGGATCCCGGTCGTGCTGTTGATGACGAGCAGCGTCGAGCCGTCAGGGGTCGCCGCGATGCCGTTCGCGTTGAAGCCGGCCACCTGCTCCCAGTCACCGGTGAGCGGAAGCGTCGTGACGTCGCCGGTCGGCATGCCGTCCACGAGCTCGACCGCGTAGAGCTCGGCCGCCATCGAGTTGGTGAAGTACGCGGCGTCCTCGGTCACCGTGACGTCGTTGATGAAGGCGGGGCCGTCGGTGAGGTCGAGGACGGCGACCTCCTCGCCCGTCCTGGCGTCATGGATGTAGGCGTCGCCGAACGTGCCGCCGGAGACGAAGAGCAGACCGTGCTCGACCTTGATGCCGACGGCCATGCGCCCCTCGGTCCCCTCGACGAGGATCCCGCCCTCGCCGGTGCGGAGGTCGCCCATCCACACCGACCCGTCGGCGCGGGACCCTGCATAGATGGAGGTCCCCGTCCCCGTGGCGATCCCTTCGGGGAGCGAGCCGGTGGGGATCGGGATGGTGTCGGGGAAGGGCTCGGCCGTGGCCGCCCCGAGCGGAGCCGCTGCGAACACAGCGGCAAGTGCGGATGTCACCAGTACGCGTCGTGTTCTCATCACTCCACGCTACGTCGCGATCGTTGATCGGTAAACAGTCTGGAGGCCCTTGCGGGGAGCAGGCGCCGCCGTGCCACTCAGCGGCGCTCGTCCAGGTCCGCCAGCGCGGTCTCGATGCCTCGATGGAAGGTCGGGTAGGCGTAGATCATCGAGCGCAGCGCGTCGACTGGAACCTGGGCGTGGACCGCCACGGCGAGCGCCCCCAGGACCTCCCCCGCATACGGGCCCATCGCCGTCGCGCCGACGAGCACTCCCCGCCCGGCATCCGCGACGACCTTGATGAAGCCGTCGTCACCCACTCCGTGGATCCAGCCGCGGGTCGTCGAACCGAGATCGGTCGCCCCGGTGGCGACGTCGAGGCCGGCGTCCCGCGCCTGCGCCTCGGTGCGTCCGACGACGCCGATCTCAGGGTCGGTGAAGGTGACTCTGGGGACCGCGTGGTAGTCCGCAACCGGTCCGCCCTCACCGAGCAGATCGCGGATGACGATGCCGGCCTGGTACATCGAGACGTGGGTGAAGGCCCCCTTGCCGGTGAGGTCCCCGATCGCCCAGACGCCCGGCGCCACCCGGCACCTCTCGTCGACCGGTGCCACCGTGGCGTCCTCGGCCACCCCGACCGAGCCGAGTCCGACCGCGGCCGGGTCGGTCTCCCGGCCGGTCGCGACGAGGAGCCGCTCCGCTTGCACCTCCGTCCCGTCGTCGAGGGCGACCGTGACAGCACCCTCCGAAGCGGACACATGCGTGGCTCGGGCCCCGGCGCGCACGGTGATCCCCTCCTGGTCGAAGACCTTTGCGAGGCGATCCGATGCCTCCGGTTCCTCGGCCGCGAGCAGGCGCGGCGCCGACTCCACCACGGTCACCGCGGCGCCGAAGCGGGCTGCTGCCTGGCTGAGC
This sequence comes from Intrasporangium sp., assembly GCF_032907665.1. GTDB lineage: Bacteria > Actinomycetota > Actinomycetes > Actinomycetales > Dermatophilaceae > Intrasporangium. The sequence goes on from NZ_JAJJPG010000081.1 coordinate 12,722, forward strand.
TCACAGCCGATCGCGCCACCACCGATCACGACGAGCGACGCCGGCAGCGCTGGCGCCTCGACGAAGTCCCGGTTCGTCCAGTAGGGCACCCCGTCGAGACCCGCGATCGGGGGGATGGCCGCGCGGGAGCCCGTGTTGACCACGATCCCGCGCTCAGCGGCATACGGCGTCCCGTCCACGTCCACCCGTCCCGAGCCGACGATCCTGCCGGTGCCCCGGACGAAGGTCCCGCCCTTCTTCGTGAAGCGCTCCACCGCGGACCGGTCGTCCCAGCCGCCTGTCGCCTCCTCGCGGATCCGCCGCGCCACCAGCGACCAGTCCGGTCGGACCGCGCCGACGGACCCGGCGAGGCCGCCCACCCGCCGGGCCTCGGCGAGCGTGTCGGCCGCGCGGACCATCATCTTCGAGGGAATGCAGCCCCAGTAGGGACACTCGCCACCGACGAGACCGTGGTCGACGCCCAGGACGCGAAGACCCTTCTCGGCCAACGTGCCCGCGACGTGCTCACCGCCCGGACCCATCCCGATGACGATGATGTCGAAGCGCTCCATGTCGGGTCCTCTCGGTCGGGGCTTCCCCACAGGATGGCCTACCGGGAGGGGACCGGACGAGCCCGGGCGGGGGCGCGTCGGGTGGGCGCGTCGCGGTGGGCGCGTCACTGTGGGCCACGTGGCCGCGCCTGCCCCGGCACGACCTGCGTCACCTGCGCGGTGTGACCACCATGCGCACCGTCACCGTCGGCGCCGTGAGGGGGCCGTCGTCGTGGACGCGCAGGATGGCGGTATACGTCCCCGGCCTGGTCACCGCGGTCGCATCAAGTGTCAGCCTCAGCGTCTCGCGCTGGCGTGGCCTCACGGCTGCGACGCCCTCGCCTCGAAGGCCTCGCTGAGGCCGGCCTCCACCTTCCGGCTGGCATCCTCCGCTGCGGGGCTCGCGGCAGCGGCCGGTGCAGCGGAGACACCGAGCGCGACGAGAACGGAAAGGACGAACGCGATGGCACCTCGGAGATGCCGGACCCGAGACATGCGAGTGCTCACGGTGCTCCCCACTACTTGGCAGTGGCACGTGACGCTGCCACCCGGAGCGACCGCCGCCAAGGCCCTCGCCTGTCCGGTTGCGGCCATGACCGGAGTCGGCCACCTCAGCCGCGAGCCCGACGCCGGGGTCGTCAGCCGATGTGGGCGAAGACGAGCCGTTCGCGGCGCGTGAAGCCCGACCGCGTCGCCAGCCACACGAGGTGCTCCGTCCGTCCGGCCCGCGCGAGGTGGTCCCTGCGGATCGGCCCGGGCACCTGATGGAGCAGCCAGGGGACGAGCGCGACGACCTCGGCCGGCGGCACCGCCGACCTGAAGTGGGTCTCCTCGATCTGGGCCCACTGCTCCGGGGTGAGCACCTCCTGGAGGATCCGCAGCGTCTCACGCTCCTCACGGTCCAGGTGTGCGCCGATCAGCTCGGTGGCGCGCGTCACGCTCGACACGAGCACGGCGTGAGCACCGACGTCCGGCGGCGGCGCCAGCCGCTCGAAGCCCGCCGTGCAGTCGGCGAGCAGGTCATCGATGGTGGCGTGCTCCGCCTCGATCTCGTCCAGCACCTCCCTGTCCGGGACGTCGGTGAGAGGTCGCAGGACGGGTCGCACCCCGGCGTCCTCGGCGGTGTGGTGCCGGCGGAGCGCCGAGGCGAAGAGCTGCCAGCGGCTGCCGAGGGCCAGCCAGGTGACCGCGGCGTCCAGCGGGGTCGTCTCCACGGCGGCAGTGAACGCCGCGAGGTCGCGCCGGACGGCGTGGTGCACGAGATAGACCCGGGTGAGGTCGATCGGTCCGGGGTGGGCGGCTGCCTGTCCGGGCAGGCGGACCTGGGACGACCACGTGTGGAGGGTGGCGGCGTTCACGTCAGGGTTCCTCGTTCTGTTGCGGCGGTACAGCTGGGGTGATCTGTGGTTGCAGGCGGGGCGTCGCGTGCGGCGCCAGATGGCGGCCCATGGCGTCGGGTGTCTCGACCGCCGTCGGGTCAGAGGCACACGTCCCGGGGGTGATACGGGCCGCGGCAGACCTGAGTACCGGCACTCAGGCCCGCCGCGGAGACAGTCAGTCGGTGACCCGACCGTTCTCGAAGAGCCGCGGGATCCGGTGGTTCGCGAGGAACCGGTCGTCCGGGTCCATCGCCGAGCGGATCCCCTTGAGCTGCATCCATGCCCGCTCGTCGAAGGCCGTCTTCGCGTCGGTCGCCCCCTCAGCGAAGTTGAGGTAGCTCCGTCCGCTCGACCAGGGCTCGAGAGCCGTGGTGAAGGCGCTCGCGTCGAGCTGGCCCTGCATCGCCAGCTCCGGGGTGGCAGCGATGGCCGCTCCGAAGACAGCGAAGAGCGCATCGATCCTCGCCAGCGCGCCATGCTCCTCGGGGACCCGTCCCAGCGCGCCGCCGAGCTGACGGAGCTCTGCTGCGAGCAGGGAGGACGTGGAGCCAGGACCGACCTGGTCGAGGAAGGCGTCGACTGCTGCGTCAGGCAGCGCGTCGATCAACGTCGAGTCTGCCACCCCGGGCGTGGGTCCCTCGGGGTCCATGTGGAGCCTGACGAGGGACCGAGCGGGCACGCGGCTGAACGTGTCGATCTCGGGCTTGAGCGCGCGCAGGGCAGCGAGCACGCCATCGGCCTCCGCGTCCGTTCCCAGCACGGCGCCGTCGATGACTGCGAGCGAGCGGCCACGCAGCGGCCCCGGGATCTCGGGGATCGGCGGGAGGTTGAGGATCCGGAAGGCGGTGGTGACGGCGTCGGGAGCCTCCGGGGCCCAACAGGACCACCGGCGGAGGACCTGCTCGGCCTCCGAGCGGTCCCACACGAGCATGCCGGCGTAGGCGGTCTCGATCGGGTAGAGCCGGAACTCGAGTGCCGTCACGACCCCGAAGTTCCCGCCACCGCCGCGCAGGGCCCAGAAGACCTCGCGGTTGTTCGCGGCGTCCGCCCGCATGAACTCGCCATCGGCCGTGACGAGCTCGGCGGCGGTGAGGCTGTTGGTCGCCAGGCCCAGCTGCCTCGCGTACCAGCCGATCCCGCCGCCGAGCGAGTAGCCGACGATCCCGACGTCAGGAGAGCTGCCGTGCAGGGGGGCGAGGCCGTGGTCGGCGGCCGGCTCGGTCGCGTCGATCCACAGCGCGCCGCCCTCGACCCGGGCGATCCGGCGCTCGGGGTCGATGTTGACCCCGCGCAGGCGGTCGGTGCGGAGCAGGACGACGTCCTCGAGGCCGTGGGCCGCGAGCGGACCGGCGTTGTGTCCGGTGCTCTGCGGCGCGACCCGCAGGCCGGCCGCAGCCGCGGCCCGCACGACGGTCTGGACATCGCCGACGTCACGGGGCAGGGCGACGGCTGCGGGTCGCTGGTCGACGGCGACGTTCCAGGGCAGACGGACCCGGTCGTAGTCGGCGTCGCCGGGCAGGTGGAGGGCTCCACCGCAGAGGCCGCGCAGGCTCGAGGCGCGGCGGTGCTGTGACGGGTGGAGGGAGATGGACTGCTGTTCGATGGTCATGCGTGCGTGTTCCTTGAGTCGGTCGCGGTGCGTCCTCGTGGGTGACCCGCGAAGGTGGTCGATCCGCGACCGGGAGTGATGGTTGCGCCGGGGAGTCGGCGGCACCGGTGATCGGGATCCGGGCACACCGTGTCGCAGGCCGCTTGGGCAGGACTTGGTGGCCACTTGAGGAGTCACTGACCGGCGCACAGATACCTGCCGACATGGAGCTCCTTCCCTGCGACCTTTGTGGCACAGGCGAATTCGCCCACCGCGGCACAGACTGGACGAAACGGACGCTGGTGCGGCGCCCGTCCCGTCGCGTGGATCAGGTGATCGGCTTGAGCACGTCCAGCCCGAGGAAGGGACGGAGCGCCTCCGGGACGACAACCGACCCGTCCGCCTGTTGGTGGTTCTCGAGAATCGCCACGAGCCAGCGGGTCGTTCCGAGGGTGCCGTTGAGGGTCGCGACGGTCCGCGTGCCTGAGCCGTTGGGGTCGCGCTCTCGGGTGCCCAGCCGGCGGGCCTGGAACGTCGTGCAGTTGGACGTCGAGGTCACCTCGCGGTACTTGCCCTGGGTCGGGACCCAGGCCTCGCAGTCGAACTTGCGCGCAGCTGGACCGCCGAGGTCACCGGCAGCCGTGTCGATGATCCGGTAGGGCACCTCGATCTTGGCGAGCATCTCTCGCTCCCAGTCGAGCAGTCGCTGGTGCTCGCCCTCCGCGTCCTCGGGGCGGCAGTAGCTGAACATCTCGACCTTGTGGAACTGGTGCACCCGGATGATGCCGCGGGTGTCCTTGCCGTGCGACCCGGCCTCGCGGCGATAACAGGCCGACCACCCGGCATACCGCCTGGGCCCGGCCGACAGGTCGATGATCTCGTC
>NZ_JAJJPG010000082.1:0-17061 GCF_032907665.1 Intrasporangium sp.
GCGCGACACCAGCGCTCTGACACACTGAGTCGAGCAGCTCCCGGAGGGGCCACCCGATGCACGCCAGCAACTTGACTCGACCATCGCCCGTCTCCCGGCCGGGCCTGGAAGCACTACTCGCGTATGCCGTCTTCTCCGGCTTGAGCCTGCTGAGCCGTTTCGTGGCGCCTGTCTTCCTGCTTGTCGTCGTCAGCGGCATCGCCATCCCCCTGCTGTGGGCGCGACGGACGCGTGACTGGGCAGCGATCGGGTTCACTCGGCGGAACGTGAGACCGGCCCTTGCGTGGGGTCTGGCCGCAGGCGCAGTCGGTGCGGCCGTCACCGTGCTCATGGCCCGCATCGACCCCTTCCCCGAACCGGTGTTGCCGGGCGCGCAGCTGATCGTCGGCATCCCCCTGTGGTTGCTGATCATGAGCCCGTTCCAGGAGTTCTTCTTCCGCGGTTGGCTGCAGCCGCGACTCGTTGCCGTCCTCGGCGTCTGGAAAGGGATCGTGGTCACCACGGTCCTCTTTGCCGTCTGGCACTTCCTGGCGCCATTTCAGAATGCGCCGGGCGCCTTGCTCGACCTCACTACTGTCATCAGCGTCCTGACGATGCTCGGGATGGGCCTCGCGTTCGGCGCGATCTTCCAGCGCACGGGCAACATCGTGGCGCCTTGGCTGGGCCACGCGCTCATGGGGATCGCCCTCGTGGCCGTGGGCGGCATGACCTTCCTGCAGTACAGCTGATCGGACCCTGCGGCACATGGGGGGCCTGAGGGCGTTGGACGACGCCGACCGGGGCCGCCCGAGGTGGTCGCCTCCCCTCCTAGGCTGGGGGCATGGCGCACAGCGAGCAGCCGCATCCGGGCTTCTCTGCGTCCTTCCCTGCTCTGCGGGCACTGCTCTCGATCGGCCCGTTCCGCAGACTCTTCATCGCGGGCTCCCTCTCGAGCTTCGGCGACTGGCTCGCCCTGCTCGCGACGACGTCGCTCGCCGCCGTTCTTGCCCGGGACGGCGTGGGGCAGTACCTCGCCGTGTCGGGCGTCTTCATCCTGCGCATCGCCCCCGCCATCGTCCTCGGACCCCTCGCCGGTGTCGTCGCGGACCGACTCGACCGGCGCAAGACGATGGTCACCGGCGACGTGCTGCGCTTCTTCCTCTTCGCCTCGATCCCGCTCGTCGGGCAGCTCTGGTGGATGTACATCGCGATCGTCCTCATCGAGTGCGTCTCGCTCTTCTGGAACCCGGCGAAGGACGCCACCGTCCCCAACCTCGTGCCGCCGAAGCGCCTCGAGCTGGCCAACCAGCTCAACCTCATCGGCAGCTACGGCACCGCTCCCGTCGCAGCGCTCGTCTTCTCCGGACTCTCCCTCGTCGGCCAGCCGCTCCACGACCTGATCCCCGGCATCGACGAGGACGGCATCTACCTGGCCATCTACGCCAACGCTGCGACCTTCCTGCTCAGCGCGTGGATCGTCTCGCGGCTCACCTTCCCGCCGCGCGCGGCCAAAGAGCAGCTCGTGGGCGAGTCGGTCTTCCGGAGCATCGCCGACGGCCTGCTCATCCTCAAGGAGCGCCCGTTCGTCCGCGGGCTCATTGCCGGCATGCTCGGCGCCTTCGCCGGGGGAGGGCTGGTCATCGGACTGGCCACCCGCTTCGTCGAGGACATGGGGGCGGGCGCGCCGGGTTACGGCATGCTCTTCGTCAGCGTCTTCACCGGCATGGCCCTGGGCCTCGTCCTCGGGCCTCGGATCTTCCGGGGATTCTCCCGGCCCCGGCTCTTCGGCTCCGCCCTCACCGGCGCCGGCATCGTCCTGCTGGGTCTGGCCCTCGTGCCGACGCTGCTGCTCTCCCTGCCGTTGGCCCTGTTGCTCGGTGCCTTCGTCGGTGTCGGCTGGGTCGTCGGCTACACGCTCATCGGGCTCACCGTCGAGGACGAGATCCGAGGCCGGACCTTCGCACTCGTCCAGTCGCTCGACGGGGTCGTGCTCGTCATCGTCCTCGCCGTCGCGCCCCTCGTCGCGGCGATGTTCGACGCCGTGCTGGGGCTGCCCGTAGCCGTCAACCTCGGCGCCCTCGAACTGACCTACACGGGAGCCATGGTCACCTACGTGCTCGCGGGCCTGGCGATGGTCGGCTCCGGGGTGTGGGCCTGGCGGAGCATGAACGACCGGCCAGGGGTGTCGGTCCTCGCGGAGCTGCGCGAGGTGCTCAAGCGGCGCGGCGGCTGATCGTGGGCCCGCCCCGGCGACCGGCACGAACCCACGATCGACCAGATCGCCAGGGTAGGGCCCTACTCCGACGGCTGCGGCACCGAGCACCCGACCTCGGGATCCAGACCGAGGTAGTTGAGCGGGCCGGCGACGATCGTCAGGGCTGCGCTGCCGATCCGGCTGCAGCTCGGTTCGGCCGAGCCGAAGTAGCCGCGCTGGAAGGCGGCGGCAACGCCGATGAGCAGCCAGATGACGACAACGATGGTGCTGATGCGGGTGCGAGACCTGCGACGGACAGCCATGGTCACCTTTCGTGGAGAGTCGACGTCCCCGGTCGGGAACACCTGCCCGGACGAGCGTCTGAATGCCCTTCCTGCCCAAGCACGCCCAAGACATACCCAGAAGCTCGCGGTTATCGCAGACCGCGCTCGCTCGCCCCGACTCGCGCGGGGGTCGCCGCCGGGCCGCCAGTCACCGTGAGGAGAGGAGCGAGGTGAGTCGTCAAGACGATGTCGTATGCCGCTGGGCTCAGCCGGTCCTTCGCCGACGGAGGGCGGTGGTTCCCGTCGCGAGCGCAACCGTCCTGCCGTGGTGCGTCACCTCGCTCGTCGCGATGACGAGCTCGCGGCCCTCGTGCAGGATCGTTCCCGAAGCGGTCATCGTCTCGCCGTCCGGGTCCACGGGGCGGAGGAAGTTGACCTTGAGGTCGAGTGCGGACGGCGCAACGGACGGGTCGGCCACGGTCTGGACCGTGGCGGACGCGGCGGACATGGCCAGGAATGCCGTCGCGCCGCCGTAGACCTTCCCCTGCTCGGTGGTGAGCCAGCCGTGAGCGCGCTGTTCGAAGGTGACCCGCCCCGCCTCCGCACTGGTGAGGCGGAGTCCCAGCAGCCGGTCCACGGGTGGGCGTGGGCGGGTCCCGTCGAGCACGTCGCGCAGGACGTCGAGTCCCGCTCTGCCCTGGAGGTCTTCGCCGGAAGGCACGCCGCCGGGGAGCGGCCGCTGCCACGGGTCGGGCGTCGCGGGTGGGGCCTCGAGCGGGGGAGCGTCCGGGATCTCGCCGAGGTCCCGGCCCTCGGGGATGGGACGCAGGACGACGGAGCGCGACGTCCCGTGGGCGACAAGATGGCCGTTGTCGGTGATGAAGACCTCCGCGAGCCCCATGGCGTCGTCGACGTGGATGGCCCGGCCGGACGCGACGATGTGGTCGCCGCCGCGAGGAACCGCTGAGCAGAAGGTCATCGACAGCTCGGCCGTCGTGCACAGGGTCCGGGCGGGCAGCGAGGCCTGGACCGCTCCGGTCAGGGCTGCGTCGGCGAGGAAGGCGAGCATGGCCGGATGCATCGCGCCCCTGCTCGAGAGGTACCAGTCCGACTTGGGCAGGGCATAGACGGCTTCACCGGGGTCGGCCGACACGAGGCGCCGCCCGGTGAGGCGGGCGACCGGGGCCGCGGGCGTCAAGCCCCCCGGGGCGAGGGTGCGAAGGACCTCGACCCCCGGCCACGCAAGCAACGCGAAGTTGGCTGCGCCGCCGCGCGGTTCCTCCTGCCAGGCCTCGACGGCTTCGACCGTCTCGACCGTGTCCACCGATTCAGGCACCTGCTCGGACATCGCCGCGTCCCTTCCCCCGCGGGCGCGTCGGATCGTCGCCGGCCCGCTGCCCCCAGCATGGCAGCGCGGTCGATGCCGCGCAGGCACTCGGCGCACCTCGCCCTCGCCGCCCCGGGCGGCCGAGGCCCGCGCCGCCGGTCGCGCCACCCCCGCACCGAGCTCAGCGGCATACGGCCCCTCCTCCGTTCTGACGTAGGCTGTCCCTTTGTGGCTGTGGACTTCACCCAGGAGATCAAGGACCTGCGCGCGACGATGGACTCCGTGCGCAGCGTCACCGACCTCGAGAGGCTCGGCAAGCAGATCGCCGACCTCGAGGCACAGGCGTCCGCGCCGGACCTCTGGGACGACCCCGACAAGGCGCAGGTGATCACCTCCGCGCTCTCGCGCGCCAACGCCGAACGTGAGCGCGTGGTCAGCATGGACAGCCGCATCGAGGACCTCGAGACCCTCGTCGAGATGGCCACCGAGGAGTCCGACCAGGACACGATGGACGAGGCCGAGCGCGAGCTCGTGAAGATCAAGAAGGACCTCGGCGAGCTCGAGGTCCGCACCCTCCTCTCGGGCGAGTACGACGAGCGCGAGGCCGTCGTGACGATCCGGGCCGGGGCCGGGGGTGTCGACGCCGCGGACTTCGCGGAGATGCTCATGCGGATGTACCTCCGGTGGGCCGAGCGCCATGGCTACCCGACGAAGGTGATGGACACCTCCTACGCCGAGGAGGCGGGGCTGAAGTCGGCGACCTTCGAGGTCAATGCCCCCTACGCCTTCGGCCACCTCGCCGTCGAGGGCGGCACCCATCGCCTCGTGCGGATCAGCCCCTTCGACAACCAGGGCCGCCGGCAGACGAGCTTCGCGGCGGTCGAGGTCATCCCGCTCATCGAGTCCGACGACTCGATCGAGATCCCCGAGAACGAGCTCAAGATCGACGTCTTCCGCTCCTCGGGCCCCGGCGGCCAGAGCGTCAACACGACCGACTCGGCCGTGCGCATGACGCACCTCCCGACCGGCATCGTCGTGTCGATGCAGAACGAGAAGTCGCAGATCCAGAACCGCGCCGCCGCCCTGCGCGTCCTCCAGTCCCGCCTCCTCCTGCTCCGCAAGGCCGAGGAGGCGGCGGTGAAGAAGGAGATGGCCGGCGACGTCAAGGCGAGCTGGGGCGACCAGATGCGCTCCTACGTCCTCAACCCGTACCAGATGGTCAAGGACCTGCGCACCGAGTACGAGACCGGCAACCCGAGCGCCGTCTTCGACGGCGACATCGACGGCTTCATCGAGGCGGGCATCCGCTGGCAGATCGGGCAGAAGAAGGCCGCCGCCGCCGTCTGAGCGTGCCGGGCCGACCCAGGCGTGTGCGCCACGCCCGGTCGAGCGGATACGCCGGAAATCACGGGTTCGGCCCGTAGCCTCGTAGACGGCGACGGATCAGGCCGTATGCCGCCGAGCACGGTCCCAGCGCAACGCTGGGTCGGTGCCCGGCACCTCAGTCCCCGATGAACGAGGCCCAGGTAGCTGGCGATGATTCTCTTCGAGAACGTGACGAAGACGTACCCACGGACACAGCGGCCGGCCCTCGACGACGTGTCCCTCGAGATCACCCGCGGAGAGTTCGTCTTCGTCGTCGGCACCTCGGGCTCGGGCAAGTCGACCCTGCTCCAGCTCGTCATGAAGGAGCAGGACGCGACCGAGGGCCGCCTCCTCGTCGCCGGCCGCGACCTCGGCCAGCTCGCCGACCGGAAGGTGCCGGCCCTGCGCCGGGAGATCGGCTTCGTCTTCCAGGACTTCCGCCTGCTGCCGAACAAGACCGTCTTCCAGAACGTCGCCTACGCCCTCCAGGTCCTCGGGGCCCCGCGGTCCCGGATCCGCCAGATCGTCCCCGAGACGCTGCTCCTCGTCGGCCTCGCCGGCATGGAGAAGCGGCTGCCGCACCAGCTCTCGGGCGGCGAGCAACAGCGGGTCGCCATCGCCCGCGCCTTCGTCAACCGGCCACCGATCCTCCTCGCCGACGAGCCGACCGGAAACCTCGACCCCGAGACGAGCCTCGACATCGTCAAGCTCCTCGAGCGCATCAACCGCACGGGCACGACGGTCGTCATGGCGACGCACGACACGGCCACGGTCAACGAGATGCGCAAGCGGGTCATCCGCCTCGACACGGGCCGGCTCGTGGCCGACGTCGAGACGGGCGACTACACGACGGGCTCGCTCCCTCGCATCGTGCTCGAGCCGGCGGAGCCCGAGGACCTGCCCGACCCGCTCCAGGAGGAGGCGATCGAGGCGGTCGCCGCCCTCGAGGACGAGGACGGGGAGCTGCCCCCCATCGGCCGCGACGCCGACGAGCCGCGCGAACGGTTCTCCCTCTTCCGCCGCCGCCAGCCCGAACGCTCCAGCAGCCGCTGACCACGGATCGAGACGAGCCATGCGACTCCAGTTCCTCCTCGGCGAGACCGGCAACGGTCTCCGGCGCAACCTCTCGATGGCGGTGTCCGTCGTCATCGTCACGATGATCTCGATGTACCTCCTGGGCCTGGGTCTCATGGGCCAGCGGCAGGTCGACACGATGAAGGACTACTGGTACGACCGGGTCCAGGTCACCGTCATGCTGTGCGCGGAGAAGACCCGCTACGCCAACTGCGCCGGCGAGCCGACGTCCGACGAGCAGCGCGCGACGATCAAGCGCGAGCTCGAGGCGCTCCGCCCCACCGTGAGCGAGATCTACTACGAGTCGCGTGAGGAGGCGTTCGGCCGGTTCAAGGAGACCTACCAGAACTCGCCGCTCGCTCGCGCGGGGGAGTCCTACTTCGCCGACTCCTACCGCGTCAACCTCTCCGACCCCGGCAAGTTCGACATCGTGGCCAGCTCCATCAAGGGGATGCCCGGAGTCGCCGACGTCCAGGACCAGAAGAAGCTGCTCGAGAAGTTCTTCACCTTCATGAACACCGTGTCGTGGTCCGCCATCGCGCTCTCCTCGCTCATGGTGCTCGCCGCGGTGATGCTCATCTCCACGACGATCCGGCAGGCGGCGTTCAGCCGCCGCCGCGAGACCGGGATCATGCGGCTCGTCGGGGCCTCGAACTTCACGATCCGCTTCCCGTTCGTCATGGAGACCGTCCTCGCGAGCGTCGTCGGGGCCGGACTGGCCATGCTCATGCTGTGGGCCACCGTGAGGTACGGCGTCGACGGCTTCCTCAGCACCACCCTCACCGACACCGCGTTCATCGGCGTCGCCGACGTCCTCACGGTGGCGCCCGTCGTCATCCTCGGGGTGGTGGTGCTCGCCACGGTCACGTCCTGGGTGACCCTCCGCCGCTACCTCCGCGTCTGACCCGGCCGGGAAGGAGCGTCGAGAGAATCCGGCATTCGGCAGGCGGCCGTGCCGGGACTGCCGCAAACTGGGGAACGCCGGATCTCGCCCTTTGGGCGTGACGTGTGGTACCAATGAGTCATATGTGGCTAGTGAGACGGTCGAGCAAGCCTAACGCGAGGACCCGATGGACGGCCCTCGGGCTCGTCGTCGCCTGCACCATCTCGCTGGCCGGCGGCCTCGGCGCCCGCGCCGACGACGTCGAGGACCAGAAGCGCAAGGCTGACCGGCGCATCGCCGCCCTCGGCCAGCAGCTCGAGGGCACGAGCGCCTCCCTGGCCAAGGCCTACGTCAACCTCCAGAAGACGCGCGCGGCCATCCCGGTGGCCGAGCAGCGGGTGGCCCAGGCCGAGGCCGCGCTCGCTCGCGCGCAGCAGGCGCAGGCGCAGGCCGAGGCGACGGAGGCGCGCGCGATCGCTGCCGAGGACAAGGCGCGCGCCCACAACGAGGCGGTTGCGCAGAAGCTCGCCGTGGCCCAGGCCAACGAGGCGCGCGCCGCGGACAAGCTCGCCGAGACGAGCACGCAGCTCGCCTCGTCACAGGACGCCCTCGACGCCTATGCCGCAGAGGTCTTCCAGGGCGGTGCGGTCACCGAGTCGCAGCTCGGCATGGTCTTCGGCTCCACCTCACCGCAGGACTTCGCCAACCGACTCGTCATGGCCGACACCGCCAGTGCCGTCGCGAGCGACACCATCGACCAGCTCGCGGCCATGACCGCAGACACAGCGGCGACCAAGGCGTACCTCACCTCGGTGCGCGGCGAGATCGCCGAGCTCAAGCGCCAGGCCGAGGCCGCGCTTCAGGCAGCCGAGGCGGCCAGTGCCGCTGCAACCCGGGCGCGCGAGCAGGCGGTCGTGGCGAAGAACAACGCCATCACCGCGACGAGCAACGCCCAAGCCGCCCAGGCCGAGCTCGAGTCGCTCAACGCGAAGCAGACCGCCTACGCAGCCGACCTGCGAGAGCAGCGGGCCAACGAGAAGGCGCAGCTCGCCGCGGCCGAGCGTGAGGCCGCCCGCCTCAAGGCCATCCTCGTCGAGCGCGCACGGCAGGCCAAGCTCGCCGAGGAGCGGCGACTGGCCAAGCTCAAGGCCGAGCGCGAGGCGAAGATCAAGGCCGAGCGGGCGAAGGCCGCCGCGGCAGCCCGGAAGGGGTCGAGCTACACCCCGAAGATCCCCGCGCCCGTGGCACGCAAGACCACGCCGAGCAACTACCTGTCCTACCCCGCCTACGGACGGACGACGTCCGGCTTCGGGATGCGCTGGCACCCGGTCCTCCAGAAGTGGATGCTCCACGACGGCCTCGACTGGGGCCTTGCCTGTGGCACGCCGGTCTACGCGGCCGCGCCCGGCACGGTCATCAGCGCCGGGTGGCGGGAGAGCGGCTGGGGCAATCAGGTCCTCATCGACCACGGCATCCACCGGGGTGTCGACCTCGTCACGAGCTACAACCACCTGTCGAGCATCGTCAAGTGGGGCGGCAGCGTGAACCGCGGCCAGCTCATCGGCTACAGCGGCACCACCGGTTACTCGACCGGGTGCCACCTGCACTTCGGGGTCTACGAGGACGGCACCCCCGTCAACCCGCGCAACTGGCTCTGAACCGAGGCGCACCTCGGGGTAGCGTTGGGACGCCGCCCGTGGGAGCCGACCCAGCGGCATACGACCAGTTGCGCTGTGCTGCTGTGTGAGAAGGGAAGTGTCCGGTGCCGAAGGAGAAGGGGCGGTCGCTCGTCGCGAGCAACCGCAAGGCGCGACACGACTACCACATCGAGGACACCTTCGAGGCTGGCATCGTGCTCTCCGGCACCGAGGTCAAGGCCCTCCGCATGGGACGGGCCTCGCTCGTCGACGGCTACGCGATGTTCACCGGCGACGAGCTCTACCTCGAGAACGTCCACATCCCCGAGTACCACAACGGGACGTGGAACAACCACGCCCCGCGGCGCAGGCGCAAGCTGCTGCTGCACCGGTCCGAGCTGGACAAGATCGCGAGCAAGACCCGCGAGAGCGGCCGCACCATCGTGCCGCTCGCCCTCTACTTCAAGGACGGGCGCGCGAAGGTCGAGATCGCGTTGGCGACCGGCAAGAAGCAGTACGACAAGCGCCACGCCCTGCGTGAGCGACAGGACCGCCGCGAGGCCGAGCGCGCCGTGAGCGCCGCACGTCGCAACGCGTGACGGCGAGATGAGGGGGACGCACGTGATGAGCTCGAGGACGACGAGGGTCCGGGCGCTGCTGGTGCTGCTGCTCGCGGCCGCCTTCTCCGTCATCGTCACCGCAGGGACCGCGCGGGCGGTGGGCGACGAGGCGATGGAGCAGTTCGCCGTCGTCTACGACCTCCAGCCCGACGGCAGCGTGGCCGTCTCGGAGACGATCACGTGGCGCTTCCCGTCGGGTGAGCAGCGGCACGGCATCTTCCGCAACATCGTCGTGCGCATGGGTTTCAACGACGAGGAGGGCAAGTACCGCTACTACGACCTCACCGATGTCGAGGTCTCCAGCCCCTCCGGCGCGCCCAGCGACTTCCGCGTGAGTGACAACGGCGCAGCCAAGGAGATCCGGATCGGATCCGCTGACGAGTGGACCAGCGGCACGCAGGTCTACGAGGTGCGCTACACCCTCCACAACGTCCTCAACCCCATCGCCGGCACAGGTGGTGAGGCCGACACCGTCGAGTTCCACTACAACGTCTTCGGCAGCAACGAGTTCACCGAGCGCGAGCGAGTCAACGTCGTCGTCAACGCCCCGGCGGCCTCGGCGCAGGTCGCCTGCTACGAGGGCGAAGCCGGGGCCGACACGACGTGCCAGGCGACCGCCGGCAACCCGACGACCTTCGCCGCCGTGGGCCTCGGTCCGGGCGACGCGATGACCGTCATCGCCGGCTACCCCGCCACCGCCTTCGACGACCCGCGGCCGGACGTCCGCGAGGGCGACGCCGAGTCGAGCTACGGCGGGGGCGCGGCCACCGCCGCCAACGCCGCGGCCATCGTCGCCGGTGTCGGCGCCCCCGTCCTGGCCCTCGCCGTCATGGGCACGCTCGTCTGGACCCGTGGGCGCGACGAGCGCTACGCCGACCTCACACCGGGCCTCACCCCGTCGGTCACCGACCGGGAGACGCAACCGACGACGCGCGGCGGACCGGCCACGGTCGCGGTCCAGTTCCACCCTCCCGCCGGGGTGCCCCCGGGCCTCGTCGGCACGATCCTCGACGAGAAGGCCAACCCGATCGACGTCTCGGCCACGGTCATCGACCTCGCGGTGCGTGGCTTCCTGCGCATCGAGGAGATCGAGAGCGGTGGCATGTTCCGGCGGACGGACTGGCGCCTCATCCGACTTGCTCCGCCTCCGGGTGAGGCCCTCCTGCCCTACGAGCGCCGGCTCCTCGACGGCCTCTTCAGCAGCCGGGGCGACGCCGTCGAGCTGTCCGACCTGAAGAACACCTTCGCCAGCACGCTCAAGAAGATCCAGTCGGACATGTACGACGAGGTCGTCACCCGCCACTGGTTCCGATCGTCACCGCAGCTGCAGCGCGGCCTGTGGCAGGGCCTCGGAGTCGTCCTCGCCGTCGTCGGCGGCATGATCCTCTTCTACGGGCAGGGCGCCGTATCCGCGATGATGGGCGCCGGGTTCACCGGCGGGGCGGTGCTCGGGGTCGGGTTGCTCCTCGCGGGCGCCATCGTCTGGTTCCTCGGCGGCAAGATGGCGGCCAAGACCGCGGAAGGCTCAGCCGTGCTCGCGCAGTCCCTCGGCTTCAAGGAGTACCTCACCACCGCCGAGGCAGGGCAGATCGCCTTCGAGGAGGCGAGCAACATCTTCAGCCGCTACCTGCCGTATGCCGTCGTGTTCGGTGTCGCGGACCGGTGGGCGAAGACCTTCGCCGAGGTCGCCAAGGCGGCCGAGGCCGTCGGCCAGCCGATCCTCATGCCGACGTGGTACGTCTGGAGCGGCGCGGCCTTCCCCGACTTCACGAGCATCGCGAGCGGCGTGGAGAGCTTCTCGACGACCTCGACGGGCACCTTCACGTCGACACCCGGCTCATCGGGCACGTCCGGCTTCTCCGCGGGGGGCGGGTTCAGCGGCTCCGGTGGGGGCGGGTCCTCCTCCGGCTCGTGGTGAGGTCTCCTCGGCCGGGTAGGTCACGGGTATGCCGACGGATCCGCACGAGCTGCTCGAGCCCTACCGCCGCAAGCGCGACTTCGGCCGGACGCCCGAGCCCTCGGGGAGCGCATCATCGCAGGCGCCCGGGCCAGACGACGGCCTGCCCCGCTTCGTCGTGCAGCGACACCGGGCTCGCCGCCTCCACTACGACTTCCGCCTCGAGATCGACGGCGTCCTGGCCAGCTGGGCCGTGCCGAAGGGGCCGACCCTGGACCCGGACGTCCGGCGGTTGGCGGTCCACGTCGAGGACCACCCCATGGAGTACGAGCTCTTCGAGGGCGTCATCCCGGCCGGCGAGTACGGCGGCGGGGACGTCATCGTCTGGGATCGCGGGACGTGGCGTCCCCACGACACGGACGACCCCGCAGCCGCGGTCCGTGACGGGGAGCTGCACCTCGACCTCTTCGGCGAGAGACTCCGCGGCCGGTTCGCTCTGATCCGCACCGGTCGCGGCGAGAGCTCCGACAAGGAGCAGTGGCTGCTCCTGCACAAGCACGACTCCCACGCGGTCAGCGGGTGGGACGCCGAGGACCATCCGACCTCCGTCGTCACGGGTCGCACCAACGACGAGGTCAAGGCTGCGCCGGACCGGGTCTGGCACTCCGACCTGCCTGCCGCCGAGGCATCCGTGCCCACCGGCGGGCCGGTCGTCCCGGGGCCCACCGAGGAGGAGCTCGCGGCGCTCGCTGACCTCGGTCGACAGGGGACGTGGCAGGTGCACGGCCGCAGCCTCAAGGTGACCAACCTCGACAAGGTGCTCTTCCCGGCTCGGGACGGCGAGGAGCCGGTGACCAAGCGGGAGCTGCTCGCCTACGCCGCCCGCATCGCCCCGGTCCTCCTGCCCTACCTGCGCGGCCGGGCCCTCAACCTGCACCGGTTCCCCGACGGTGCGGGCCGGAAGGGCTTCTGGCACAAGGAGGTGCCCGGCCACGCACCGGACTGGATCGGCCGGTGGCACAACCCCGACGCCGACCCCGACGAGACCCAGTTCTACGTCGTCGTCGACGAGCCGGCGACCCTCGTCTGGGTGGCTGGGTTCGGCGCCCTCGAGTGGCACCCGTGGACCTCGCCGACCGAGGCCCCGGACCGCCCGTCCTACGCCCTCTTCGACATCGACCCGGGCGAGCACACCTCGTGGGACGAGGTCGTCGAGCTGGCGCGCCTGCACCGGACCGCCTTCGAGCACCTCGGGGTGCGCGCCTACCCCAAGCTGACCGGGCGACGCGGCATCCAGGTGTGGGTGCCGATCGCGCGCGGTCCCGGCTTCGACGAGACCCGCGAGTGGGTCGAGCGGGTGTCCAGGACCATCGCGGCGGTCCGTCCCGAGCTCGTCAGCTGGAAGTGGCAGAAGCGCGAACGGCGGGGCCTCGCCCGGCTCGACTACACCCAGAACGCCGTCAACAAGACCCTCGTGGCTCCCTACAGCCCGCGGGCCGCGGCGGGCGCGCCGGTGTCGGCGCCGATCACGTGGGACGAGCTCGACGACGGGAACCTGCGCCCGGACCGCTTCACGATCCGCACCATCCTCGACCGCATCGAGGAGCGCGGGGACCTCTTTCGCGGGGTGCTCGCACCGGACCAGACGCTCCCGGTCCTCCGCTGACCCGGCGCGCTTCCTCCACCGAGAATCGGGCCGCGGCCCGAAAGTGGGTGGGCTGCGGCGAGCAAAGCCACCGACGATCGGGCCCGGGCCCTATAGGTGGTGGGGGCAGCGGGGCGGGCGGTTTCGGTTCAGCGGGTCGTTGCAGCACCGGTCGGCTCTGAGCCCGAGAGGAGCGCGGCCAGGGCCTCGCCGGGCCGGCGAGCCCAGCGGCATACGGCCCCTGCGCCTCAGCCCGCTCGGGAATGGCGTGGACCCGTCAGACGTTCCCAAGGCATACTGTGGAGTCGCGCGAGCGACGATTGACAAGTGAACAGCGTGACGTGGACACCCTCATGGGGGTGATCGGTTTCGACGATGGTCGACAATCCAGGGGAAGCGGGTCGAGGATGCAGGGTTATCTCGTTAACGCTCCTTGCAAACCAATAGGTGCCAACGCAAAGCGCACCGACTTCGCCCTCGCCGCCTGAGCGAGCCCCGAAGTCCGTCAGCCTGAGCTAGTTTCCGACTCAGTGCCTGGCGTCAGCTAGGAAACTTGCTGCGTGGTCATGTTGGGGGGCCACGCGGGACTTTTACTCAACTGGGCCTGTCAGGGAACGTGTGCGCGCGAGCCCTGGGGCCGAGAAACTCCACAGCGCACTGCACCCGGAGAAGCCCTGGTTTCTCGTCATCGGACGCGGGTTCAATTCCCGCCACCTCCACCACTTCGTGGTGGCCACGTCACGCTGTCACGCCACCTCTCCCTCGGTCGTATGCCGCTGGGCCCGGTCCCAGCCCGGCGTCCCCTCGGCCTAGGCTGGGCCGCGTGGCGCGCGACCCCGATCTGACCCCCGAGGCGTGGGAAGCGCGACCGCGATTCGTCTTCCACCCCTTGGTTCTCCTGCCCCTGCTCCCCCTGGTGGGGCTCGTGGTCATGGTGGGACGGGTCGTCGCGGACCCCGGCGTCGAGAGCTGGGTCGGGGTGGTCCACCTCGTCGCACTGACGATGGTCGCGTCGGTCGCCTCGCCGTGGCACCTGCCTCGGCGGCCGATCCACGACCCGGTCGGCCGGACCATCACCTTCCGCGCCCGAGCGTCTCTGGGCCTCATGCCCCTCGGTCTCGTCCTGTGGGGGGCGGTGCTGGTCGTGCACTTCGAGCTGATGCGCCTGCGCGTCATCGACCGGGAGCTGCGGATCTGGGGAGTGGACCTGCCCTGGTGGGTGACCCTCCCGGCGGGCTTCGTCATGATCGGCCTCGGCCTCTACGTGGCCCGCCCGACGGAGCGCCACGAGCTCATGGTCGGGGTCGACGGATTGCACTTCGACCATGGCCGGCGCAGCTTCCTGGCGCCCTGGGACCAGGTCCTTCGCCTCGTGCCCACCCTGAGGGACCGGGTCCACCGGACGATCGAGGTCCACGGGCCCGGCCTCGTCGCCCACGACGCGGACGGGCATCGGACCAGGCCGACAGTCGATGCCGACCTGCTCGACTCCGACGCAGTGCGCCTCTGGCTGACGCTCGAGTACTACCTTCGGCACCCGACCGACCGAGAGGAGCTCGGCACTGCGGCGAGCCGGCAGCGCCGCGCGGAATGGCGTCGCGTGCTGCCGCGCGAGTACGTGTCCGACTCGAGGTGAGGGGCCGCTCGGCGAGCAGCGTCACCGCAGGTTGAGGTCCTCCGAGCCCGTGGTCCGACCGGGGGTGAGCACGTCGGGCAGGTAGGCGGCGTAGCGGTCGCCGGCCACCGGCACGATGCGCTTGCCGAGGGGGAAGAGCGACACGGGGATGAGCTTGAGGTTCGCCAGGGCCACCGGGATGCCGATGATGGTGAGCGCCTCGGCGATCGCCGTGACGACGTGTCCCAGCGCCAGCCACCAGCCGAAGAAGATGACCCACAGGACGTTGCCGATGGTGGAGCCGACACCCGCCGCGGGGTGGTCGACGACAGTGCGCCCGAAGGGCCACAGGGCATAGAAGCCGATCCGGAAGGCCGCCACGCCGAACGGGATGCCGACGATGGTCAGGCACGCGATGGCTCCGGCGACGAGATAGAGCAGCCAGAGCCAGAAGCCACCGAGGACCAGCCAGATGACGTTCAGCAGGAAGCGGAGCACGGCAGGTCAGCCGGTCAGGCCTCGCCGCCCGCTGACGCTGCCTCCTGGGCGATCTGCTCCTTGATCGGCGCCATGTCGAGGGCCTTCACCTGCTCGATGAGGTTCTGCAACGCCGACTGGGGCAGCGCGCCCGGCTGCGAGAAGACGAGGACGCCCTCCTTGAAGGCCATCAGCGTCGGGATCGAGGTGATGTTGGCCGCGCCGGCGAGGGACTGCTCCGCCTCGGTGTCCACCTTGGCGAAGACGATGCCCTCGTTGTCGGCCTCCTTCGAGGCCGCCTCGTAGACGGGGGCGAACTGCCGGCAGGGGCCGCACCACGCCGCCCAGAAGTCCACCAGGACGATGTCGTTGTCGAGGACGGTCTTCTCGAACGTCTGTGCGGTCAGGTCAGTCGTTGCCATGTCTCTCCCAACGGATCGGTCGGTGACTTCATTCCGGCTCTCGGCGTCGTCACAGTGTCGTATGCCGCTCAGCGCAGCTCCCAGGTCACCGTGACGCTCGCGGTGATCTCGAGGTCCCCGCCCTCCACCGGCATGCTCGCGGCCATCTCCCGGGCGGCGAGGCCCATCGCCCGGGCGGCCGGGAGGGGAGTGGCGCCCGCCTCGGTCACGCCGAGCACCTCGCCGAGCTCGGACCCCGAGAGCGCGGCGTACTGCTCGGCCTTGGTCCGCGCCTCCGCGTAGGCGGCGTCGCGCGCACGTGCCAGCCCCTCCGAGCGGTCGGCGACATCGAGGCGGACCTGGTCGACGAGCAGGGCGTTGCCCACCTCGGCCGCGGCGGACTCGAGCACGCTGCCGACTGCCTCGAGCCGTCGGACGGTGACCCCGAGGCGCTGCTGGGCGGTGAAGCCCACGGCCGTGCCCGTGTTGTCGTAGCGCTGGGTGACGGTGGCGTCGAGGGTGCGGATGTCGGCATCGGCAATGCCTTGGGAGCGCACGACGGTCCCGACCGCGGCAATCCCCTTCGAGGCGCCGGAGAGGGCGGACGCGACGTCGGCAGCGTCATGACCGACGCGCAGGTCGAGGCGGACGACGTCAGGGGTCACCGCGGCACGGCCGGTCCCGATGACGGTCACGGTTCGCTTCGGCATGCGTTCAACCTAGCCCGTCGGGCGAGGGCCAACCACCGCGCAGGGTTCCTCGCCAGTGCCCCCTCAGGCGTCGCGTGCGAGGGGGCGCCGTCGGCCCGGGGGTGCGTAGACTCCCCGGGACATGGTGGCAGGAGCACGGCGGTGGTGGGTGGCGACGGCCGTGCTGTCACTGACCGTCCATCTCCTTGCGCTCTACTGGCCGGTCGTCACGGTGGCCGGCCCGGTGTCGTGGACGGACAAGGCCGTGCACGTGCTCGTCTTCGCCATTCCCACGTATGCCGTGGGGATGGTCGTGGCGCGGCTGTGGTGGGCCGTGACCGGCTTCGCGGCGCACGCCCTCGTCAGCGAGCTCTCGCAGCACCTGCTGCTGCCGGGTCGGTCCGGGGACCCGTGGGACGTCGTGGCCGACCTCGCGGGTGTCGCCCTCGCCGCTGTGGCACTCGTGGTGAGCCGTCGCGTAGCGCGCTGGTAGACTTGCGCAGTCCGACTCCGACCATCTCGGGACCTGACGAGCACCAGGCGGCCTGAGGGTCGTGGCTCGGCCGGCGAGGTGGGGAAGCGGGATCTCGCGCTCCGGTGCGACCCCTGCGATGCGGAGCGGACCGTGCCGGTGGCACCGATGCCCACCGGTCACCATGGGTGCACGTGCTGCACCTGAGGCTCGTCTGATTGGTCGTGTTCGACTCACGGCTCGAGACGAAGTCTGCTCGAGTCAAGAGAGTTGAAACGCAATGCGGAAGAAGCCCACCTCCAGCGCGCCCAAGAAGGCCCGCTGGACCCCTGCCGAGAAGAAGGCGCGCGCCGCGGCAGCGCCGAAGAAGCCCCATCGCGGTCGTGACACCGGTCAACGCCCGGGAGCACGGACGTCACGCCCGGCCACCTCGTCGACCAGCCACGTCGGCGGTCGCGAGCGGCGGACCTTCCGGGACGAGCGTCGGGACGACGGCGCCCCG
>NZ_JAJJPG010000083.1:0-16941 GCF_032907665.1 Intrasporangium sp.
CGATCCGCACACGGTGTGGAAGGTCATCGAGACCGGCTTCTTCGGGTCCCGACTGGTGCGCAGCACGGATGCCGGACAGACCTGGCCGGACGAGTACCCCTTCGAGGAGGAGGTGCTCGATGTCGTCATGCACCCGGCCGACCCGGATCAGGTCATCGCGCCCTACGTGGTCCCGGAGGGCGGAGGTCTCTACGTGAGTCCGGACCGGGGCACGTCGTGGAAGCGGTACGACCACGACACGCTGTACTCCGCGGTCGTGGCGGACCCGGAGGACCCCGAGAGGCTGTGGCTCGGCGATCATGCAGGGCTGTGGCGCTCGGACAACGGAGGGGCGACCCGCGTCAAGGTGACGGACGGACGGGTCACGGCCATCCACATCGACGGTGACCGGATGGTCGTCGGTGGCGAGACGATCCGGGTGAGCACCGACGGCGGCAGGAGCTTCACCGAGACCCGCGACCTGGGGACCGGGAGGCACGGGTTGCCGATGCGGGTCAGCCAGATCGTCGGGGCGGACGGCGTCCTCTATGCCGGAGTCGGCGACTACACCGAGGCCGGCCTGCTGATGAACGGCCGTGGCGTGCTCCGGAGCATCAACGGGGGCAGGACCTGGGTCAACGTCGGCGCCGGGCTGCCTGACCCGTCGGTGCGGTCCCTGGTCGTCAGCCCGGACGGGAAGTGGCTGTTCGCAGGCACCCGAGCCGGCGGGGTCTACCGCCTCGGCCTGGGCCAGTAGGCGACACCCCAGCGCACCGCACACCGGCCACCACCCCGGGACCCAGGTCCCGGGGTGGTGGCCTTGGTGTGGGCGCCTTGGTGTGGGTATCGGTGTGGGCATTGTCGGGATGGTTTCAAGGACCAGTGATCGCGCCACAGGGCCCTTGCAGGGCCCGGGCATGATCCTCCCCCCGAAATCCGGGGTTCTGGGGCGGGAAATTGCCCGTTCCGGGCCGCTGAGGGCACGTTCTGGTCCCGGGGACCGTTAGAATAATCGGGTAGCGGCTCGGCGTCCTCGTCGAGCCGCCCGCATGAGGTTCACCCGAGGAGAGACGTGTCAGACCCCGTAGAGACGACAGCCGACAGCATCATCACCCCATCCGTCGACCATCGTCCCAACGGAGTCGACTACGACGCGAGTGCGATCACCGTCCTGGAGGGCCTCGAGGCGGTCCGCAAGCGTCCGGGCATGTACATCGGCTCCACCGGCGAGCGCGGCCTGCACCACCTCGTCTACGAGATCGTCGACAACTCGGTCGACGAGGCGCTCGCCGACTACGCCGACACCATCGACGTCACGCTGCTCGCCGACGGCGGCGTCCGGGTCAAGGACAACGGCCGAGGCATCCCGACCGACATCCACCCGGTCGAGAAGATCAGCGCGGTCGAGCTCGTCCTGACCCAGCTCCACGCGGGCGGGAAGTTCGGCGGTGGCGGTTACAAGGTCTCCGGCGGCCTGCACGGCGTCGGCTCCTCCGTCGTCAACGCCCTGTCGTCCCGGCTCAAGGTCGCCGTGCGGCAGAAGGGCCACGTCCATCGGATGAGCTTCACCATGGGCGTGCCCGACGGGCCCCTGCGCCAGGAGGAGGCCACCGACGAGACCGGCACGACGATCACCTTCTGGGCCAACCCCGACATCTTCGACGCGGTCGACTACGACTTCGAGACGCTTCGCGCCCGGTTCCAGCAGATGGCCTTCCTCAACAAGGGTCTGACGATCAACCTCGTCGACGAGCGGGTCGAGCAGCGCGACGAGACTGATGAGGTCGACCTCGACGGCGTCGACACCGACATCGCCCAGGTGGTCGAGGAGGACGACAACGGCCACGACGTTCCGGAGCACGAGAAGAAGAGGGTCACGGCGAAGACAGTGAGCTACCGCTATGACGGTGGTCTCGTGGACTACGTCAACCATCTCAACTCCTCCAAGCGCAGCGAGCCGGTGCACCCGGAGGTCATCTCGATCGAGGTGGAGGACACCGCCCGGTCGATGTCGCTCGAGCTGGCCATGCAGTGGACGAACGCCTACAGCGAGTCGGTGCACACCTACGCCAACACGATCAACACCCACGAGGGCGGCACCCACGAGGAGGGGTTCCGCGCCGCGATGACCAAGCTCATCAACGACTTCGCCCGTCGGCAGAACCTCCTCAAGGACAAGGACGAGAACCTCACCGGCGACGACGTCCGGGAGGGGCTCACTGCGGTCATCTCGGTCAAGCTCGGTGAGCCGCAGTTCGAGGGACAGACGAAGACCAAGCTCGGCAACTCCGAGGTCAAGGGCTTCGTCCAGCGCGCCATGACCGACGAGTTCGGCCACTGGCTCGAGGCCCACCCCAACGAGGGCAAGGACATCGTCCGCAAGTCGATCCAGGCGGCGGCCGCGCGGATGGCGGCCCGCAAGGCCCGCGAGGCGACCCGGCGCAAGGGCCTGCTCGAGTCCGGGGGCCTGCCGGGCAAGCTCAAGGACTGCCAGTCCAAGGACCCGAGCATCTCCGAGGTCTTCATCGTCGAGGGCGACTCGGCGGGCGGATCGGCGACGCAGGCCCGCAACCCCTACACGCAGGCGATCCTGCCGATCCGCGGCAAGATCCTCAACGTCGAGAAGGCGCGGATCGACAAGATCCTCGCCAACCACGAGGTCCAGGCCCTCATCTCGGCGTTCGGGACGGGCATCGGCGAGGACTTCGACATCCAGAAGGCCCGCTACCACAAGATCATCCTCATGGCCGACGCCGACGTCGACGGCATGCACATCCGCACGCTCCTGCTGACGCTCCTCTTCCGGTTCATGCGCCCGCTCATCGAGGCCGGCTACGTCTACCTCGCCCAGCCACCGCTGTTCCGCCTCCGGTGGAGCAACGCCCCGCACCAGTTCGCCTACTCGGACCGGGAGCGCGACGGGCTCAAGGAGCTCGGCGACGCCAAGGGCTGGCGCCTGCCGAAGGACAACCCGATCCAGCGGTACAAGGGCCTCGGCGAGATGAACTACGCCGAGCTCGGCGAGACGACGATGGACCCCGAGACGCGCACGCTCCTCCAGGTCACGCTCGACGACGCGGCCAAGGCCGACGAGGTCTTCGCGGTGCTCATGGGAGAGGACGTCGAGTCGCGCCGGACCTTCATCCAGAAGAACGCGCGCGACGTGCGCTTCCTCGACATCTAGAACCCATCCCGTATGCCGCTCAGCTCGCCCTGCGCGGACGCCACCGCCCAGCGTGGCTGAGCTCAGCGGCATACGACATCACGTTTTGACGAGAACTACAGGACAAGGGAACTGACGTGAGTGAGCAGCCGCCGACCAACGGCGACGACGTCAACGAGACGCCCGACGAGTCGCTCGAGGACATCCTCGACACGAGCGAGCTGGCCGACGACGACGAGCAGGACACGAGCCACGAGCAGGGCACGGCTGTGGTCGAGCGCGAGCCCGGCCAGCACGACCGCGTCGAGCCGATCGACCTCAACACCGAGATGCAGCGCTCGTACATCGAGTACGCCATGTCGGTCATCGTGTCCCGTGCGCTCCCGGACGTCCGTGACGGCCTCAAGCCCGTGCACCGGCGCATCGTCTACGCGATGTATGACGGCGGCTACCGCCCCGACCGGGGGTACAACAAGTGCGCCCGCGTCGTCGGTGACGTCATGGGCCATTACCACCCGCACGGCGACTCGGCGATCTACGACGCGCTCGTCCGGCTCGTGCAGGACTGGTCGATGCGCTACCCGCTCGTCGACGGGCAGGGCAACTTCGGCTCCCGCGGCAACGACGGCGCTGCCGCACCCCGATACACCGAGTGCCGGATGGCCCCGATCGCCATGGAGATGGTGCGGGACATCGAGCAGGACACGGTCAAGTTCGTTCCGAACTACGACGGCAAGACGATGCAGCCCTCGGTGCTGCCGAGCCGCTTCCCCAACCTGCTCGTCAACGGCTCCGCCGGCATCGCCGTCGGGATGGCGACCCAGATCCCGCCGCACAACCTGCGCGAGGTCGCCGAGGGCGCGCAGTACTACCTGCGCAATCCGGACATCTCGCGCGAGGAGCTGCTCGAGGCCCTTCTCGGGATCATCAAGGGGCCGGACTTCCCCACGGGCGCGCTCATCATGGGCCACCGCGGCATCGAGGACGCCTACCGCACCGGTCGCGGCTCGATCATCATGCGTGCCGTCGTCGAGGTCGAGGAGATCCGGGGGCGGCAGGCGCTCGTCGTGACCGAGCTGCCCTACCAGGTCAACCCCGACCAGCTCGCGATGAAGATCGCCGACCTCGTCAAGGACGGCAAGATCGCCGGCATCGCCGACATCAACGACGAGACCTCGGGTCGCACCGGGCAGCGCCTCGTCATCACCCTGAAGCGTGACGCCGTCGCCAAGGTCGTGCTCAACAACCTCTACAAGCACACCCAGCTGCAGACCAACTTCGGCGCCAACATGCTCGCGCTCGTCGACGACGTCCCTCGCACCCTGCCCCTCGACGGCTTCATCCGGCACTGGGTGGACCACCAGATCGAGGTCATCAGGCTGCGCACCGAGTTCCGGCTGCGCAAGGCCGAGGCCGAGATCCACCTCTTGCGCGGCTACCTCAAGGCCCTCGACATGCTCGACGAGGTCATCGCGCTCATTCGCGCCTCGCGCACCGTCGAGGAGGCCCGCGACGGCCTCATCGGGCTGCTCGACATCGACGAGGTCCAGGCGCAGGCCATCCTCAACATGCAGCTGCGCCGTCTCGCCGCCCTCGAGCGCGAGCGGATCCAGCAGGCGCACGACGAGCTCCAGGAGCTCATCGACGAGTACCACGCGATCCTCGCCTCACCGGAACGCCAGCGCGAGATCGTCTCGGAGGAGCTGCAGGGCATCGTCGACAAGTACGGCGACGATCGGCGCACCGAGATCGTGCCCTTCGACGGCGACATGTCGATGGAGGACCTCATCCCCGAGGAGGACGTCGTCGTCACGATCACCCGCGGCGGCTACGCCAAGCGGACGCGGACCGACCTCTACCGGTCCCAACGCCGCGGCGGCAAGGGGGTCAAGGGCGCTCAGCTGCGTGGCGAGGACGTCGTCGAGCACTTCTTCACGACGACGACCCACCACTGGCTGCTCTTCTTCACCAACCTCGGCCGCGTCTACCGGGCCAAGGCCTACGAGCTGCCCGAGGGCAGCCGGGACAGCAAGGGGCAGCACGTCGCCAACCTGCTCGCCTTCCAGCCGGGCGAGCAGATCGCCCAGGTTCTTGCGATCAAGGACTACGAGGCGGCCGACTACCTCGTCCTCGCCACGCGCTCCGGGCTCGTGAAGAAGACGCGCCTGCGCGAGTACGACTCACCCCGATCGGGCGGTCTCATCGCGATCAACCTGAGAGAGGGTGACGAGCTCGTGGGCGCGCGCCTCGTGGCTCCCCAGGACGACCTCCTGCTCGTGTCCCGCAAGGGCATGTCGGTCCGGTTCACCGCGACCGACACCGCGCTGCGGCCCATGGGGCGCTCGACGTCCGGCGTCACGGGGATGAAGTTCAAGGGTGACGACACGCTCCTGTCCATGTCCCGTGTGCCGGACGGCCTCGAGATCGACGTCTTCGTCGTCTTCGAGAACGGCCTGGCCAAGCGCACCCCGGTGTCCCAATACCGCGTCCAGGGCCGCGGCGGCTACGGCATCCAGGTGGCCAAGCTCTCGGACAAGGGTGGGGACCTCGTCGGAGCCCTCACCGTCACCCCTGGCGACGAGGTCCTGGTCGTCATGGAGAAGGGCAAGATCGTCCGCTCGCGGGTTGACGAGGTCCGCCACACGAGCCGGGGCACCCAGGGCGTCAGGTTCGCGACTCCTGACCAGGGCGACTCCATCGTGGCTGTCGCACGCAATGCCGAGTCGGTGACCGACGCCGAGCTCGAGGAGGTCGGCGACGTCGAGGGGACCGCGCCGACCGCGCCGATCACTACGGTTCCGAGCGGCGATGGCGTACCGTCGGACGAAAGTGGCAGCGCGACGACCGAGTCGTCGGACAGCGACAGTGGAGGTGACGAATGAGCACGCCCAGCTCTGAGGGGTTCGGGACGAGCGGCTACGGCTCCAGCTCTGCAGGCGCGTCGACCGACCCGGGAACGTCGACGAGCGACTACTACAGCCGGCCCGCCGGCTACCGCACCACGCCGGATCACGGGGGCCAAGCGGGGCCCGGCGGGCACGACTACTACGGCTCCGACGTCGGTGCCGGCGAGTCCACCCTCTCGCGTGGGGCCATCACCTCCCGCACCCCGCCCACCCGGCCCGTAGGAGCGCAGCCCACCACTCCGTCCACGGCGACAGGGGGCGCGAGCACGGGCGCGACGAAGACGGCCACCGCGTCCGCATCCCGGTCGAAGGACACCGGAAGTCGCAGGTCGAAGGGCCCCCGTCGGGTCCGGCTCGCCGTCGCCCGGGTCGATCCGTGGTCCGTGATGAAGATGAGCTTCCTGCTCTCGGTCGCCCTCGGCATCGCCGGCGTGATCCTCACCGCGGTTCTGTGGATGATCCTCTCGACGATGAACGTCTTCACCGACATCGAGGGCGTCCTCCAGTCGCTCCAGACCGCCGACGCCGCAGACAACTTCTCGATCAAGGACTACGTCGGCTTCGGCCGGGTCGTGTCCCTGTCGATCGTCATCGGCGTCATCGACGTCATCCTCATGACGGCCATCGCCACCGTCATGGCCTTCCTCTACAACATCTGCTCCGCCCTCGTCGGCGGCATCCAGCTGACCCTCACCGACGACTGATACCCCGGCCCTCCCCCTCACCGGAGCAGCCCCCGGGGGCTGGCCGCGCAGCCAGCCCAGCGGCATACGGCAGGCGTCACCCCTGTTTTGGAGGTCCCGCGGCGCATCCGGTAACGTGTGCCCTCGCGTCAGGGATTCGGATCTCGGTCCGTTCCCCGCCCGCACGAAGGTGACGATGGGCCTATAGCTCAGACGGTTAGAGCGCTTCCCTGATAAGGAAGAGGTCACAGGTTCAAGTCCTGTTAGGCCCACCATCATCAGCCGTCACGAGAGGACCACAGCATGCTCAAGCGTCTTGCCCTCATCGCCGGATCCGTCGCCGGGATCGTCTTCCTCCGGAAGAAGGCCCGCCAGCAGCAGGCCGAGCAGGACCTGTGGAACCAGGCCACCGACGACGTCAAGGCCGAAGCTCCCGCTCCGGCTCCCGCACCAGCTCCCGCGGCTGACCAGGACACGCCACCCGCGACGTCCTGAATCCCCTCGGGCCCCGCGCCCGCTCGGGGCCATGGCGCAATTGGTAGCGCACCTGCTTTGCAAGCAGGGGGTTAGGGGTTCGAGTCCCCTTGGCTCCACCACAGGTCAGAGGCCCTTTCCCACCCCGGGAGAGGGCCTCTTTCGTGCCTTGCCCCCAGAAAAGTACCGCAACGAGGCTCACCAGGCGCGGAGCCGGGCCGTGTGCCGCGGGGCTCCGCCGGAGAGAGCGTGACCGAACCCTGCGATTGGCTGAGCGAGCGCTGGCTGTGATGTCCAGCTCAGGCGAGCTGAGCCTGCACCGCGGCGATGGCTCCGGACACCTGCCGGTAGCCACCACTCGTGATGTCTCCCGATGACGCCAGGCGCTCAACGTAGCTGTCGAGGGCGGAGACTCGCCGGCTCAGCTGCACGGGGCTGCGGTCCACCCATCGGCTCAGCTCGTCGGCGCGCTGGACGAGGTCATCCCCTGACGCCCTGTCCACCTCTCCGCTCGCCACCACGTCACGCACGGTGGCCCGCAGCGAGCTCACCGCTCCGCCCAGTGTCTGCGGCTGCGGGCTGTCGTCGGGCACGGCTGTCGTCGGCGCCGGCGATCGCACGGTCGCGGAGGTCGTCGCGCTCGCGGACGCCGTGGTCGTGGTGACGGAGGGGCGGCTCGTGGTGGGAGTCCCAGGCGTGACCGCGCTGCTGGGGGACCCACCCTCGGTCGGCGAGGAGGGGGTCGACGTGGGCGGCGCTGTCGTGGCGGGGGCGGCAACGGGTGACTTCGTGTCATCACCGCCGAGCCACGTGAACAGGGTCAGGAGGACGAGCGCAACAGCCGCCAGGCTGCCGGCGACCCACGGCCAGGGGATCGAGTCCACCCCGAGCACACCAGCCACGCCCACCCGATCCGAGTCGTCGTCCTCGGGTTCGAGGGCGGAGATGACCTGCGTCTGCGTTGAGTGGGTCGCCGGGTCCGGAAGACCCCGCGGAACCTCCCCCGCAGGTGCGTGCGGAAGCGCAGCGCCCGCCACGGGGAGGATCGGGGCCAGCAGCTCGGTGTCATCGGGGGGATCCCCATCGACAGTGGCCGTGGCGACAGCCCCCGTCCCGGCTGGAGCCACCGCGCCGGGCAGGGTCGCC
This sequence comes from Intrasporangium sp., assembly GCF_032907665.1. GTDB lineage: Bacteria > Actinomycetota > Actinomycetes > Actinomycetales > Dermatophilaceae > Intrasporangium. The sequence continues at coordinate 8,352 of NZ_JAJJPG010000083.1, forward strand.
ACGACGTGTCGATCCGCCAGGTCGGCCGCGATCCGCCCCAGTCGGCTGACCACCTCCGCGGCCGACACCGGTCGACGGGTCGGAGAGTGGGCGAGCAGGTCGTGGACGAGCCCGTTGAGCGCCGGGTCGATGTCGGGCCTGCGATCAGAGGGCCACGGCGCGCCGGTCCCCGGCGCCGACGCGGACTCCGACGGCGCCTCGCTCCCCGGCGCAGGCACGGGCGGCTCTCCGGTCAGCATCGTCATCATGAGGCAGCCGAGCGCAAAGAGGTCGCTGCGGGGCTCGAGCTCGCCGCCGGCCACCTGCTCGGGCGCGAGATACGGTGACGCGGACCATCCCGCGATCGGCCTGCCCCCGAAGCCACCGATCTGCACCACCGCATCCTCGGGCGAGAGCGTCACGTGCTCGGGCGAGAGCGCGCCGTGGACCACGCCGCCGCCGTGTGCCGCCGCCAACGCAGTGGCAACCAGGCCGGCCACCGCCGTGACCTGACCGTCGGTGAGGCCGCCGTGCTCCTCAACGACCTGGGTGAGGGCGAGGCCGGCGAGGGGCTCGGTGCTGAATACCGCGACCCACGAGTCGCCTTCCTCGCTGGCTCGAGCTGTGATGAACCCACCAGGTGTCAGGTGGTCCTCCATGCCGTCCCCTCCGGATGAGCCGCCGGACCGTTCAGCGGACCCCGAAAAGGTTACACAGGCGCGACCGCCGGACAGCCGGGTTGGGCACCCGGATCGCCGAGTGAGCGGGACAAGCGCCGGCCGACGCGGAAGGGTGCCCTCCCGGAGGAGCCAGCCCAACGGCATACGGCAGCCGTATGCCGCTCAGCTCGCCGGGTGCCCGACCGTCGTCATCGGTCCCAACCTCCTTGACGCACGTCAAGGAAAGGGGGGCGTGCCCCGTGGTCGACTGACCGCGATGGCGGGAAGCGCCCGCCGGGACGATGGGACACCAAGGAGACCATCATGACGACGACCATCAACGAGCGCGACGAGGCGGCCGCCAGTGCCATCCGTCGCCACCACGAACACCTCGTCGCAGAGCTCGACGGGCTCGTCGCCGCGCTCCCGCGGTCAGACGCGCAGTCGTCCGGCGCGGACGGTGCGAAGGCCCGGCTCGTGACGTGGGCGCGCACCGTCCTCGGGCCACACGCCGCCGGCGAGGAGACGACGTTCTACCGCGCCGCCGCGCAGACGGAGGCCGGCCGGCTGCTCATTGCCGGCATGGTGGCCGAGCACGGCGTCATCCTCGGCATCGTCGACGCGATCGAGTCGAGCGACGAGCCCGCTGCGACGGCCGCCTGGGCCGAGGCGCTGCAGCGCGTGTTCTCCAGCCACGCCGCCAAGGAGAACGACCTCGTGCTGCCCCTGCTCGTGGCGGAGCAGGACACCAACCTGGCGGAGCTGCTCGAGCACATGCACGAGGAGGCGCACTAGGAGCTCCTTCGGTCCGGTGCGGCTGCCGGATGCCGACTTGCCTCGAGCGCGGCGATGAGCGTTCTCGCGTCATACGCCCCCACGTGCCGGCGCTCGCCGACGAAGAAGGTCGGTGTCCCGCGTGCGCCGCTCGCCTCGGCGCTCATGACGTCCTCGCGGACCCGCTCCTCGTGCACCTGCTCGTCGATCTCTCGGAGGAAGCGTTCGACGTCGAGCGCGAGGTCGCCGGCATACCCGGCGAGGTCCTCGATCTCGAGCGCGCCCTGATGCTCGAAGAGCAGGTCGTGCATCTCCCAGAAGCGGCCTTGCGCCCCGGCTGCCTCGGCCGCGGCGGCGGCGAGCTCCGCGTGGGGGTGCACGTCGGGCAGGGGCAGGTGTCGCATCACGTAGCGCAGGTCGTCGCCGAAGTGCTCGCGGACCTCCTTGACGGTCCCGGTGGCACGACCGCAGAAGGGACACTCGAAGTCGGCGTACTCGACGAGCGTGAGGGGGGCCATGGCCGAGCCGCGGATGTGGTCACGCTCGGGATCGACGGGGCGATCCAACATCGTCGGCAGCCCCGCCGACGTCTCGCCATGCAGCACGGCTGCGAGCCTGAAGACGAGCCAGCCGAGCAGTGTCGCCAGCACGAGCGAGAGCAGCACTCCGACGGTCGCCTCGTCCTGGAGCTCGGGTCCGAAGGCGAGCCCGACGATGAGCAGGGAAACGGTGAAGCCGATCCCGGACAGCGCGGCCCCGCCGAGGACCTGCCCCGGACCGAGGCACTGCGGGAGCGGGCCCACCCCGAACCGCGCGCCGAGCAGGGCGGCGCCACCGATCCCGACGAACTTGCCGACGACGAGTCCGAGCACGATGCCCCACGTCACGGGTGACTGGAGGGCCTCGCCGAGCACACCTCCGCGCAGATCGACCCCGGCGTTGGCGAGGGCGAAGACGGGCACGACGAGATAGCTCGTCCACGGGTGCAGCACGAGCTGCATCCGCTCGTTGACGGGCACGGCCCGGACCAGCGCGGTCTGTGCCGATCGACCGACATCGGCGAGGGGCGACTGGCTGAAGGCCTTGAACTGGGTGGCCGCCTGCTCGACCTCCTGGCGCCGCGGGGCGTATGCGGGCACGAGGAGCCCGGCCACCATGCCCGCGACGGAGGCGTGCAGCCCCGAGGCCACCGTCGCGAGCCACAGCACGAGGATGGTCACGGCATACGGCCACGTCCGCCACATGCCGCTGCGTCCGAGCCCCACGAGCACGGCGACCCCCACCACGGCGACGGCCAGCGCGGCGAGGTCGATGTCGTCGGAGTACACGGCGCCGATGACGGTGACGGCGACGATGTCGTCGACGACGGTCAGGGTGAGGAGGAAGACCCGTAGCTGCGTCGACGCGGTCGGGCCGACGAGGGCGAGGGTGCCGAGGAGGAAGGCGGTATCGGTGCCGATGACGACACCCCAGCCGTTCGCGGCCTCCCCGGACGAGTTGACGAGGAGGTAGAGGAGGGCGGGCACGACCATCCCGCCGAGTCCGGCGAGCAGCGGCAGCCGGAGCCGCCGCCGGTCGGTGAGCTCGCCGACGGACAGGTCGCGGCGCACCTCGAGGCCGATGACGAGGAAGAACAGCGCCATGAGGCCGTCGTTGATCCAGTGGCCGAGGTCCATGCGCAGCGCACGATCGCCGAGCTCCACGGCGAGCTCGGTCTCCCAGAGGCGGGTGTACGCATCGGACCACGCGGAGTTCGCCCACACCAGGGCGACGACGGCGGCGACGACGAGGAGGGTCGCCCCGCCTGACTCGGTGGCGAGGTATCGCCGCAGTGGGGCCGACAACTGTGCGCCGAGCAGGTGCCGACGCGGCTCTTCCGTGGTGGAGGACACGTGCCGATCCTGCCGTGGGCGGTCCGCCGACGACAGTCCTTCTTCAGCAGACATCGACGTATGCCGCTGGGCTGGCTGGGGTGCCGAAGGTCGTTCGCCAAGAGAGGCCCCGGGGAGATGTCGAAATCGCGGTGCCGGCTTCGTCGTCGCAGCACCCGGCACCCGAGGGAGGTGCCACCACTCGAGAGAGGCATGACGATGAGCACCGAGTTGAGCAACCAGACGAGCACCGGCACGAACGAGGACCGCGCACCCGAGGACGCCGCCTTCGACCTGCCGCCGACGCCTGAGCCGTCGCCGGCGCTGCGGGCCCTCGATCGCCTCGTCGGCCGGTGGGCTGTCAGCGGCGGTGCCGAGGGCACCGTGTCGTACGAGTGGATGGAGGGCGGCTACTTCCTCCTCCAGCGCGTCCACCTCGCCCAGTTCGGGCAGGCGGTCGAGGGCCTCGAGATCATCGGGAACCTCCGCCCGTTCGGCGAGCACCCGAGCGCAGACGTCCACTCCCGCTTCTACGACAACACGGGCAACACCCTCGACTACGTCTACGAGATCGAGGGCGACACCCTGCGGATCTGGGCCGGCGAGAAGGGGTCGCCGGCGTACTACACCGGCACCTTCGACGACGGAGACCGCACCGTGTCCGGCTCCTGGGTGTACCCGGGTGGCGGGGGCTACGAGTCCACGATGACCCGGGTCCACGACTGACTAGACTCGTCCGTCACAAGGGGGTCGACATGAAGTACATGCTGTTGGGCTACACCAACGCGCAGACCTGGGACGACCAGGTGGTCTCCGCCGAGGAGGTGCAGCGGATCTGTGACTTCTACGAGCAGTTCGAGCAGGAGCTGCGCGCGTCGGGCGAGTGGGTCGGCTCCGAGGGCCTGGCCGATCCGTCCCACACGACGACGGTGCAGCAGGTCGACGGCGTCCCGGTGGCGACCGATGGGCCCTATGCCGAGCTGAAGGAGTCGCTGGTCAGCTTCTCGATCATCGATGTCGCCTCGCACGACCGCGCGGTGGAGATCGCGGCTCGGGTCGTGGGGGTCACGGGTGAGCCGATCGAGATCCGGCCCATCATGGACGGGCCCCCGGGCGACGGCTGACCGGCGTGCTGACCGACGCCCGCACCGAGGACCTGCTGCGACGTGAGGCGCCGCAGGTCCTCGGTGCGCTGGTGCGCCGCTACGGCCACTTCGACCTGGCCGAGGACGCGGTGCAGGAGTCGCTGGTGCGCGCCGTGTCTGAGTGGGAGCGCACGGGTCTTCCCGACCGGCCCAGGGCGTGGCTCATCCGAGTGGCATCCCGGGTCCTGACCGACCTGCTCCGGCGCGAGGTCGCCCGCCAGACCCGCGAGGAGCGCCTCGCGAGAGCCGTGCCCCTCCGCGGCCACACCGCACCCGACGACGAGGAGGGCCGCCCCCGCGATGCCGACGACAGCCTGATGCTCTTCTTCCTGTGCTGTCATCCGTCCCTCTCGCCGCCTTCGCAAGTGGCCCTCCTGCTCCGGGCCGTCGGCGGCCTCACGACCGAGGAGATTGCCCGCGCCCACCTCGTCCCGTCGGCCACCATGGGTCAGCGGATCAGCCGGGCCAAGGCGACGGTCGCAGCGGCCGGCGCGCGGTTCCTGCCGCCGACGCCCTCGGAGGTCCGTCTGCGGCTGCCTGCCGTCCTGCACGCCCTCTACCTCGTCTTCAACGAGGGCTACGCCGCCTCGTCCGGTGACCGCGTGGTCCGGGTCGACCTCAGCTCCGAGGCCATTCGCCTGACGCGGATGCTCCGCGCCGCTCTCCCCCACGAGCCCGCTGTCGCGGGCCTGCTGGCCCTCATGCTGCTGACGGAGGCGCGGCGCCCCGCGCGCATCGACGAGCACGGCGACGCTGTCCCGCTCGAGGCGCAGGCCCGGTCCCTCTGGGACCAGGACCTCATCGCCGAAGGGACAGCCCTGGCCACTGAGGCGATGTCGCTGGGGCCGATGGGGCCCTACCAGCTTCAGGCTGCGATTGCCGCCCTGCACGACGAGGCGCCGACACCCGAGGCCACCGACTGGCCCCAGATCCTTGCGCTCTACACCCTGTTGCAGCGCTTCGACGACAGCCCCGTCGTTGCCCTCAGCCGCCTCGTCGCCCTTGCTGAGGTGCAGGGCGCAACCACCGCCCTCGAGGAGCTGTCCGAGCTCGCCGTCCACCCCCGGCTCCGGGGCAACCACCGGGTCGCCGCGGTCCGGGCACACCTCCTGGAACGGGTGGGCGACGCCGCCGGGGCGCGCGACGCCTACGCGCAGGCAGCGTCGCAGACCCGCTCCGAGCCGGAGCGACGCTACCTCAGGCGCAGGGCTGCCCGCCTCTGACGACACCGGTCCGGCAGGTCGACGCGGGCGGGAGGAGCCCCGCCGCACGCCCGGCGTCCTGGTGGCTTCCGGACGTCGGGCGGAGCTCAGTCCTCAGCCTCTTCCTGCTCGTCGCCCTCGGTTCCGAACTGCGGCACGCCGTCCTCGCACTTCGCCTTCACCTTGACGTCGTCGCCGGGTCCCTCGAACTTCACCTCGACCTCGCGGGGACCTCGCGACTCGACCTCGACGCGGTAGTCGTCGCTCGGGGTCGCCGAGCGCAGGTCGACGACCCGGCCCGTGCAGCGCACGACCACCGACCCCGGCTCGCCCTCCCAGCGTCGATCAATGCCCCCCGTCGACCCGGGCGGAGCAGCTGACGATGGGCTCGCAACTCCTGAGGGAGGCGCAGGGGTCGGCTCGGCGGGAGGCGGGCTGGTGGGCGACGAGGTACCGGTCCCCTGGCCCGCGGTGGCGGTCGGCAGCGGCGGGCCTGTCCCGGGTCCCACCGTGAGGTCGGGTGTGCTGACCAGGGGGACGTCATCCGCGAGCACCGTCTGGCCCGCCCGGTTGATCACGGCCCAGGTCATCCCGGATGCCAGGGCCACCACGACGACCCAGGCCAGCAGGCCCCACAGGAGCGAGCGCCTCATCACCGCTCCACTCTCGCACCGTCGGGCGCCGGACGGGGTCGCGGCTGGCGTAGCGTGCCCACATGACCAGCATCCTCGTCGTGGAGGACGACCCGGGGATCCACGACGCGCTCCTGCGGGGGCTCACGGAGCAGGGTCACGCCGTCGTCGTTGCGAGGGACGGACTCAGCGCGCTCGACCTCGTCATCAAGGTGCAACCCGACGTGGTGCTGCTCGATCTCGGGTTGCCGGACATCGACGGGCTGCAGGTCCTCGCCATGGTGCGAGGGCTCGGGGACACGCCGGTCATCGTGATCACTGCCCAGGACGAGGACGCGATGACGGTCCGAGCGCTCGACGCGGGCGCCGACGACTACGTCGTCAAGCCGTTCGGCCTCGAGCAGATCGCGGCCCGGATCCGGGCCGTGTTGCGTCGAGCGGCAACGGCGGCCGGCGACGCCCCGATCGTCGTCGGCGAGCTGACGATCGATGCCCGGACCCGGACCGCCCGCCTCGGCGACGCCGCACTCGATCTGTCCCGCAAGGAGTTCGACCTGCTCCACGCACTCGCCTCCCGCCAGGGTGAGGTCGTCTCGAAGCGGACCCTGCTCGCGGAGGTCTGGCAGCAGGCTTATGGAGGCGGCGAACGAACGGTCGACGTCCACCTCTCGTGGCTGCGTCGCAAGCTCGGCGAGAGCGCCGCCCGTCCGAGATACCTGCACACCGTGCGCGGGGTGGGCGTGCGTCTCGCCGATCCCGCCAGCGTGACCGGCGAAGCCGGCGAGGCCTGATGCGTCGCCGCATCGCATGGGTGGTGGCGGGAGCGACATCAGCCGTCGTCCTCATCTTCGTGATCCCGTTGTTCCTCCTCGTCCAGTCGTTGGCGGAGGACCGCGGCATGGCCGCCGCCAACGAGGAAGCCCGCAACGTCGCCATCCTCGTGTCGGGGCTCCACGACAGTCCCACCCTCCCCGACCTCGTCAGCGCGCTGGACCGCCGGTCTCCCGCTGTGACGACGAGCGTCCTCACCGCGCAGGGGGTGGTCCTCGGTGCGCCCGCACCCGACATCGCCGAGGACGCCGACGTGCTCCAGGCGCGTACCGGTCGCGCCTTCACCGCACGCGGGGAGGCAGGCGGCAAGATCCTCGTGCCGGTGATCACGGCGGCTGGCACCGACGTCGTCCGCACGACGGTGAGCACGGCTGTGCTCCGGGCGGGAGTCGGCACGGCCTGGGCGGCGATCGCCGCCCTCGGTGTCGTGCTCTTCGTTGCCGCGGTCCTGATCGCCGCCCAGCTCGGGCGACGCGTGAGCACCCCGGTGACGGAGGTGGCCGCCGTGGCGCACCGGCTCCGCGAGGGCGACCTCGCTGCCCGCGCCGTACCCACCGGCCCTCCGGAGACGAGGGAGCTCGGCGAGGCCCTCAACCGGCTCGCCGAGCGCATCACCGAGCTCCTCGCGGCCGAGCGTGCCGCTGTCGGGGACCTGTCGCACCGGCTGCGGACGCCGGTCACCGCGCTCCGGCTCGACGCCGAGTCCGTCCGGGACGCGGAGCTCGCCGAACGGCTCCAGCGCCACATCGCCTCTCTGCAGCGGACCATCGACGCGATCGTGCGCGAGGCGCGGCGCCCCGTCCGCAGCGACATGCAGTCCACCTGCGACGCCACGGCGGTCGTCGCGGAGCGAGTGCAGTTCTGGTCGGCGCTCGCAGAGGACCAGGGTCGGGCGATGGAGGTCGACCTCCCCGACGAGCCCCGACCCGTCAGTGTGGACGCGAGCGATCTGCGCGACATCGTCGACGTCCTTGTCGACAACGTCTTCGCCCACACCCCGGAGGGCACGGCATTCTCCGTGGCTTTGTCCGATGCTCCACCTGATGCCGCGCCCGATGTCGCGCCCGATGCCGTGCTCACTGCCCCCTCCGCCGGCTGGGCCGGTCCGGCGCTCATCGTCGCCGATGAGGGCCCGGGTCCGAGTCCGGTGGCCGCGGACCAGCGGGAGCGGACGGGGTTCAGCGGCCTCGGGCTCCAGATCGTCCGCAGGACGGTGACCGGGTTCGGTGGACGCATGCGCCTGGCCAGCGTCCCAGGAGCGGGGACGGAGGTGGTCGTCCAGCTGCCCAGTGCGGCAGCGTCCACGAGCCGACGGCATGGTCAGTGGTCCTCCGACTCCTGAGGCTCCGGCCCGTCCCCATCGTGCTCGTCGTCGTGCTCGTCGTCGGAGCGGTCATCGTCGTGCTCGTCGTCGGACTCGTCGGGCTCGTCGGACTCGTGGCGCTCGGCTTCGTCACCGTCGTCCCCGTCATGGTCGTCGAAGCGGTCGTCGTCATA
>NZ_JAJJPG010000084.1:0-14284 GCF_032907665.1 Intrasporangium sp.
GTCCCACTTGTTGTAGGCGATGACGAGGGCACGTCCGGCGTCGATGACCTGCTGCACGACGCGGATGTCCTGCTCGGCGATCGGTTGCTCGGCGTCGATGAGGACGACGGCGACCTCCGCCTTCTCCAGGGCGGTCTGCGTGCGCAGGGAGGCGTAGAAGTCCGCGCCGCGTGTCTGGTGGACCCGCCTTCGGATTCCGGCGGTGTCGACGAACCGCCACGTCCGGCCGCCGAGCTCGACGAGCTCGTCGACCGGGTCACGGGTGGTCCCGGCGACGTGGTCGACGACGACCCGGTCCGAGCCCGCGAGCTTGTTGAGCAGGCTGGACTTGCCGACATTGGGTCGACCGATGAGCGCGACGCGGCGTGGTCCGCCCTGGGCGTAGGCGCCGTGGGCCGAGACCTCGGGGAGCACCTCGAGCACGGCGTCGAGGGCGTCGCCGCTCCCCCGGCCGTGCAGGGCCGACACCGGCCACGGTTGGCCGAGCCCGAGGTTCCACAGGGCGGCAGCATCTGCTTCGCCCCGCTCGTCGTCCACCTTGTTCGCGATGAGGACGACCGGCTTGCCAGATTTCCGAAGCAGCCGGACGACGGCCTCGTCGTCGTCGGTCGCCCCGACGGTCGCGTCGACGACGAACATGACGACGTCGGCGAGGTCGATCGCGATCTCGGCCTGCTCGGCCACGCGGAGGTGAATGCCGGTGGCGGAGGCCTCCCACCCGCCGGTGTCGACGATGGTGAAGCGTCGCCCGCCCCACTCCCCCTCGTAGGACACGCGGTCGCGCGTCACGCCGGGCACGTCCTCGACCACCGCCTCCCGGCGGCGCAGGATGCGGTTGACGAGGCTGGACTTGCCGACGTTGGGGCGACCGACGACGGCAACCACGGGCAGGGGGCCACGCTCCGCCGCGCCGGCGAGCAGCTCGTCCTGCGTGTCGAGCAGGGCCTGGTCCTCCGGGCTCAGCTCGAAGTCGTCGAGCCCGGCTCGCAGGGCGCGCTCGACCGACCTGTCGTCCGCCGGCATGGTGTCCTCCGCCGAGCGGTCGTCGTCCGCCGTGAGGGGCATGCCCTCGGTGTCGGGGCGGGCGGTCTCGTCAGTCACGGTGTCCTCGAATCAGTGGTGCCGAAGGTCTGTCCTCACGTCCACGGTGTGGCGTCTGCACGACCGACACGCGCTGAGGACGAATAACCATTGTCCACCCCCGCGCGCTGGAGCCTGCAATGTCGCCCAGCGGCCGCGTTGCGGGTCGGGGTGCCGCCTCTCGCGCCGGATCACCCCTGGGCGGCTGCGACGACCTGGAGCACGGCCCGCACCGACCCCTCGAAGTCGAGGTCCGACGTGTCGAGCGTGGTCACTCCGTCGGCGGCCACGGTGAACTGGGACACGGTCGAGTCGGCCCGGTCCCGGTCGACGACCTGGGAGCGGGTCGCGTCGACGGAGGCTGCCTCGGCGTCGCCGTGCAGCTCCTTCGCCCGACGAGCGAGGCGGGCTTCCTCGGAGGCCGTGAGCAGGATCCGCACGGGCGCGTCGGGCGTGACGACGGTTGTGATGTCCCTGCCCTCGACGACGACCCCTCCGCGGGCGGCGCCTGCTTCAGAGACGAGGTCGCGCTGAAGGCGCCGCATCAGCTCGCGTACGGGGATGACGGTGGCGACCTTGGAGACCTGCGTCGAGATCCGCGTCTCCCGGATGGCAGCTGCCACGTCGGTCCCGGCGACGGCGACGTGGGGGTGGTCGGGGTCCGTGCCGATGGTCAGCGGGAAGCCCTCGGCCGCCTCGGTCACGGCGTTCGGGTCGTCGAGGTCGATGCCGCGATCGAGGCACCACCAGGTGAGAGCCCGATACATCGCGCCCGTGTCGAGGTAGGCGTAGCCGAGAGCCCGGGCGACCTGCTTGGAGACGCTCGACTTGCCGGAGCCGGAGGGTCCGTCGATGGCGACGACGAAGCCGGAGAGCGGCTCGTCGGTGGACTGGGAGACATCGGAGCTGACCGGGGTTTGCGGCATGGGCGGCAGCCTAGTGGCCGTGCGAACGTGCCCTTCCCCACCTCACCGCAGCACACGGCAGCCGTATGCCGCTGAGCCGACTCAGCGGCATACGGCTCGGTGGGCTGTGGCTCGGTCAAGGACGACGCACTCAGTCGTGCAGCCGCCACCCGAGGCCGGTGAGGGTCTCCGCGAGCGGCTCCGCGGCGGCGGGGACGACCGAGATGTAGGCAACCCCGAAGGGCTGTCCCAGGCCGTGCTCGAGGTGCATGTCCTCGAGGTTGATGCCGGCGTTGCCCATGTCGGTGAGCAGTCGTGCCAGGGATCCGGGCTCGTCGGGCACGAGGACCGACACGACGGCGTAGGCGGTGGGCGCCGCCCCGTGCTTGCCGGGGATCCGGGCCTGGCCGAGGTTTCCTGCCTCGAGCATGCCGCTCAGGGTCCCGAGCGAGCCCTTCCCGTCACCGTCGACGAGGGCCCCGAGCGCGTCCACGACGTCGTCGAGCTGCGTGCGGACGGCCAGGAGCACCTCCCGGACGGCTTCGGCGTTGCCCGCGAGGATCTGGGTCCACAGCCCGGGATCGCTCGCGGCGATGCGGGTGACGTCACGCAGGCCCTGACCGGCCAGTCCGACGGCCGGCTCGGGGAGATCCCGCAGGCAGGCCGCGACGATGCTCGCGGCGACCTGCGGCACGTGGGAGACGGCGGCGACGGCCTCGTCGTGCTCCCGGGCGGGCATGACGCGCACGGCCGAGCCGACGACGGTGGCGATCTCGCGGACCGCCTGGATCGCGTCCTCGCTCGAGCCCTCGTGCGGGACGACAACCCAGGCCCGGCCATCGAAGAGGTCACCCCGGGCGGCGGCCGCGCCGGATCGCTCCCGGCCGGCCATCGGGTGGGAACCGACGTACCGTGATGCGTCGACGCCAGAGCGGAGCACACCGTCGAGCACGGTCTGCTTCACCGAGGCGACGTCCGTGACCACGGCGCGTGGCCACCGGCGAAGGGAGGCGACGACGACGTCTGACGCTACGTCAGGTGGTGCGGCGACCACGACGAGGTCGGGCTCCTCGGACGGATCCAGTTCTGCCGCAAGCCGGCCCGCTCCCAAGTCGCGCGCGAGGCGGCACGCAGTCGGCGATGGGTCCTGGAGAGACACGTGGAATCCCCTCGTGGACAAGGCGATTCCGAGGCTCGTACCGACGAGCCCGGTTCCGACGATCCGCACGTGCCCGATCACGCCGTCACAGACCTGCGGCCTTGTAGAGGGCGCCCACCTCGGCCTTGTTGAGCTTGCGCATCCGGCCCGAGCGCAGGTCGGCCAACCGGATGGGACCCACCTCGGTGCGCACGAGCTCCAGCACCGGGTGTCCGACGGCGTCGAGCATCCTCCGCACGACGTGCTTGCGGCCCTCGTGCAGCACGACCTCGACGAGCGCCTTCCCCGGCTGCGAGTCGACGACCTTGAAGGAGTCGACCTGCACCGGCCCGTCCTCGAGCTCCACTCCCTGCCGCAGCTGTCGGCCCACGTCCTTGCCGACCGGGCCGCGCACCGTGGCGAGGTAGGTCTTGAGCACGCCGTAGGCGGGGTGCTGGAGCCGGTGGGCGAGGTCCCCGTCATTCGTCAGCAGGAGCAGGCCCTCCGTGTCGGCGTCGAGACGACCGACGTGGAAGAGCCGCTGCTCGCGGTTGCCGACGTAGTCGGAGAGGCTGATCCGCCCCAGCTCGTCGTTCATCGTGGTGACGACGCCCTTGGGCTTGTTGAAGGCGAGGTAGACCCGGTCCTCGTCGAGGTTGACGCGCACGCCGTCGACGTGGACGACATGGGTGCGGGGGTTGATCCGCACCCCGAGCTCGGTGACGACCTGACCGTCCACCTCGACCCGACCCTGGGCGATGAGGTCCTCACACACCCGGCGGGACCCCACCCCGGCGGCAGCCATGAGCTTCTGGAGGCGGACGCCGTCGGGGTCGTGGACGTCGACCGGCGGCGGGGCGGCGCGGCTCGGGAGCCGGGTCGGTTGGCTCGGCTTGGTCGACCCGGCGAAGCGCCGCCCGGTGTCCCGCGTGGGCTTCGCGCGCGGCGCACCGCGACGGGCCGACCCGCGACCGGTGGACTCGCCCGCGCCGGCCTTGCCGCGGCCTCCGGCCGACCCGGCGGAACCGCCAGTCCCGCGTTTGCGCGGCTGCCGAGGCGACCTGCTGTGCTCGCTCATGCGTGACCTTCCTCGATGAGCTCGTCGATGACGTCCGCGTCGGGCAGGTAGGGCGCGAGCGGCGGCAGCTCGTCGACGGACGAGAGGCCCAACCGTTGCAGGAAGTAGGGCGTGGTCCGGTAGAGCACGGCGCCGCTCTCCCCCGTGTCCTCCAGTTCCTCGATCAGCCCCCGCGACATCAGCGTGCGCACGACTCCATCGACGTTGACACCTCGGACCGCGCTGACACGGGCCCGTGAGACCGGCTGCCGGTACGCGATGACGGCCAGGGTCTCGAGGGAGGCCTGGGTGAGCTTGGCCTGCTGGCCGTCAAGGACGAACTTCTCCACGACAGGTGCGTAGTCGGCCCGGCTGTACATGCGCCAGCCGCCGGCGACGTCGCGCAGGGTGAAACCCCGGTGGGCGGCGGCGTACTCCTCCTCGAGCGCGACCAGGTGCTCTCGGACGTCCTCCACGGGCAGCTCGAGAGCCGAGGCGAGCGCGACCTCGGAGACCGGCTCGTCGACGACCATGAGCACGGCCTCGAGCGCGGCCCTCGCGCCACCCGGGAAGTCGTTGATGTCGAAGGCGATCTGCTCGTCGGTCAGCGCGTGGTCGTCATCCGCCCCGGCACCCGGCATCGGCCCGGCGCCGTCGCCCCGGTCGTCGTGCTCACTCATCGTCTGCCCCATCGCTCCGGCTGTCATCCCCTGCCCACGTCCTGTCCCTCGTCCTGCTGGCCCCGCCCGTCCTTGCCCTCGTCCGTGAAGCCCTCCTGGCCGTCGGCGTCTTTCTCGTCCCCTTCGTCGAACTCGTCGTCGATGGCGACGTCGCCGTCCTCGCTCCCCGTCCAACGGATGTCGAGCTCACCGAGTGCCTCGGCCTGCTCGAAGGCGATCGCGGACTCCTTGAACAGCTCGAGCAGGGCGAGGAACCGGGCCACGATGACGAGCGTGGTGTCGGCGTCTGCGACGAGGCTGCGGAAGGAGACCTGGCCCCGCGAGCGGAGGCGGCTGACGATGATCGCGGCCTGCTCGCGCACGCTGACCTGGGGCGCGTGGAGATGGTCGAGCCCCACCGTGGGCGGCGGCTTGGGGACCATCGCCCTGGCCGCGATCATGGCCAGCTGCTCCGGCGTCACCGTGATGACGAGCTCCGGCAGCAGGCCCGTGAACTCCGGGTCCAGTCCGGCCTGCCGCGCCGTGATCCGCCCGGCGGTGGCCATCCGCTCGCGGAAGGTCTGCGCGATCTGCTTGTAGGCGCGGTACTGCAGCAGCCGCGCGAAGAGCAGGTCCCGGGCCTCGATGAGCGCGAGGTCCTCGTCGTCCTGCGGGCCGGACTGCGGGAGCAGGCGCGACGCCTTGAGGTCCAGCAGCGTCGCCGCGACGAGGAGGAACTCGGAGGCCTGGCTGAGGTCCCAGTCGTTGTCGGCGGCCTGGGCCGCCTTGATGTGGGCAACGAACTCGTCCGTGACCTTGGCGAGGGCGACCTCGGTGATGTCGAGCTTGTGCTTGCTGATCAGCCCGAGCAGCAGATCGAAGGGCCCGGAGAAGACGTCGAGGTGGACCTCGAAGGGCACAGCGGGGCGGCGGGTGATGACACCTCCGGGCACGGCCGGGTCGTCGACCGGCGCATGGTCGACGGCGCTGAGCTCGGTCATGGCGCGTGGCGCTTCAGGCGGCGCCGCCCCGGGCGATCAGCTCTCGGGCGAGCTGGCGGTAGGCCGCAGCCCCGGAGTGGTCGGACGAGTACGACGTGATCGGCTCGGCCGCGAGCGTCGCGTCCGGGAACTTGACGGTGCGGCTGATGACCGTGTGGAAGACCTGGTCACCGAAGTGGTTGACGACCGACGAGACGACCTCGCGGCTGTGCAGCGTGCGTGAGTCGTACATCGTCGCGAGAATGCCGTCCACCTGCAGACGTGGGTTGAGCCGATCGGTGATCTTGTCGATCGTGTCGATGAGCAGGGCGACGCCGCGCATGGCGAAGTACTCACACTCGAGCGGGATGATGACCCCGTGCGAGGCGGTGAGCGCGTTGACGGTGAGCAGCCCGAGGGAGGGCTGGCAGTCGATGAGGACGACGTCGTAGTCGTCGAGGACAGGGCGCAGCACCCGGGCGAGCACCTGCTCGCGGGCGACCTCACCGACGAGCTGGACCTCGGCTGCCGAGAGGTCGATGTTGGCCGGGATGAGGTCGAGGTTGGGCGTCGGGGTCGGGGTGATGACCTCGCGGACGTCGTGCCCCGGCTCCACGAGCAGGTTGTAGATCGTGACCTCGAGCTCCTGGGCATTGACGCCCAGACCGACGGACAGGGCGCCCTGAGGATCGAAGTCGACGGCCAGGACCTTCCTGCCCAGCTCGGCCAGCGCGGCACCCAGGTTGATCGTCGTCGTCGTCTTGCCGACGCCGCCCTTCTGGTTGCACATGGCGATGATGCGGGCGGGTCCGTGGCTCGTGAGGGCCGCAGGCTCGGGAAAGTCCGGCAGCGGTCGCCCGGTCGGCCCCAACCCCGCCTCGGACACGGCGTCGAGGGGAAGGTGGTTGGACGATCCGTCCCGGTTGTCCGGTGAGGCGTCGGCTCCTGGGGTGACGCTGGCCGACCCGGGACGGTCAAGGCGCTCGCCCTGCATGGTCTCGTGTGACTGGTCGTTCACCGGGTGTTCCACTCCGCTCGGTTGTGCCATCGGCCCCGCGCTCGGTCAGCCTCTCGCTGATCAGTTGCGACCTTATCAGCGAGCACGGGGGTGAGCCCCGGCATAGACCTCGCGCAATCGGTGTGTCGAGACCAGGGTGTAGATCTGCGTCGTCGTCACGGAGGCGTGCCCGAGCAGCTCCTGGACGACCCGGACATCGGCGCCGCCGTCGAGCAGGTGGGTCGCGAACGAGTGGCGCAGCGTGTGCGGGGACACGTGCTCCGTGAGGCCGGCCCGTTCCGCGGCCCGCTGGACGACGGCCCACGCGCTCTGGCGGGACAGGCGCCGACCCCGTTGGTTGAGGAAGAGTGCCGGCCCACCGGTGCCGCGCTGCGCGAGGACGGGCCGGCCGCGCACGCGGTAGGCGTCGACTGCCTCGACCGCGAACCGGCCGACGGGCACGATCCGCTCCTTGCCCCCCTTGCCGAGCAGCCGCACGAGCCCGACCTCACCGGGACCGCCGGAGTCGAGATCGTCGACGTCGAGGCCGATTGCTTCGCTGATGCGGGCGCCCACGCCGTAGAGCACCTCGAGCAGGGCTCGGTCCCGCAGCGACTCCGGCGTGTCGCCGACGGAGGCTGCGGCCAGGAGTCTTTCGACGGCGTCCACGGGGATGGCCTTGGGCAGGCGGCTGGGCGGCGTCGGCGGGGCGACGTCGCTGGCCGGGTCCGTCCCGACCTCGCCCTCGAGGGCAAGGAAGCGGTGGAAGCCGCGGACGGCCACGAGGGTCCGAGCGGCCGACGACGCCGCGAGCCCTTGCTCGCGCAGCGAGGCGAGGAAGCCGGTGACGTGCGACTCGGTCACCGCGCCGGCCTCCTCGATCCCCTCCGCGTGGAGGTACTCGCGGTACTTGCGCAGGTCCCGCTCGTACGACTTCAAGGTGTTGTCCGCCGCGCCCTTCTCGACCCGCACGTGGTCGAGCCACCCGCGGACGTCCCGGTCGAGCGGTGTGGTCCGCGGCGGTGCCGAGGGTGCGGGATCGGTCAGGACAGGGCCTCGTCCAGCGTGATGGCCCCGAGTCCGTGGGCCTCGGCGACCGGGGCGTAGGTCACCGCCCCCGCGTGCGTGTTGAGGCCCAGGCCGAGGGCCCGGTCGGATCGCAGCGCCTCGCGCCACCCGCGGTTGGCCAGCTCGATGGCGTAGGGCAGCGTGACGTTGGTGAGCGCGTAGGTGCTCGTGTGGGGCACCGCACCCGGCATGTTGGCCACGCAGTAGAAGACCGAGTCGTGCACCCGGTAGGTCGGGTCGGCGTGCGTCGTCGGCCTGGAGTCCTCGAAGCAGCCGCCCTGGTCGATGGCGATGTCGACGAGGACGGACCCGGGCCTCATCCGGGACACCTGCTCGTTGGAGACGAGCCGCGGTGCGCGAGCCCCGGGGACGAGCACGGCGCCGATGACCATGTCGGCGTCGGCGATGGCCCGCTCGATCTCGTAGGCGTTCGAGGCCACCGTCTGGCAGTGGCCCTGGTAGACGAAGTCAGCGTGGCGCAGCTTGCTGACGTCCTTGTCGAGCAGGAGCACCTCCGCCTGCATGCCCAGTGCGATGGCGGCGGCGTTCATCCCGGCGACGCCGGCCCCGATGACGACGACCTTGGCGGCATAGACGCCCGAGACGCCCCCCATGAGGACGCCTCGACCGCCCTCGGCGCGCAGGAGGGCCTGCGCCCCGACCTGCGGCGCGAGTCGGCCCGCGACCTCGGACATCGGGGCGAGCAGCGGCAGCGTGTGGTCGGGTAGCTCGACCGTCTCGTAGGCGATCCCGGTGACCTTGCGGGCAACGAGCTCCTCCGTGAGTGCCTTGTCAGCGGCGAGGTGCAGATACGTGAAGAGCACTTGACCCTCGCGCATCCGCGAATACTCCTCGGCGATCGGCTCCTTCACCTTGAGGATGAGCTCAGCGCTGGCCCACACGTCGTCCGGCGTGTCGAGGATGGTGGCGCCGGCGCTCTCGTAGTCCTCGTCGAGGATCGAGGAGCCGCGCCCGGCTTCGCGCTCGACGACGACCTCATGGCCGTTGCGCACGAGCTCGTGGACGCCGGAGGGGGTGATGGCCACGCGGTACTCGTGGGTCTTGACCTCGCGTGGGATGCCGACCTTCATGTGCGGGGTGGTCCTTCCGATCACGGGCGGGTCGCTGCGGCGTTGCTGCGACCTGGGCCGGCGGGTCTCGCCGGCGCGTTCCCACTGTAGCCACGCCAACGCTCCACATGAGCGGGACCGGGACACGTGCGACAGCAGTGTGATGTGTCATCGTGCACCCATGAATCCGCCTCCTCCCTCGCCCGGGTCGCACTGGCGTCCCACGACCATCGGCGCCCTCGTGGCCGGCGGGATGATCGTCGTGGCGTTCCTCGTGGGCGCGATGATCAGCTTCGGCGGGTTCCCCACGCTCATCCTCGTCGGTCTGCCGAGCGTCGTCGGCGGCATCATCGCGTTCAGCCGCCCGCGGCTGCGGCCCTATGCCGCAGGGTTTCTCGTCGCCTGGATCTCGGCACTCGTCGTCGTTGCGGTCGTCTACCTCCTGCTCGTGGCCGCCCTGTCGGGCAGCGACGCGTGACACACGTTCCCGGCCGTATGCCGCTGAGTCCCTTTCGCAGCTAGGTTGAGTCACGCTCCTGCCGCTCTCCGAAGGGGTCGTCGATGAAGCTCTACGCGGACACGCCCGCTCGCCGCACGCGGCAGCTGCTCGGGGACGTCCTCGTCCTCCTCTGGGTCGCGACGTGGGTGTGGGTCGGTCGCGGTGTCTACGACACGGTCCTGCGCCTCCAGGCCCCGGCCGACTCCCTCACGGCTGCGGGCGACTCCGTGCACGGGGCCCTCACGGGCGCCGGAGACCAGGCAGCCCGGATCCCGGCGGTCGGAGACGACCTCGAGGCCTGGCTGGACCGCGCGGCGGGGTCGGGGACCAGCCTGCGCTCCGCGGGGACGAGCATGTCGTCCACGGTCGAGGCCGTCGCCCTGTGGCTGGGTCTGATCACGGCGCTCGTGCCCGTCGTCATCGTCGCGGGCCTCTGGCTGTGGGTCCGCGTTCGCTTCGTCCGCCGCGCGACGACAGCCCAGCGGTTCATCGACTCGAGCGACGACCTGGACCTCTTCGCCCTGCGTGCCCTGGCCAACCAGCCCATGACTGCGTTGGCCAGGGTGAGCGCCGACCCGGCCGGTGACTGGCGTCGCCGGGACCCCACGATCATCCGCGCGCTGGCCACGCTCGAGCTGCATGACGAGGGCCTGCGCCCGCCCGCTGAGCGGACGGGGTCCTGGGCATGACGCGGTGACGGGCGCTGACCCTGCCTCGATCCGACCGACCGGTCCGGGAATCGGCCGGCAGTTCTGGCTCGACGTCACCCGCGGCCTCGCGGTCGTCTCCATGATCGTGGCCCACACGAGCCCGTGGGGCGGCCTGTGGAACGTCAGCGAGTACCTCACCGCGCCCCTCTTCGCCTTCCTCGTCGGGGTCTCGCTCCACCTCGCCTGGGTGAGGTCCGCGCAGCGCTACTGGCTCTTCGTCGCGGCCGGCCTGCTGCGCGGACTCGTCCTCGTCGTCCTCGGCGAGCTGCTGCAGACGGTCTACTGGAGCATCATCGTCGTCCTGCAGACGCTCGGCGTGCTCACGATCGTGCTCGCACCCGTCGTTCCCCTGCTGGTGCGACGGCGGTGGACGGCGTATGCCGTGAGCGCGACCTTCGCGCTGCTCAGCCCGGTGGTGATGGGGGCGGCCCGCGACTGGCTGCGGTCAGCGGCGTCGACGCCCGAGACCGTCTGGCTGGTCGACGTCCTGGCGGCCGGTGACGCGTACCGTGTGACGACCTTCGTCGCCCTGGGCGCGGCCGGGATCGCCGTCACTCCGTGGCTGCTGGGGCGCCCGACGCCCCGTCCCAGAGGCGCAGTCCCGTCGGTCGTCCTGCTCGGCTGCTCCGCCGGGGCCTACCTCATCGGCAGAGCCACGCCCATCGGCGCCGACGCGTACTCAGGCACGACCCCGGAGATCGTCGGGGCCGTCCTGCTCTGCGCCGCGGTGACGAGCGGGGCGCGGTGGCTGGTCGAGGCCTTGGGAGCGGAGCGCGCACAACGGTGGCTCGGACCAGTCGCTGCGACGGGGCGCATGGCCCTGACCGCGTACACACTGCAGATCCTCGCCCTCGCGGCCATCGTCCGGCTCTGGAGCCTGCGCAGCGACGACAACTGGGCCACGATGACCGGGGTCACGGTGCTCTGCGTGGCGGTGTCCTGGGCGTGGCTCAGGGCGTTGCCACAAGGACCCGTCGAGGCCCTCCTGCGTCTGCCCGGCCAAGCGCTGGCCACGAGCTGGCCGACCCGTCCAGAGGCCCGTGAGACGAGGTGAGCGGCGTCAGACGTCGGTGCGGGTGACCGTGGGTCGGAGGTCCTCGGCGGGGGCGACCCAGCTGTCCGCCGAGGCCGGCACCTGCTCACCCGTGCGGATGTCCTTCACCTCGTCACCGGAATCGCCCGCGCCGGGGAACCACACGTAGGGAATGCCGCGCCGCTCGGCATAGCGGATCTGCTTGCCGAAGCGAGCCGCCGACGGCGCCACCTCGCAAGCGATGCCCCGGGCGCGCAAGGCTGCGGCGACCGCGACCGACTCCTCCCGGGACCCGTCGTCCCTGACGGCCACGAGGACGGCCGCTGGCGTGGAGCGAGAGGCGGTGACGAGTCCCTTTCCGATGAGCAGGCCGAGGAGGCGCGACACCCCGATGGAGATGCCGACGCCCGGGTAGGTGTTGCGCCCGTCGGATGCCAGCGCGTCGTACCGACCACCCGAGCAGACCGATCCCCAGTCCTCCTGGCCGACGATCTGCGTCTCGTAGACGGTGCCCGTGTAGTAGTCGAGGCCACGGGCGATGCGCAGGTCCGCGACGACCCTTCCTGGCGCGTGGGACATGGCCGTGCGGATCACCGCGGCGAGCGACTCGAGCCCCTCGTCGAGCACAGGGTGCGTCACACCGAGCTCTCGGACGCGGTCGACGAAGCTGAGGTCGTCGGTCCGGATGGCGGCCAGGGCGAGGCACATGCCGGCCTGTTCCGGAGTGGCGCCGGACTCGACGAGCATCGCGGAGACCTTCTCGGGTCCCACCCTGTCCAGCTTGTCGACGATGCGCAGGGTGGTCGTGACGTCGGTGAGGCCGATGCCCTGGTAGAAGCCGTTGGGGATCTTGCGGTTGTTGACCTGGATGACGAAGTCCCCCACCGGGAACCGGCTGAAGACGTCCGCGATGACGAGGGGCATCTCGGCCTCGAAGTGGGACGAGAGCTCACCGACGTCGACCACGTCGATGTCGGCCTGGGTGAACTCGCGGTAGCGGCCCTCCTGAGGACGCTCGCCACGCCACGCCTTCTGGATCTGGTAGCGCCGGAACGGGAAGTCGAGCTTGCCGGAGTTCTCCAGGACGTAGCGGGCGAACGGCACCGTCAGGTCGAAGTGCAGGCCCCACCTCGCCCCGTCCCCGTCGTCCCCGGCGAGCCTGGACACCCCGTAGATCTCCTTGTCGGTGTCGCCGCCCTTGCCGAGGAGCCGGTCGACGGGCTCGATGGCCCGGGTCTCGATCGAGGAGAACCCGTGCAGCTCGAAGGTCTCCCGAATGACGTCGAGGAAACGCTGCTCGACGATGCGCTCGGCCGGAAGGTACTCGGGGAAGCCGCTGATCGGGGTGACCTTGCTGGGGGCCACCGTGGCGGGCTGCGGGTTGCTCACGTGGGCAAGTCTTTCAGGTAGGGGTTGGTGGCACGCTCGTGGGCCATGGTCGTCGCGTGGTAGTGACCCGGGAGCACGAGCGTCGGGTCGGGAAGCGGCAGGACGACGTCGCGCAGGCTGCGCATCATCGCGGCGTGGTCGCCGCCGGGCAGGTCGGTGCGCCCGATGGAGCCGGCGAAGAGGACGTCGCCGCTGAGCACGGTCCGATCGACGTCCACCTGGTCGCGGACCCCGTCCGGCACGAGATCCGTGGCGAACATGACCGAACCCTCCGTGTGGCCCGGCGCGTGCAGGACCTCGAAGTCGAGGCCGGCCAGGGTGAGGCGGGCCCGGTCGGTGATCTCGACGACGTTGCTCGGCTCGGTCCACCGAGCCTGCGCCCCGAACTGCTGCTCGAGCATGGCGACGAGGCCGGGGTTGCTCTCCCCCAGCGGGTTGACGAGGCGGTAGCGATCCTCACCGTGGATGTAGGCCGCAGTGTCGGCACCACAGACCGGGGTCACCGACCACACGTGGTCGACGTGGCCGTGGGTCAACAGGACGGCGGACGGCCGGAGACGATGGGTCGTCAGCACCTCGCGCAGTGTCTCCTCCACGCCGATCCCGGGGTCGACGATGACGCACTCCTCCCCCGCGGACGGCGCCAGGACGTAGCAGTTCGTGTCGAACGCGAGGGCCGGGAAGGCGATGGTCAGCACGCTGGGAGCCTAACCGGACCTCGGGGGCAGCCCAGCGGCATACGGCATGAGTGGTGCCCCTGTGAAAGGGTGGAGTTGTCACGCACTCGTGACCCGTTGGGCACGATGCGCGAGACAACGGTCCCTAAAATGACCGAACGCCCGGGGAGAGCCCCGCAGGTCCCGTCCGAGGAGAGTTTGTGACGAAAGAGCAGGAACGCGCACGCGCGCGCCGCCGCCACGAAGAACTGCAGAAGTCCCAGAAGCCGCCGGTCGGGGAGTCCACGCGCGACAAGCAGGTCTTCGGGGTCATCCTCGCGGTCATTCTCATCCTCGCCGCCGTCATCGCCCTGCCCCAGATCATCGGCGACCGGACCGACCCCGTCGAGCCGGCCGCGCAGCCGACCGACAGCGCGACGACCCCCTCCGGCACAGCGACGGGCGGGCTGACGGCCGGCCAGCAGCTCGCGGCCGGCTGCACGGAGCCTCCGCCGCTGCAGGCCACGCCCAAGACGTTCACGGACCTGCCGGACAAGGCCACGGCCGCGGGCAAGACCTGGGTCGCGACCGTGAAGACGAACTGCGGTGACCTCACCCTCGAGCTCGACGGGACGAAGGCGCCGCAGACCGTCGCCTCCTTCATGCACCTGGCCGAGGAGGACTACTGGGCGCCCAGCCCTTGCCACCGCCTGACGACCGAGGGCATCTTCGTCCTCCAGTGTGGCGACCCGACGGGGACCGGCTCGGGTGGCCCGGGTTACACCTTCGGCATCGAGAACGCTCCCACCGACGGGACGTACCCCGTCGGCGTCCTCGCGATGGCGCGGACGCAGGACCCGAACAGCAACGGTGGCCAGTTCTTCATCACCTACAAGGAAACCCAGTTGCCGACCGAGGGCGGTGGCTACACGATCTTCGGGAAGGTCACGAAGGGTCTCGACATCGTTGAGAAGATCGCAGCGAACAAGGCACTCGATCCCAGTCCGGCTGACGGAACGCCGGTCTCACCGATCAGCATCCTC
>NZ_JAJJPG010000084.1:14384-16780 GCF_032907665.1 Intrasporangium sp.
ACCCCTGAGGAGGCGCTGACCTACTTCGCGCGCAAGTACGACGAGCTCTACGCGTCTGCCGTGCTCCTCGAGCAGCGTCTGGCCCAACCCGAGGTGCCGTCCAAGGATGTCGCCGAGGCCCTCAAGGCCCTGACCTCGCAGGTCGAGGGAGCGGCTGTCGTCGGCGACCTCGAAGCCCTTGCCACGAAGCTCGACGAGATCCAGTCGGGCATCGCCGCCAAGCGGCTCGTCGAGCAGCAGCACCGGGCAGAGGCCCGCGCGGCCGCCACCGCCGAGCGCGAGCGAATCGTCGCGGAGGCCGAAGGCATCGCGGCCCAACCGGAGAACCGCATCCAGTGGAAGCAGAGCGGCGCCCGGATGCGCGAGCTCCTCGACGAGTGGAAGGCGCACCAGCGCTCCGCGACGCGCCTCGACCGCGAGACGGAGTCCGGACTGTGGCAGCGGTTCAGCGCGGCCCGCAACCGTTTCGACAAGGCCCGCCGAACCCATTTCGCCACCCTCGACGCGACACACGCGGAGGCCAAGGCTGCCAAGGAGCGGCTCGTCGCGGAGGCCGAACGACTCTCGACGAGCAAGGACTGGGCGGCCACCGCCGGCGCCTTCAAGCGGCTCATGGACGACTGGCGCCGCGCCGGCCGAGCGAGCCGCGCCGATGATGACCGGCTGTGGGCCCGGTTCAAGGCGGCGCAGGACGCGTTCTTCGCGGCGAAGGACGCGGTCGTGGCGGCCGAGGAGGAGCAGTACCGAGGCAACCTCGCCGTCAAGGAGGCGCTGCTCGTCGATGCCGAGGCCATTCTCCCGGTGACCGACCTCGAGAAGGCCAAGGCGCAGCTGCGTGTCATTCAGGACAAGTGGGACGCCGCGGGCAAGGTTCCGCGCGGCGACATCGACCGGGTGGAGAAGGCGATGCGCCGGGTCGAGCAGGCCGTCCGTGACGCCGAGGACCGCAGATGGCGCTCCACGAACCCCGAGGCGGCGGCACGCGCCCAAGGCATGGTTGAGCAGCTCGAGCGCGCGGTGGCCGATCTCAAGGAGGACCTCGCCAAGGCCGAGGCCTCCGGCAATGCAGCGCGGGTGAAGAAGGCCCAGGAGGCGCTCGATGCGCGGCAGGCCTGGCTCGACCAGGCGCGTGCGGGGGTGCGTGAGTTCGGCGGCTGACGCCGTCAGGCCGTCGACTTGCCCCCGTTGACCCGGTAGACATCGAAGACGCCGTCGATCCGACGCACGGCCTTGATGACGTGCTCGAGGTGGGTGGGGTCGCCCATCTCGAAGGTGAAGCGAGAGATCGCCACCCGGTCACGCGAGGTCTGCACAGAGGCCGAGAGGATGTTGACGTGCTGGTCCGAGAGGACCCGGGTGACGTCGCTGAGCAGCCGGTTCCGGTCGAGTGCCTCGACTTGGAGCTGGACGAGGAAGACGCTGGCTGAGGACGGCGCCCACTCCACGTCGATGAGCCGCTCCGGGTTCGCGGTGAGCTGGGAGGCGTTGGTGCAGTCGACCCGGTGCACCGAGACCCCACTGCCCCGCGTGACGAAGCCGAGGATCGGGTCGCCGGGGACCGGGGTGCAGCACTTCGCGAGCTTGACCCACACGTCGGCCGTTCCGACGACCACGACGCCCGGGTCTCCCCCGCGGCGCCGGCGGGCTGCGGCTCGGGTGGGAACGGTCGCCTCGGCCAGGTCCTCCGTGGCACCTTCGACGCCACCCATGGATGCGACGACCTTGCCGACGACGTGCTGGGCGGAGACGTGGCCCTCCCCGACGGCGGCGTACAGCGCTTCGATGTCCTGGTAGCGCAGGTCGGTCGCGACGGCGGTCATCGACTCGTGGCTCATCAGACGCTGAAGCGGGAGGTTCTGCTTCCGCATGGCCTTGGCGATGCTCTCCTTGCCCGCGTCGATGGCCTCCTCGCGGCGCTCCTTGGAGAACCACGCCTTGATCTTGTTGCGGGCCCGGGCGCTCTTGACGAAGCCGAGCCAGTCGCGGCTCGGGCCTGCGCCATCGGCCTTCGAGGTGAGCACCTCGACGACGTCGCCGTTCTCGAGAGTCGACTCGAGCGGGACGAGCCTGCCATTGACCCGCGCGCCGATGCAGTGGTGGCCCACCTCGGTGTGGACCGCGTAGGCGAAGTCGACCGGCGTGCCGCCGACCGGCAGGGCGACGACGGAGCCTTTCGGAGTGAAGACGTAGACCTCGCTGGATCCCATCTCGAACCGGAGCGCGTCGAGGAACTCGCCGGGGTCCTCGGTCTCACGCTGCCAGTCGAGCAGCTGGCGCAGCCAGGCCATGTCGTTCTGCGGTGCAGCCTCCCCCGGCTTGGCACCACCCCCGACCGACTGGTCCTTGTACTTCCAGTGCGCGGCGACGCCGTACTCGGCCCGGCGGTGCATCGTGTG
>NZ_JAJJPG010000085.1:0-16663 GCF_032907665.1 Intrasporangium sp.
CGGACACACACCATCAACCAACCCAACCAGGCCAGCATCCGGGGCAACCCTTCAAATTTACTCGCATCCACCTTCGGGGTCAAACTCGTGGGCCCGCCGTGGTGGCGGTCGAGTCAGCCCCGCATTGTCTCTGCGAGACCCGCAGCCGAGAGCACCACAGTGTGGGTCTCGATCGTGGGATGTCTGCCCCGGGACCGGCCTACTTCGCTCGACGATCGCTCGCCGACGCCGTGGCGTCCGTTCCTCCCTGTCGGGCTGACGAAGAGAAGATTAGCCCGGGACCCCCGCGAATGCCAAATCCCCCCAATAGCCCCACGCTGGAGGCGATCCCAGCCCGATGCCGGCCCGATCCCAGCCCGATCCCAGCCCTGCGCTGCCGCTCTGCCTCTGCCTCCGGGCCCCCGCGCAGGTCGACGCGTGGAACCGTTCCCGGACGCCCACACGGGCATCCGGGGCCGCACGAGATCTCCGCACGCCGTCCGCAGCGCGCTGCTCAGGCCCGGCGCGCCGCCGCCAGACTCTTGCGACCTCGTTTGAGGATGGCGACCCTGCCATGGAGGAAGTCGTCCTCGCCCAGCACCCGTTCGGGGTCCGTCACCTTGACGTTGTTGAGCGAGGCGCCCCCCTCGCCGATGGTGCGCCGTGCCGCGTTGCGCGACTCGACGAGCCCGGTCGCGACCATGGCGTCGACGAACCCCGTGCCCGCTGCGACGTCGGCCCCCGGCAGCTCCGCCGTGGCGTCGACGAGCGTGGCGGCATCGAGCCCACCCAGCTCGCCCTTGCCGAAGAGCGCCTCACTCGCCGCCTGGACCGAGGTGGTCGCCTCCGAACCGTGCACCAGGGTCGTGATGTCGGCAGCGAGGGTCCGCTGCGCGGCCCGGCGGAACGGCTCCTCCTTGACCTGCCGCTCGAGCTCGGCGATCTCGTCCCTGGTCCGGTCGGTGAAGACCTTGAGCATCGTCACGACCGACGCATCCTCGACGTTGAGGAAGTACTGGTAGAAGGCGTACGGGCTGGTCATGTCGGCGGAGAGCCAGACGGCGTTGCCCTCCGACTTGCCGAACTTGTTGCCCGCCGCGTCGACGAGCAGCGGCGTCGTGAAGCAGTGCACCGAGGCCCCGTCGGATCGGTGGATGAGGTCCACGCCTGCGGTGAGGTTGCCCCACTGGTCGCTGCCACCGGTCTGGAGGGTGCACCCGTAGGTGCGGAACAGGTGCCGGTAGTCGAGCGCCTGGAGCAGCTGGTAGCTGAACTCGGTGTACGAGATGCCCTCCTGGCTCTCCAGGCGCGCGGCGATCGCTTCCTTCTTGACCATCTGGTTGACCCGGAAGTGCTTGCCGACGTCGCGGAGGAAGTCGAGCGCGGTCAGCTCCGCGGTCCAGTCGAGGTTGTCGACGAGCAGGGCGGGGTTGTCGCCCTCGAAGTCGAGGAACGGCTGGACGAGGGCCTTGATCCGGGCGACGTTCGCCGCGGTCTGCTCCTTCGTCTTGAGGATCCGCTCCGACGTCGGCCTGGGGTCGCCGATCTGACCCGTGGAGCCACCCACGAGACAGATGACCCGGTGGCCGGCCCGCTGGAAGAGCCGGAGCACGACGAGCTGGACGAGGTTGCCGAAGTGCAGCGACGGGGCCGTCGGGTCGAAGCCGCAATACAGCGTGATCGGTCCCTCCGCGAGTGCCTCGCGCAGCGCCGCCTCGTCGGTGGTCTGTGCCACCAGGCCGCGCCACTGCAGCTCGTCGAAGATGTCGGTCACGGGTATCGGTGTCCTCTCGGTCCATGGGTCGCGCGGGATGCGCGCCCGCAGGTCACAGCGTGCCCTACGCCAGGCCGGGCGAGCCAATGGGTTGGCTGTCGTCCCACATCACGGCCGAGGTGCCCCATCCAGTGAGAGCAGGATCGGCCGTATGCCGCTGGGCTGGGTCGCGCCGAAGCGTGCGGGCGGTCACGCCTTCGGTCGACGGCTGCGGACGACGCCGGGCCGGTACGCCGACACCGTCGGGTCACCGTCGAGCCAGAACCGCCATGGGTAGGCGGACCCGTCGCCACCCGGGCCACTCACGCCGACCCGCGGGCCCGTCCGGACCCGTCCCGGGTCGAGGTCGTCCTCGGGCCCCGTCACGACGAGCTCGACCGGCTCACCGATCGGGGGGCGGCAGAAGTCGCGGTCTGTCTCGTCCCGACCGAGCGCCAGCACCTGGCCCATCCGGCCCGGTCCGCGAGCCCAGTCGCGCTCGGCCACCCCGGGACGGCGCTCGCGCGCGAGGTCGTGGCCGTCGACGACCTCCCCGCCACGGAGCAGCACGGCCGACGCGCTGCCCTCGTCGCCCACGACGAGGTTCGCGCACCAGTGGTGACCGTAGGTGAAGTACACGTAGAGGAACCCTGCGGGACCGAACATGACCCGGGTGCGCGGCGTCGGACCGCGGTAGGCGTGGGACCCGGGATCGATCTGGCCCGCGTAGGCCTCGACCTCGGTCAGCCGGACCGTGACCCCGGCATGGTGCACGGTGCAGCCGAGCAGCTCCGGCGCGACCTCGAGGACGGGGCGTGCGAAGAACGACCGGGGCAGGCGGTCAGCGGAGGATCGGCTGGTCACGCCGTCAGACGCTACCGCCGACCCACGACCGTGCCCGCGCGAGCGCCTCCTTGGCGGCCGCGAGCTGCTCACGGACCCGGGCGGGGGCGGTCCCGCCGACGGCGTCGCGCGACGCGAGCGAGCCCTCCACCGACAGGACGCTTCGGATGTCGGGCGTCAGGTGCTCGCTGATCCGGGCGAAGTCCGCATCCGAGAGGTCCCACAGCTCGATCCCGCGTCCCTCGCACTCGCGGACGCAGGCGCCCGCGACCTCGTGCGCCACGCGGAACGGCACCCCCTCGCGCACGAGCCACTCGGCGATGTCGGTCGCGAGGGCGAAGCCCTGCGGCGCCAGGGAGGCGAGGCGCTCGGCGTCGAAGCGCATCGTCGCGACCATCCCCGAGAACGCGGGCAGCAGGACCTCCAGCGTGTCGATCGCGTCGAAGACCGGCTCCTTGTCCTCCTGGAGGTCCCGGTTGTACGCGAGCGGCAGCGCCTTGAGGGTCGTGAGCAGGCCGGCGAGGTCGCCGACGAGCCGGCCGGCCTTGCCGCGGGCGAGCTCGGCGACGTCGGGGTTCTTCTTCTGCGGCATGATGCTCGACCCCGTCGAGTAGGCGTCGTCGAGCGTGACGAAGGAGAACTCCTTGGTCGCCCAGATGACGACCTCCTCGGCGATCCGCGAGATGTCGACGGCGGTCATCGCGCAGACGAAGGCGAACTCCGCGACGAAGTCCCGCGAGGCGGTCCCGTCGATCGAGTTCTCGACCGCCCGGGCGAAGCCGAGCTCCCTCGCGACGACCTCCGGGTCGAGCCCCAGCGAGGAACCCGCCAGGGCGCCGGAGCCGTACGGCGAGGCGTCGGCCCGGCCGTCCCAGTCGCCGAGACGGTCCACGTCGCGCAGCAGGGCCCAGACGTGGGCGAGCAGGTGGTGCGACAGGAGGACGGGCTGGGCGTGCTGCAGGTGCGTGCGGCCCGGCATCGCGACCCCGAGGTGCTCGTCCGCCTGGCCGATCAGGGCCTCGACGACGTCGAGCACGAGGCCGCCCACAACACGGGCGTGCTCGCGCAGGTACATCCGGAAGAGAGTGGCCACCTGGTCGTTGCGGGACCGTCCGGCACGCAGTCGCCCGCCGAGGTCCGCGCCGATCCGGTCGATGAGGCCGCGCTCGAGCGCCGTGTGGACGTCCTCGTCCTCCTCGGCGGGGACGAAGGCGCCGGACCGCACGTCGGCCTCGAGGCGGTCCAACCCGGCCAGCATCCCGGCGAGCTCTTCGGCGGAGAGGAGCCCAGCGGCATACAGCACTCGCGCGTGTGCGCGGGACCCGGCGATGTCCTGCTTCGCCAACCGCCAGTCGAAGTGGGTGCTCTTGGAGAGGGCCGCGAGGGCCTCGTCGGGGCCGCTCGCAAAACGACCGCCCCAGAGGCTCACCCGCTCGGCGGGCTGCGGCGCATCGGTGCTCATCGAGTTCTCCTTGTGCAGGTCGGGGGCGGTCAGTCCTGGGAGCCGACGAGGCTCTGGAGCCGCGTGGCGATCCTCGCAGCCTGCGCACTGGAGGCGGCGACGAGCATGATCGTGTCGTCGCCGGCGAGCGTGCCGACGACGTCGGGGTCGCGGGTCTGGTCGATCGCGGACGCGAGGTAGTTCGCGGCACCCGGCGGCGTGCGCAGGACGACGAGGTTCTGCGCGGGCGTGGCGGAGACGAGCAGCTCCTCGCAGGTGCGGCGCAACCGGGCGCTCGCGTCGTCCCCGATGGACCCGGTGGCGGCTACGTCGCGCCCCTCCCCCGGGACGGCGTAGACGAGGGAGCGGCCCCGGCGCACCTTGACCGCGCCCACCTCGACGAGGTCCCGGGACAGCGTCGCCTGGGTCACCTCGATCCCCTCCGCACCGAGGAGGTCCGACAGCTCGCCCTGGCTCCTCACCTCGTGCTGCTCGAGGAGCTCGAGGATGCGGGCCTGGCGCTGGGTGCGGCTCACGCGTGCTCCCGTGCGCTCTCGAGGATCGCCGGCAGGGCGTCGACGAAGCTGCCGAGCTCGTCGTCGGTGAGGATGAGCGGTGGCGCGAGGCGCAGGGCCGTCGGAGTGACGGCGTTGACGATGAAACCGGCCTCCCGCGCGGCGGCCATCGCCGCAGGTGCGGGTATGCCGCTGAGCTCGATCGCGCGCAGCAGGCCGCGTCCGCGCGTGGCCGAGACCCCGGGGACGTCGAGGTCGTCGAGGATCGATCCGACGCGCCGGGCGTTGCCGAGCAGGTCCTCGCGCTCGATGGTGTCGAGGACGGCGAGCCCGGCCGCGCAGGCGAGGGGGTTGCCGCCGAAGGTCGTGCCGTGCTGGCCGGCCGCGAGCAGACCCGTGACGTCACCGCCGAAGGTGACGAGGGCACCGATGGGCACGCCTCCGGCGAGGCCCTTGGCGAGGGTCATCGCGTCGGGCACGATCTCGGCGGCCTGGTGCGCGAACCAGTGTCCGGTGCGGCCGATGCCGGTCTGGATCTCGTCGAGGACGAGGAGTGCCCCGTGCCGGGAGGTGAGGTCGCGGGCCAGGCGCAGGTAGTCCGCCGGCAGCTCGCGGACGCCGGCCTCACCCTGGATCGGCTCGACGAAGAGGGCCGCCGTCGTGTCGTCGACCGCGGCGCGCAGGGCCGCCTCGTCGCCCGGGGGCACGAAGACGACGTCGGGGATGAGCGGCTCGAAGGGCTCCCGGTAGGCCGCCTTGTGGGTCAGGGCGAGCGCGCCCGTCGACCGGCCGTGGAAGGAGCCCTCGAGGGCGACGATGCGGGTCCTGCCGGTGCGGCGCGACAGCTTGATCGCGGCCTCGATCGCCTCGGTGCCGGAGTTGGCGAAGAAGACGCCCGACCCACCGGGGGCCGCGGAGAGCGTGAGGAGCCGTTCGGCGAGCAGGATGGCCGGCTCGGACGTGAAGAAGTTGCTGATGTGGATGGCCTGCTCGGCCTGCTTCGCGACGGCCTGGACGAGCGCGGGATGGCCGTGGCCGAGGGCGTTGACGGCGATCCCCGAGAGGAGGTCGAGATAGCGCTTGCCGTCGACATCGGTCACCCAGCAGCCGTGGCCGGAGGCGAGCACGAGCTGCGGCTGCCCGAAGACCTGGACCATCGCCCCGGCGTAGCGGTGCATGAGGTCGGTGCTGGTGGTCACGCTGCACCCTCCTCGTCCGGGAGCACCATGGTGCCGATGCCCTCGTCGGTGAAGACCTCGAGGAGGATCGAGTGCGGCTGGCGGCCGTCGACGACGTGGGTCTGCGGCACCCCGCCCTCGACCGCGCGGATGCAGGCCTCGAGCTTGGGCACCATGCCCTCGTCCACGCGCGCGAGCAGCTCCTTGGCGGCGGAGACCTCGATGGACGACAGGAGCGAGGCTCGGTCGGGCCAGTCGGCGTAGATGCCCTCGACGTCGGTGAGCACGACGAGCTTCTCCGCGTCGAGCGCGACCGCCAGGGCGGCGGCGGCGGTGTCGGCGTTGACGTTGAGGACCTGGCCGTCGACGTCGAGGTCCGGGGCGATGGTCGAGACGACGGGGACCCGTCCGGCGGCGAGGATGTCGAGGACGGCCGACGGGTTGACGCTCTCGACGTCCCCGACGAGGCCGAGGTCCACGAGCTCCCCGTCGACGACGGTGCCGCGCCTGCGGGCCCCGAGCAGGTGGGCGTCCTCGCCGGACAGCCCAACGGCGATCGGTCCGTGCTGGTTGAGGAGCCCGACGAGCTCACGCCCCACCTGGCCCGTGAGGACCATCCGGACGACGTCCATCACCTCGGGTGTCGTGACCCGGAGGCCGCCCTTGAACTCGCTGTCGAGGCCGAGGCGACCGAGCATCGCCTTGATCTGGGGGCCCCCGCCATGGACGACGACGGGACGCAGGCCCGCGTAGCGGAGGAAGGCGATGTCCTGGGCGAACGCCCGCTTGAGCTGGTCGTCGACCATCGCGTTGCCGCCGTACTTGACGACGACCAGCGCGCCGCGGAAGCGCTCGAGCCACGGCAGGGCCTCGACGAGGGTCGCGGCCTTGCCGGCAGCGACCCGGATGGCCGCCGCGTCGATGAGGCCTCTCAGGCTCTGGTGCGAAGGAGGTGTCATGTGCTGTAGGCCGAGTTCTCGTGGACGTAGTCGTGGGTGAGGTCGTTGGTCCACACGGTGGCGGTCTCGTCCCCCACGTGGAGGTCGACGAGGACGTGGACCTCCCGCGGACTGAGGTCGACAAGGGACCGGTCCTCGCCGACGCCGCCCGCCCGGCAGACCTGGACGCCGTTCATGGCGACGTCGAGCTGTGACGGGTCGAAGGCGGCGCGGGTGGTCCCGACCGCCGCGAGCACCCGTCCCCAGTTGGGGTCGTTGCCGAAGACCGCGCACTTGAAGAGGTTGTTGCGGGCCACCGACCTGGCCACCTCGAGGGCGTCGTCGACCGAGGCAGCGCCGCGCACCTCGATGGCGATGTCGTGGGCGGCTCCCTCGGCGTCGGCGATGAGCTGCCGGGCCAGGCTCGAGCACACGCCGGTCAGGGCTTCCGTCAGGGCAGCGCGCTCGACCGTGACGCCCGACGCTCCCGACGCCAGCGCGACGACGGTGTCGTTGGTCGACATGCAGGCGTCCGAGTCGATCCGGTCGAAGGTCACCGACGTCGCGGCCCGCAGCGCTGCGTCGAGGTCGGGGCCGGTGACGACGGCGTCGGTGGCGAGGACGACGAGCATCGTCGCCAGCGCGGGGGCCAGCATCCCCGCTCCCTTGGCCATCCCGGAGACGGACCACCCGTCGCCGGTGTGCGCGGCGACCTTGTGGACGGTGTCCGTCGTCATGATCGCCACCGCCGCCGCCTCGAGGCCCTCAGGAGCCAGCGATCCCGCTGCCGCCGTCACGCCGTCGAGGAGGCGGTCCATCGGCAGGAGCTCTCCGATGAGGCCTGTGGAGCAGACGACGACGTCACCGGACGAGATGCCGAGGACCTCGGCAGTGTGCTCGGCCGTGCGGTGCGTGTCGGCGAATCCCTGGGGACCGGTGCACGCGTTTGCGCCACCGGAGTTGAGGACGACCGCGTCGACGCGTCCGTCAGTGACCACCTGGCGGGACCACGTCACCGGTGCCGCCTCGACGCGGTTGGTCGTGAACACGGCCGCGCCGACGTGGTCGGGGCCGTCGTTGACGACGAGTGCGACATCCGGCCGGCCGCTGCCCTTGAGCCCGGCCGTCACGCCGGCAGCCCGGAAGCCGCGCGGCAGCTGGACCCGGGGGCTCACGGCGCCACCCCCGCGAGCGGCAGACCGGTGGTCTCGTCGAGGCCGAGGGCGAGGTTCGCGCTCTGGACGGCTGCTCCAGCCGTGCCCTTGGTGAGGTTGTCGACGGCGGCGACCACGACCACCCGACCGACCCGCTCGTCGACGGTGACCTGGACGTGGACGGTGTTGCTGCCGAGCACGTCGGCCGTCCGCGGCCACTGGCCCTCGGGCAGGAGGTGGACGAACGGCTCGTCGGCGTAGGCCTGCTCCCAGACCGAACGCACCGTGCCGGCATCGGTCCCGTGGGCGACCCTGCCGGTGCACGTGGCGAGGATGCCTCGCGCCATCGGGGCCAGGGTCGGGGTGAACGAGACGGTCACCGGCGTGCCGGCGGCCAGGCTGAGGTTCTGCTCGATCTCCGGCGTGTGCCGGTGCACTCCGCCGACGCCGTAGGGCGACATCGAGCCCATCACCTCGCTGCCGAGCAGGTGCGGCTTGAGGCCCTTGCCGGCCCCGGACGTCCCCGAGGCCGCGACGACGACGATGTCCTCAGGTGCGATGGCTCCCTCGGCGAGCCCGGGGGCCAGGGCAAGGGAGACCGCCGTCGGATAGCAGCCGGGCACCGCGATCCGCCGGGCTCCTGCCAGCCTGCTCCGCTGCTTCCCGGTGCTCTCGCCGGCGACCGTGAGCTCAGGCATGCCGTAGGGCCAGGAGCCTGCGTAGGGCGTGTCGTAGAACGTCGTCCACGCCTCGGCCGACTCGAGGCGGAAGTCGGCGCCGCAGTCGATGACGACGACCTCGTCGGACAGCTGGGCGGCCAGGTCGGCCGAGTGACCGTGCGGCAGGGCGAGGAAGACGACGTCGTGCCCGGCGAGGACCTCCGCCGTCGTGTCCTCGAGGCGTCGTCCCGCCAAGGGGGTCAGGTGGGGATGGATGCTCCCGAGGAGCTCCCCCGCGTTGCCGCCCGCCGTCACGGCGCCGATCTCGATGTGCGGGTGGGCGAGCAGGAGCCGGAGGATCTCTCCCCCGGCGTACCCGCTCGCCCCCGCGACTGCTGCCCTGATCACGATGCATGACTATACACGGTCATGCATACTTCTGCATCCTCCTCGAGCGGGCGGGACGGGCCCGCGTCGGGTCGGGTTCGTCGGGTCGGGTGTGTCGGGCGCGGGCATTCCGGTCAGCGCTGGACGGCGCCCACGGCAGCAGCCGCGGAGGCGACAGCAGCGTCGCGGTAGCCGTTGACCTCCTCGGTCGTCAGGGTCCGGTCGGCCGCCCGGAACGTGAGCCGGTAGGCGAGCGACTTGTGTCCCGGCTCGATCCGCTCGCCTGCGTAGACGTCGAAGAGCGTGACGGACTCGAGGGACTCCCCCGCCCCCGATCGCAGCGCCGCCTCGACGTCGCCGGCGCCCACGTCCGTCGGGACGAGCAGGGCGATGTCGGTGAGGGCCGGCGGGAAGGTCGAGAACGGGGCCGCCTGGACCGCCCGATCGCTCGCGTGAGTGAGGACGTCGACGTCGAACTCCGCCGCCACGGTCCGGGGCGGCAGGTCGAGGGCCGTGAGCACCTTCGGGTGGAGCTCGCCCGCATGGCCGACGAGCGTGCCGTCGGCGAGAGTGATGCGAGCGCACCGGCCCGGGTGCCACGGCGCGTGACTCGGGTCCGCCGACACGACGACCGGGACGACGAGCGCGGCGGCGACCGCTTGGACGGCCGCCACCATGTCGCTCCAGTCTGCCGATCGACCATCGCCCCACCAGCCGGACTGCTCGATCAGCCCCGTCGCGAGGATGCCCACCCGTCGCGGCTGGGCGGGCACGGCGGCATACAGCTGCTCGAGCTCGTCGTCCGACGGGCGACCCGACACGCTGGGGATCGGCGCCCGCCCCAGCGGACCGCCGGGGCGGAACACGAGCCCGACCTCGTAGAGCGCGACGTCCTTGTGGCCGCGGGAGACGTTGCGGCGGAGCACGTCGACGAGGCTCGCGAGGACCGAGGTCCGCAGCAGCGGCCGCTCCTCGGAGAGCGGGTTGGCGAGCCGCACGGCGCGACGTCGGTCGTCGTCCTCGGGCAGCATCAGCTGGTCGGCCAGGTCCTCGGCGACGAACGGGTAGCTCAGCACCTCTGTGTAGCCCGCGCCGGCCAGGGCATCGGCGACCACGCGCCTCGTCTTCTGCCCGTGCGTCAGGCCACGGCCCTCGCTCGGCCGCGGCGTGACCGACGGGATGTTGTTGTAGCCATCGATCCGCGCCACCTCCTCCGCGTAGTCCGGCGCGTCCGCGAGGTCCGGGCGCCAGGACGGAGGGGTCACGTCGACCCGGCGCTCGTCGTCGGTCTCGGCGACGTCGGCCCCGAGGTCCCGAAGGATCTGGATGACCCGCTCCCGGGGGTAGTCGACGCCGACGAGCCGCGACGGCTCCGTCACGTCGAGGCGATAGGCCGAACGGCTCGTCGTGCGGTCGACGTCGGTCACCCCCGGGTCGGCCTGCCCCCCGCCGTGCTCGACGAGCAGGCGGACGGCGAGCTCGGCCGCAGCGGCGGGGATCCGCGGGTCGACCCCGCGCTCGAAGCGCTTCGAGGCCTCGCTGACGAGCTTGTGCCGCCGGGAGGTCCGCGCCACCGAGGTCGGGTCGAAGTGCGCGGCCTCGATGAGGACATTGGTCGTCGTGTCGCTCACCTCGGACGAGGCGCCACCCATCACACCGGCCATTCCGAGGACTGTCTCGCCACCACCATCACCCGCGTCGGTGATGAGCAGGTCCTCCGGGTCCAACGTGCGCTCCACGTCGTCGAGCGTCGTCAGCGTCTCCCCGACCCGGGCGCGCCGCACGACGATCGGACCACCGAGGCGGTCGAGGTCGTAGGCGTGCAACGGCTGGCCGAGGGCCATCATCACGTAGTTGGTGACGTCGACGGCGAGCGAGATCGGTCGCATGCCGAGCTGGGCGATCCGCTTCTGCATCCACGACGGCGACGGCGCCGAGGCATCGACTCCGCGCACCACCCTGGCGACGAACCGGTCGCACCCGACGACGCCGTCCAGGGGTGCGTCGTCCTGGAGCACGACGGGGTGGCCGGAGTCGTTCGGTGCAGGCGTGTCGATGAGGGCAGGGTCCCGGAAGCCCCCGGGCGGACTGCCCTGGCTGTGCCAGTACTCGCGGGCGAGCCCGCGGATCGAGAAGCAGTAGCCACGGTCGGGCGTGACGTTGGCCTCGATGGTCTCCTCGCCGAGCCCGAGGAGTGCGATCGCGTCGTCGCCGGGCTTGACGTCGGCCACGTGCTCCTCGCCGAGCAGTCGGGGCAGGACGATGATGCCGGCGTGGTCGTGGCCGATCCCGATCTCGTCCTCGGCGCAGATCATCCCGTTGGACATGCGGCCATACGTCTTGCGGGCCGTGATGTGGAAGCCGCCGGGCAGGGTCGCACCGGGCAGGACGACGACGACGAGGTCGCCGACATCGAAGTTCGTGGCCCCGCAGACGATCTCCTGGTGCTTGCCCTCGGTGACCATCTGTCCGTTGTCGCCGACGTCGACGACGCAGAAGCGGATCGGCTTGCCGTTCTTCTGGATCGTCTCCTCGAAGTCGAGCACACGGCCGACGACGAGGGGCCCGGTGATGTCGCCACCGTGGAGGTCCTCCTCCTCGAGACCGACGGAGACGAGGGACGCTGCGACGTCGAGACCGGTCGCACCGGGGGCGAGGTCGGTGTACTCGGCAAGCCAGCTCAGGGGAGCCCGCATCTCAGACCTCCATTCCGAACTGACGCGAGAAGCGCACGTCACCCTCGACCATCTCGTGCATGCCCTGGACCCCGTGACGGAGCATGAGCGCCCTCTCGATCCCGAGCCCGAAGGCAAAGCCGGTGTAGACGTCGGGGTCGACGCCGCAGGCCCGCAGGACCTTCCGGTTGACCATGCCGGACCCGCCGAGCTCGATCCAGCCGGATCCGCCGCAGACCCGGCACTGGCCACCACCCTCGTCGGAGCCCGCGCCGTGGCACGCGAAACAGACGAAGTCGGTCTCCATCGACGGCTCCGTGAAGGGGAAGTACGAGGCGCGCACGCGGGTCTGGGTGTCCTCGCCGAACATGATCTTGACGAAGGCGTCGATCGACCCCCGCAGGTGCGCCATCGTCAGGCCCTTGTCGACCGCGAGGCACTCGATCTGGTGGAAGACCGGAGTGTGCGTGGCGTCGAGGTCGTCGGTGCGGTAGACCTTGCCCGGCGCGACGACGTAGATGGGCGGGTCCTTCTCCAGCATCGTGCGGATCTGCACCGGCGACGTGTGCGTGCGCAGGACGAGTCCCGAGTCGACCGGGTCGAGGAAGAAGGTGTCCTGCATCTGGCGGGCCGGGTGGTCCGGTCCCAGGTTGAGGGCATCGAAGTTGAGCCACTCGCTCTCCAGCTCAGGGCCCTCGGCGACCTCCCAGCCCATCCCGACGAAGGCGTCGACGAGGCGCTGGGACACGAGCTCGATGGGGTGCCGCGCCCCGAAGGGCCTGCGGACCGCGGGAACCGTCACGTCGACCCGCTCCTCGACCAGGATCCGCTCGTCCCGCTCGGCCTCGAGCGCGGCCTGGCGGGCAGCGATGGCCGCGCCGACCCGGCCGCGGGCCTGACCGACGCGCTTGCCGGCCTCCGCCTTCGCACTCGGTGGCAGCGCCCCGATCTCACGGTTGGCGAGGGCCAGGGGACTCTTCTCCCCCTGGTGCGCGATGCGGACCGCCTTGAGGTCCTCGAGGGAGGCGGCGCCGGCGATGGCAGCCAGGGCCTGCTCGACAGCGGCTTCGACGTTCTCCGGGTCGAGGGCCGACACCTCGACCGGGTCATAGTTCGTGTTGGGTCCGGACATCTCTCGGCGTTCGCTGCTCTCGGTCGGGGCTGCTCTGGGTCACAGCGGTGGTGACTGTGGGCACTGCGGTGGCTACTGCGGTGGTCACTGACGGGCCGCCCTCGCTCGGGACGGCGGGGCGGCGACGTGGTCCAGTCTAGGGGCGGCCACCCAGGCCGGATGCAGCCTGTCCGGCAGCGGGTCACGCCGCGTGTGAGGGCAGCAGGTCAGAGCCCCGGGTCAGGACATCAGGTCAGCGCAGCAGGTCAACGCAGCAGGTCAGGGCAGCGCGACGGCATCCGGGACGCCGGCGGGCAGCCGGACGGCG
The DNA here is from genome assembly GCF_032907665.1 of Intrasporangium sp. Taxonomy (GTDB): domain Bacteria; phylum Actinomycetota; class Actinomycetes; order Actinomycetales; family Dermatophilaceae; genus Intrasporangium. The sequence continues at coordinate 12,962 of NZ_JAJJPG010000085.1, forward strand.
AACCGCGCACCGCCGAGGGGGTTGGACTCGACCGACACCGACCCACCGTGCGCCTCCACCAGCCCCCGCACGACATAGAGGCCCAGTCCCGTGGTGGCGCCGTCGGACCCGCGCCAGAACCGCCCGAAGACCTTGTCGCGGTCCTCCGGCGCGATCCCCGCCCCCCGGTCGTCGACGAGGACGAGGACGGTGTCGCCGTCGGGCGCGTCGCGGTCCAGGGTCACCGTCACCGGGGCCGCGCCGTGCCGCAACGCGTTCTCGATGAGGTTGAAGAAGACCTGCTGCAGTCGGTCGGTGTCGGCCCACACCTCGGGCAGGCCGTGCTCCTGCGCCGACGGGCCCAGCCGCAGCAGCACCTGTCCGCCGGTGCGGCTCAGCTCGTGGCGGCCGACGTGAGCCGCGAGCAGCTCATGGAGGTCAACCGGCGTGAGACGCAGGCTGAGGCTGTCGGAGTCGAGCCTGGAGATGTCGAGCAGCTCGGTGATGAGCCGGGTGAGGCGGCTCGCGTCGGACTCGATCGTCTCGATCATGAGCCGCTTCTGCTCGTCCGTGAAGCGGTCCCAGCGCCTCAGGAGGCTGCTCGTGAAGCCGGTCACCGACGTCAGCGGAGCGCGCAGCTCGTGGGCGACGGTCGACAGGACGGTCGCCTGGTCGCGCTCGGCGCGGAGGCGGGCCTCCGCATCGCGCAGGCCGACGAGCATCCGTTGGAGGCGGCCGTTGCCCTCGGCGCGGATGTAGCGGGCGGTGACGAGCACGTCCCTGCCGTCGGGTCCGACGAGGAGCCGCTCGCGGTGTCGGGTCCGCGTGCTCGGCCCGGTCCACGGATCGGTGTGCTGCCACCAGTCGCGGCCGTACTTGTCGGAGAGCGGGAGGGCCTCGAGCGCCGGTCGCGCGACCATCTCCTCGGACGCTCGCCTGAGGATCCGGCAGGCCTCGCGGTTGACGAAGCGGATGATCCCGTCGCCGCCGACGACGACGAGCCCGTCGGGCAGGAGCTCGGCGAGCGAGGAGGCGGCCTGGACCGATTCCGGCGATGCCGGAAGGGTCACCACGTGGCCGTCGTCACCGGAGCCCATGATGCGAAGGATAGCCACGCCCCATGGTCCGTGGGAGATGCGAGCATGATTCCCCGTCGGCGGGCCGTGCGGGACGACGGGTCACCGTTGCCGATGGCGGGCCTCCGCGGAGGCATAGAGGCACAGGGTCGCGGCCATCGCGAGGTTGAGCGACTCGGCGTGCCCGTGGATGGGGACGCGGATGACCTCGTCGCAGGCTTCCCGCACCTCGGGCGCCAGGCCCCAGGCCTCGTTGCCCATGACCCACGCGTGCGCGCCCTGCAGGTCGGCGTCGGGCAGGAGGGTCTGCCCCGAGCCGTCTGCGGCGAGGAGGCGGATGCCTCTCGCCCGGAGCGCCTCGAGGATCGTCGGGATGGGCACGTCGGTGACGACCGGGAGGTGCCACAGCGAGCCGACGGTGGAGCGGACCACCTTGGGGCTGCGGACGTCCACGCTGGCGTCGCTGACGACGACGAGGTCGGCCCCGGCCGCGTCCGCGCCGCGGATGACCGTGCCGGCGTTGCCCGGGTCACGGACGTTCGTGAGGACGCACACGATGGCATCGGGCGGGAGGGCAGCCAACGCGGCGTCGAGGTCGGGCCCGGCCCAGCGGCATACGGCTGCGAGGCCCTGGGGGTGGTCGGCATCGCACATGGCCGCGAGCACCTCGGGAGTGACCTCATGCACCCACAGCCGGCGCGCGCGAGCCGCATCGACGATGTCCGTATGCCGCTCAGCGGCCTCCGGCGTGACGTAGACGTCACGCACGTCGTCGGGGGCGAAGCGAACCGCCTCGCGCACGGCCTGAGGACCCTCGGCGAGGAACTCGCCCGTGCGGGAACGCACCGAGCGCCGGGACAGGGCCCGGACTGACTTGACGCGATCGGCTCGCGGATTGGTCAGCACGGGATGTCCCGGCGCTCGACGTGCTCGAGGGTCGCTCAGGCGGCGTCGCCGGCCGTGGCACCCGACGCAGCGGGGACGTTGGCGCGGGAGACCTCGACGAGCGCGGCGAAGGCCGGCGCGTCGTTGACGGCGAGGTCGGCGAGGATCTTGCGGTCGACCTCGACCCCGGCGGCCTTGAGGCCCTGCATGAACCGGTTGTAGGTCATGCCGTTGGCGCGGGCAGCGGCGTTGATCCGCTGGATCCAGAGGCGACGGAAGTCGCCCTTCTTCGCGCGACGGTCACGGTAGGCGTAGCCGAGCGAGTGGGTGACCTGCTCCTTCGCCTTGCGGTAGAGCCGGGACCGCTGGCCGCGGTAGCCGCTCGCGCGCTCCAGGACGACCCGACGCTTCTTGTGGGCGTTGACTGCCCGTTTCACGCGTGCCACGTGAACACTCCTTCGTTACTCGAACACACTTCGGTGCTGCTGGCCTGACCGGGAGCCCCGGCTGCTCAGCGCGATGCTGGTGGGGGTGGCGTCCCGGCTCACTTGCCGAGGAGCTTCTTGACCTTCTTGGCGTCGGCGGGGGCGACCTCGACGTCGTTCGCGATCCGGCGCGTGTACCTCGACGACTTGCGCTCGAGCAGGTGACGGCCGCCGGCCTGCTCGCGCATGACCTTGCCCTTGCCCGTGAGGCGGAAGCGCTTCTTCGCACCGCTGTGCGTCTTCATCTTCGGCATGTCGCCGATCTCCTTCGTGTCGTGCCAGGCGTACAGGGCGTACGTGGACTCTCTGGGTGGCGCCGCGCGGAGCGGTCCACCGGGGTGGGACGTCTGTGGTGCGGCGGTCACTCCGCGGCGGTTGCCGCTGAGCTCTCGGGCGCGGTGGCTGCTTCGTCCGACCCTGCTCCGCGCGCGGCCTCCGCGCTGCGGTCGCGGGCCCGGCGCTGCTCTGCCTTGGCCTCTGCCTTCTTCTTCGTCGGCCCGATCACCATGATCATGTTGCGGCCGTCCTGCTTCGGCGCCGACTCGACGTAGCCGAGCTCGGCGATGTCCTCGGCCAGGCGCTCGAGCAGGCGGCGCCCGAGCTCCGGTCGGGACTGCTCCCGCCCCCGGAACATGATCGTCACCTTGACCTTGTCGCCGGCCTTGAGGAACCGCTCGACGTGACCCCGCTTGGTGCCGTAGTCGTGCGGGTCGATCTTGGGACGGAGCTTGATCTCCTTGATGACGGTGTTGACCTGGTTCTTGCGCGCTTCCCGTGCCTTCATGGCGGCTTCGTACTTGAACTTGCCGAAGTCCATGAGCTTGGCGACCGGCGGCTTGGCCATCGGGGCCACCTCGACGAGGTCGAGGTTCGCCTCCTCAGCCAGACGCAACGCGTCCTCGACGCGCACGATGCCGACCTGCTCACCATTGGGGCCAACCAAGCGCACTTCCGGGACCCGGATGCGCTCGTTGATGCGAGGCTCGCTGATGTGGTGCTCCTAAGTTCGATGACTGGGTGACGTTGCTGGTCGACCGGCCGCAAAGGAAAAGGCCCCCCGTGCGTGCACGAGGAGCCCAAGGTGTCGTATGCCGCTGAGGTGCCTCGTCGACATACGGCGCGGTGCCGCACCTCCCGAAGAGGGCGCAACCCACGCAGACCTGGAACCCGGCGACCTGCTGGCCGACGCGGGTGGAAGCGAGCTTCTCTTGCACGTCACCCGCCCGCTTGCACGGGTGGACGACTGGTCAGTGCTCAAGATTACCATCCGACCGAGG